>JAHFAO010000156.1 GCA_023250515.1 Deltaproteobacteria bacterium | reverse complement strand
TTTTCCCATTGACGACAAGGTGCGAAACGGAGTAAAAGGGCCCGAATCGGATAATGCGGCCTTAAGTCGGAATAGACTAAGGAGGTTGTATGATGAACTGGATGGTAGCTATGATGTTTGTCTTCGGGCTTTTAATGGGCAGCTCCAGTGTATCAAATGTCTATGCCCAAACAGTAGACGAGCTACGCAAGGAATTTGAGAGGAAGCTGAGTGAACTACGCCAGGAGTTCGAGAAGAAGCTAAAAGAGGCGGTCGAGAGGGAGGTCGCGAAGGTCCGAGAAGAAAAGATCCGGCAAGAGGTGAAGAGCACAGTCAAGAAAGAACTAGAGGCGCAGGCGCCTCAGGCAACGTTAGGGCCAGCTCCGATGCCACCTGCGGCAAGAACTCCGGCTTTGGGGTTGTTCCTTAACGTCGATTTCCAGGCGATCAATTTTTGGGGAGTGGAAACGCCGTTTGCTGCGTTAAGGGGTGCTGGCGGCGGAACACCTGTTGGCCACTGGAAAACAGTGGATGTTGACCGTGACTTCTCCGCGAGGCCTACACTGGGATACTATCTGCCTAACGGTGCTGGAATTCTTTCAGCAAATTTCTTTCATGTGGACACAACGGGTACGAACAGTTTTAGTCCTGGCGTTAGGATTATTGGCCCCGGGAATCCAGGCCCCTTCGATAACGAAAGTATTTTTGCTGCTATAGCCAGGAATAATGTGGAGGCCAATCAGGTCGATCTCCAGTATCAATATCCGATCCAGTTAACTAAGGGCTTCAGCCTGACACCCGAGTTTGGTTTAAGGGGTATGTTTTTCAACAACAGGGTCAAGATCGACTACTTTGATTCAGGCAACAGCCTAGCCTTCACCAAGACCTTCAAATCCAAAAGCCAGGCAGGAGGCCCTAAGCTCGGACTGGAGGGAGCGTGGGAACTGATAAGGGACTTAAGCCTTTCAGTAAAGGGCAGTGCGGGTTACCTTCTTGGAACTAATCGAGCCAGCCGCGCATGCGTAGGGACAAGTGAGTGTATTAACCCAGACCGTACTGAAGCCTTAATTGACGATAGCCGGGGCTTCCCATTCGTAGAGGGTGACTTCTCTATCAATTATCATACTCCCTGGAAAGGCTTAAGCGCCTCCCTAGGATATCGACTGGCCTCCTTCTTCGAGATGACAACCCGGCAGAGGGATATACCGGCTTTTTCGCCTAGGCAGGATGTCTTCGAGCAACGTAATCTTACCTACGATTCTATCCACTTTAGGCTGCAATATCTGTGGTAGCTCTAGCGCTGGCTAGGAAAAAGGGGGAGGTCTCAAGCCTCCCCCTTTTTTTATTCCACCTGCTTGGTATGGGTATTGTAAAGCGGAAAGCCAATCGGGAATAAGGGATGGAGTGACCTCTCAAATTTGGAAACCAAGCCTGTCATGAGCGAGTCGAATGATCAGAGCGGAATTACTTTCGAAAGCGACGTCGTCGCTGGGGGGAGATTTTTTTGTAAAGGGAGTTTTTTGCCCTTGGCTACCAGGGCCTGTAAGGGTTAGGTCGTACTCTCCAGTGCCAGTAATTTCTTTTTGACGGCCTTAGGGAAGTCCACAAAGACAAAATGGCTCTTGTGATAAAGATAGTCCTCGCTGCTCTCATCGACGATGCGGACGAAATCGTCCTTGGCCGCTTTTGGATCCGGGAGAATCCGATAGACTTTGCCACGGATCAACGACGCCTCATAGTCGGTATTATCGATGCACAGAGCAAAATGCTTCGTTAGCTGTTTCATCACTCATCCAGATAGCGCTTAATTTTGAGGTCTCTTCTACCTATGCCATGAGCCTCGTACCAATGCAACTCTACCCTGCGCAGTGCACCGTTCGGTAGCCGTACAGTGGCAACTCCTTTCATCTTACGCCATCGACCTCGACCATAAGCCCTGCGAAGGTAGCGAAGCACCCGGATGGCTTGCCCGACTGCGATCGTCTCAACGTTCCTGATCTGACCGACGTGTTCAAAATCCATCCACCCCGTATGAAATCACCCTTTCGCCGGAGATTCCAGCATCTGCCTAACCCGCAGTATATCCAAGCTGACAAACCCACGTGTTTGCAACCTCAGCAAGCTTAGCAAACTGCCAGTTTGGGATTCCCCTTCAAGAAGACGCCTTCAGCGATTATAGTCATTTTAGTGGTGTAAAAGTTATTTTTTGTAATTATACTTGATTTTTTTCCAAAACGATCATAGAAGGATAGCCGTTCCCTCAGGGGTCAAACATGCGAGAGCTTTTAAACACAAAGGAAGTGGCGAAGTATCTTGGGATCAACGAAAAGAAGGTCTATTACCTGGCCAAGGCCGGAAAGCTGCCTTGCACCAGAGTCACTGGCAAATGGGTGTTTCCGAAAAAGCTGATCGATGAGTGGATTGAGGAGAACAGCCGGGGAGTCGTCCGGGATAAGAAAAGCGAGCAAAGAGATTTTCTACTAGCCGCAGGGAGCGATGACCCGAGCCTTGGAATCTTGCGGGATCTCTATACGTCTCGTAAAACACCCGCTTCCCTCTTCATGGCAACCATTGGAAGTAGCGCAGGCCTGACAGCAATCCGGGACGGGGTGGCAGATTTTGCCCTCTCCCATCTCCTTGATCCTACAACCGGCGAGTACAATCTCCCGTTCATTCAGAAGGCGATTCCTTCGGGCGTGGCCGTAGTCGCTCTTTTTCATCGGGAGCTGGGTCTTTTGCTCAGACCCGGCAACCCGCTGGGCCTCCAAACTCTCGCCGATCTTACGCGAACCAGCATCAGGATGATTAACCGGCAGAAAGGCTCGGGCACGCGCCATTACCTCGATCAGGAGTTTTCCAGGCTCGGCATCGACCCTAACAAGATCAACGGTTACGACGATTCTGTTGCCACTCACCTGGAAGCCGGATTGAAGATCCTGAGGCAGGAGGCCGACGCGGGAATAGCGACAAGAGCGGCCGCCCGGCTACTTGGCCTCGACTTTATTCCTTTTACCCAAGAACGTTTCGATATCCTGATACCCAAAGAGCGCTTCTTCTCCCCGGCCATCCAGACCCTTTTGGAGATAGTGGGATCGCGGGAGTTTCGCACCCGCGTGGAGGCGATGGGAGGATACGACACTTCAGAATCTGGTCGGATCATTGCCTCTAGTTAAGGCAGGCGGCCATGCAAAGAAAAACCTTTTCTCGGACCTTGCTTGGGACACTGACTCTCATTCTGCCAATCCCTCTTTACCTCCCCGCAGGGGAAGCGGTGAGTAAATCCGTCATCCTGTCAACAACTACCAGCACACAGGACTCGGGCCTTCTCGATGTTCTGGTCCCGCTCTTCGAGAAGAAGACGGGCCACAGCGTGAAAACGATTTCGGTGGGAACGGGCCAGGCACTGGCGCTGGCGGCTAAAGGGGAGGCCGACGTGACGGTGGCCCACGCGCCGAGTCTTGAGAAAAAGTACATCGCCGCGGGAAAGCTGCTGAACCGCCGGCTCGTCATGTACAACGACTTCGTCATCGTGGGTCCAGCAGACGATCCCGCTAAGGTCAAGTCTACCAGGAGAAGCGTCGAGGCATTGAAGTTGGTCGTCGTGAGCGGAGCCAGATTTATCTCGCGGGGGGACAATTCCGGGACTCACAATCTCGAAAAGTCTCTCTGGAAGATGGCAGGGATCGATCCCAAGGGCGCGTGGTACCTCGAGTCCGGTCAAGGAATGGGTGCGACTCTACGCATCGCTAACGACCGGAACGCCTACACGCTTACCGACCGTGCGACTTATCTCGCGTTTCAGAAGCGCTTGGCGCTCACGGTTCTTCTGGAAGGAGACAAGCCTCTCTTAAACATCTATTCGGTGATGGAAGTAAACGCGGCCAACGGGCCGAGGGTAAACAACACCGGAGGGAAGGCCTTCGCCGACTTTATGGTCTCGCCGAAAACTCAAACAGTGATCAAGAGTTTCGGCTTGGAGAAGTACGGGCAGCCGCTGTTTGTGCCCATCGCCGGGAGGCGAGAAGAGGAGATTGGAGGATAGCATGGAGCTCATCTGGGAAGGGATCAGGCAGGCATTCTCACTCCTCTTTACAGGAGACCCTGAGATCTGGGCCGTCACCTGGCTTTCGCTCAAGATCTCGGGCAGCGCCACATTGCTATCTCTCCTTCTGGGCATCCCGATAGGAATCATGCTCGCGCTGACTCAGTTCCCCGGACGTTCGATCACAGTAGCACTCATCAACACCGGAATGGGTCTTCCTCCGGTCGTGGTCGGGCTCTTTGTTTCGGTCTTCCTCTGGCGCAGCAGCCCGTTGGGATTCCTCGAGCTGCTTTACACCCCCACAGCCATGGTTATCGCTCAATTGGTCATCGCGCTTCCTATCGTCGCCGGCCTTACCATGGCGGCGTTTCAGACCTTGAACCCAAATCTGAGCTTGCAACTACTGGGCATCGGCGCCTCGAAGCCCCAACTCCTCTGGCTCCTCTGCAAGGAAGCCAGGCTTCCTCTGCTGGCGGCAGTGATGGCCGGGTTTGGTGGGGTAATATCCGAAGTGGGCGCCTCGATGATGGTGGGCGGGAACATCCGCGGGCAGACGCGTGTTCTGACCACCGCCACGGTTCTGGAGACCGGCAAGGGAAACTTTGAAATCGCCATTGCCCTGGGCTTAATCCTCCTGATCCTAACCTTCGCAGTGAATTTCCTCCTTACCCACATTCAGCAGCGCGAGCAGTTGAGATGGCCGAAGCCCTCCTAAGCTTGCAAGATGTTCGGGTGCGATATGATGAGCCCACTGTTCTTCGTTTCGCCTCCCTAGCCGTTTATCCCGGCGAAGTTCTGGCGATCATCGGACCCAATGGGGCGGGAAAGTCGACTCTTCTCCGCCTCATGGGGCTGCTCCAGCGGCCTACAGAAGGCAGGGTCTACTTTCATGGCGACGAGGTAACTCAAAAGAATGCCCTGGCGATCAGGCGCCGCATGGCCAGCGTTTTTCAAGAGCCTCTCCTTTTAAACGCTTCGGTTTATGACAATACAGCCTTGGGGCTAAAACTGAGAGGCCTGGATAGGCACTCCACCGAGCAGCGTGTTCTACCTTGGCTGGAGCGTTTAGGGATCGCCCATCTAGCTCAGAGACAAACCCGAAGCCTCTCAGGAGGCGAGGCCCAGCGCACCAGTCTCGCTCGAGCTCTTGTCCTCGATCCTGAACTCCTTCTCTTAGATGAACCCTTTTCTTCCCTGGACCCTCCTACCCGCGAAGGGTTCCTCGTTGATCTCGAGGCAATCCTCCGCGAAACAGGAATCACCACGGTTTTCGTGACTCACGACAGAAATGAGGCCTTCATGTTAGGGGACCGAGTTGGCGTTCTCATAGGTGGAAGGCTCCTTCAGGTAGGACCGACAGATGAAGTCTTCGCCCAGCCAGTCAGCGAGGAGGTGGCCCATTTTGTCGGAGTTGACACCAAGATTCCCGCGGTCGTGGAAAAGGCTACTGAAGGATTGGCCCAGGTCCGCTTCAACGGCGGCCGCGCCGAGGTCGTGGGCCACTTGCAGCCAGGGGAGCGGGTGCTCCTCTGCCTTCGGCCTGAAGACATCACTTTGAGTCCACCGGGTGGGGAGGATTTAAAATCGAGCGCGCGGAATCGGCTCATGGGTAAAGTGGCAAAGATTACGCCATGGGGCTTCCACTACCGGGTGGCGCTGGACTGCGGTGGTAGCTGCGTCGTAGCCTTTATCACCAGACCCTCGTTCCTCGATCTGGAGCTTCAGGAGGGGATCGAGGTCGTTGCCTCCTTCAAGGCGACAGCGGTTCATGTGATTAAGCGAAGGTAAGCTTATGTGAATTTCGAGTTTCGGGTTCAACACAAAACTCGATAGTCGCAACCAGATCAGAAATCGTGAAAGCCCTGAGTTGACAAGAGAGCAGCTATGATTTAACCATGCAAAAAACAATGGAATGTGAAAGGAGGGAAAGGAATATGACCAAAGAAAGTCGACGCTTCGATCCAGACCTTAGAACCACCAGACGGGGACTTTTGCGCGGCTTCGCCTGGGCCGGCGTGACCATCCCCCTGCTCTCCTGGCTATCATCTTCCAAAGAGAAAGCGCAGGCCAGTGAGGCAGGACCAGGCGACTTCAACGTCTTCCATCCAACTTTCTCCGTTAAAGAACGCGACCGGCGTTGGGCGGCGACTCGCCAGATCATGGCTAGACCGCAATGGAACCTCGATGCGATTCTTGCTCCCGCGACCGGAGACAAGGCCTATCCGCGCTATCTCACTCAGATCGGTGGGCGAGGGGGGAGCGCGGAGGTTATTTTGACGCGCGACGATTCCAAACCCGTCTACGCCTTTGTCGGCTCTTCTCGCAACAAGCGCTTCTGGGAAGCAAGGCTGGAAAGCTGGCGCTCAGGAGGAAAGCTCATCATCGAGGAGGGCGAAGGGTCCAGGGAGGTGGCGCAGCGGTTAAAGGCTTTAGGCCTCGATAGAGCAGGAACGCGCATTGGAGTGGCTAAGCTTATGGGGAGCCGGTTTGACCCTGAGGGATTGGCCCCCTCAATCTATATTGGAAATCTAAAGGCGGCGCTACCCGGGACACAGTTTCTATCCATTGAGAATTGGGGTCCGGACTCCGGACCTATCGATGAAGTCGCGATGGTTAAGAGCGCTGAGGAGCATGAGGCGATCCGGCGCTGCGTCGCTGTGGGAGAAAAAGCCATTGAGACGATCCGCCGAATCGCGCGGCCGCCGGCCAGGCATCAAGGCGACATCTGGTTCCAGACCTTTAACGTCATGTTTGCCGAGACCGGCGAAGACCCAACTCGCCTTTCGATTTCTATCGATTCCGAGTCGAATTCCACTTTAGGCGCCCCCACAGCTGACCCGCTCAAGCTGGGACAAATCATCAGCCAAGAGATCGACGCAACCGTTCAGGGCTATCGAGCCCAGGTCAACCACTCGATCTTTGTCGGCGGGCGCGATACGCCGGGATTCGAATATTACCGCGCAGCGATGGAAACCGCCGTCAAGATCTTCTTCGAATCGTTGGCCTTCATCGTTCCAGGCAAGACGACCTGCGGCCAATTCGTCGATCACTACGCGGCCGTCACGGACAAGCTCAACGCCGAGGATCGCTCCGGCGTGGTGCTTCATAGCAGCGGCATCGGGAACCTGACCAGGCCGCGCTTAGGTCCCTCAAACTCGCGGAAGGACTCCGACATCGTGATTGTGCCCGGAATGACCTTTAATTTTAAGCCCGCGATCAGAATGAAACGAAGCGCGATCCAGGATGTCATGCAACAGAACCGCATTGTCCAGCTAGGCGAGCATCTGCTGATAACCCAGAGCGCCGGGCGCCTGGGAAAACGTGAACTCAAGCCCCTAGCCACGGACGCCTGATGTCAGAGTCAGATTTCATTAAGGGTTTTCGCCTTCTTCAGGAGGGACGGTTTGTTGAAGCGACTGCGGCCTTTAAGGAGGCCCTCAAACAGCAGCCAGATTTGGCTGAGGCTCATTATAACCTGGGCAACGCATACATTGGGCTGCGCGATTATCCACCGGCCTTGGCGGCCTACCGCGAGGCCATCCGCTTGAAACCCGGCTTTGTCCAGGCGCACACGAATTTGGGCTTCGCCTATGCCAGATTGGGGCGGCATGAAGAGGCAGTGGCGGCCTATCGCGAGGCCATCCGCGTGCAGCCTGACTTTGTAGAGGCCTATATGCAGCTCGGGCTGGAGTACCTTGAGCATGAGGAATTCGAGCAGGCCCTAGCACCCCTGCAGGAGGCTATCCGCCACACCCCAGAACGTGGCGAAGTCTACAGGGCCCTCGGGTATGCCTATCTCCGGTGCGCTGCTTACGCCGAGGCGGTGGAGGTCCTAGAGCGAGCCATGAGGCTACTGCCCGAGGACTCTGAGGCACACTTTCATCTCGGTATGGCGCTGTATGAATTAGGCGAGTACGCTGCTGCCTGCGATCTGTTTAATTGTGTCGTTAGCTTACTGCCCAAGAATTCAAAGGCCTATTTCAACCTCGCCTTGGCCTATCTCGCCTGGGGCAACAGCAAGAAAGCGGAGGAGATCTGCGCTAAACTCCAAGGCCTCGAC
>JAHFAO010000028.1 GCA_023250515.1 Deltaproteobacteria bacterium | reverse complement strand
CGCTTGAATCTTCTCGTCCGGTGCATCGGTCCCTCAAGATACCCCCAGACAGGCCGAGGGGAAGGAGATCGAAGGCCAGAGGAACCGAACGTGGAGGTTTCGTTCAGGCCCTCACAATTGTGAGAATCCATAGACGGGGACGGGGTGGCGGCCCTCAAGGCAGCGGCTTATTTCCTCTGGCCTGAGAGCTTCTTCCCCTGTAAGTAGAGAGTGGTTTTAAGAAATGGCGGAGACAAAATACATAGGTCAAAAGACGCGCAGCAAAGAGGGCCCGCGACACGTGACTGGCAGAGGCCTTTTTACTGACGATATTATCCTCCCCGGCATGCTGCATGCAGTCATTCTGCGCAGTCCCCATGCCCACGCGCGGATTCTTGGAGTCCATGCGCAGGCGGCACTGCAGGCCCCTGGTGTCATCGCCGTTATCACACCGGAAGATTTGACGCAGAAAACTAATCCGTTTAAGCCGGGCAGATATGCGGCGGGATTAAAAACGCCTATCCCAGAGTACGCGGGCACCATCGATAAGGTACGATATATGGGAGAGCCGGTTGCGGCACTGGCCGCCCGGACTCGAGGAGCAGCCGAGGATGCCCTGGAGCTTATCTCCGTAGATTATGATCCCCTTCCCGCCGTCGTGGACACAGGCGAGGCAATGGGACCCAGCGCCGCACAACTTTTCGAAGAGTTGGGCTCTAATATCGCTTGGAAAGGGGCCCTCCATTACGGCAACATCGAAGCCGCCTTTCAGCAGGCGGATCGAATAGTCAGGGAAAAGCTTAAGATTCATCGTTACAGTTCGACGCCCTTGGAACCTTTTGCCTGCATCGCCTCGTTCGACGCCGCGAGTAAGAAATTGACCGTTTGGGTCAATGCTCAGGTACCCGAGGTGATCTACGACGCTCTTCGAGAGGCCCTGGGACTGGAAGATGTAAGGATAATTATCCCAGACATTGGCGGCGGCTTTGGGCAAAAGATCCACCTGATACGAAAGTACATGGTATTGACCAGCCTCCTCGCCATCAAAACTCAGCGGCCGGTCAAGTGGATTGAAGACCGAAGCGAGCACATGATGGCAGCGGGCCATTCCTGCGCCCAGGAGTTTGAGGTCGAGGCCGCCGTAAAAAAGGACGGAACCGTTCTCGGGTTGAAATTTAAAGAGATCGACGACGTCGGGGGATCCGTCAGCACGCTCACCATTCACTTCACCAACAAATTAAACAACCTCACGAATACCTACAAGGTGAAGAACATTTTCATGGAAGGCTATTCCGTCGTAACCAACAAGTGCCCGGTGATTCCGAACCGGGGGATTGGAAAACCCGCCATGTGCTTCGTTTGGGAACGGATGATGGATCGCATTGCCGAGGAACTCAACCTGAGCCCGATTGAAGTGCGCTCCATGAACCTGATTCAACCGAGTGAGATGCCCTACACGACACCCAGCGGAAATATCTATGATAGCGGTGACTACCCGGCCCTTCTCCGGCGCGCTCTGGAGAAAATTGGCTACGAAAAACTTAGAGAAGAACAAAGACGGGAGCGGGAGAAGGGACGATTCCTGGGCATCGGAGTTGTCATCGGGGTGGAACCCGGAGGCAGAAACGCAGCGCGGGACATGGCGATCTTTCCTGAAATGACAGAGGGTCCTGGGGCCGGCGGAGTTAACGGCGCCACCATCAAGCTAGAAAAGAACGGCACCATCGCTCTTTTTCTCGGCTCTCCTAACTGTGGACAGGCGCACGAGACCACCACCGCCCAGGTGGCGGCAGAGATCCTCGGACTCACGCCTGAACACGTTAGCATAAGCAGCCCTTTTGACAGCGACCTGGCTCCGTGGGGAGTCGCTGCAGCCAATAGCGGGAACAACTTTCATCTGTACGACATTGGGGCTGTTCACGGGGCTGCCTTGAAGCTCAGGGAAAAGATCCTTACTCTTGCCGGCCACGTCCTTCATACGGACCCGACAGAACTCACGATCCAGGAGGGTACCGTTCAGGCACCTGGCTCGCCTATTAAGAAAATCACCTTTGCGGAATTGGGCCGCATCGCATACGGTAACCAGTCGCTCCTGCCGAAAGGCTTCGAGGCGGGCCTCCAAACCACTTTCTACTACACTTTCCCCCACGGGGAACCTCACCTGGTCCCTGGTCCCGACCGCTTGGTCCGCGCTCAGTTCACCTTTTCCGCAGGAGCCCACATAGCTGTAGTGGAGGTGGACAGGCAAACGGGGAAGGTCCACGTCTTACGCTATCTCATCGTCGGTGACAACGGCACAGTCATTAACCCGGATGTGGTAAACGGGCAGATCTATGGCTCGGCCGCTCACGGAATCTCTGTATCCCTCGGTGAAGGATTCGTCTACAACTCCGACGGCCAACTGCTCACCCTCACGCTGACAGATTACGGAAAGTCTTCTACGCTTGAAACCCCAAAAATAGAGGTCGAGCACCATCCCATGCCTTCTCCCTTTACGTCTCTAGGACAAAAGGCAGCCGGGGAAGGAGCAGCCATCCCCTCCCCTGCTGCCATAGCCAGTGCAGTGGAGGATGCCTTAAAACCCTTTGGTGTTAAGGTGAGGCAATTGCCTCTGTCGCCTGAAGCGGTCTGGCAGCTAATGCAAGAAGCCGCTCAAGGTTAGATTAAAAGAGCGATGATACCCGCATCCTTTGAATATCTCGCGCCCAAGTCTCTTAAAGAAGCGGTCGACTTTATCTCCTCCCACAGCGAGGATGTGAAACTGCTCGCCGGAGGCCAGAGCCTTGTCCCCCTTATGAAGCTCCGGCTTGCTAAGCCAAGATATATCGTTGACCTGGGTGGAATCCCGGATCTCAATTATATTCGCGATGAGGGTGATAGAATCGCCATCGGCTCTCTAACTACCCACACGCAGATAGAAGAATCCGAATTACTTAAAAAGCGATGCCCTCTTTTACCCCAAACCGCTACAACGATCGGCGATGTTCAAGTACGCAATCAGGGAACCATTGGAGGAAGCCTGGCCCATGCGGATCCTGCAGGTGATATGCCGGCTGCAATTCTGGCTTTAGGGGCCGATATAAAGGCCATCGGTCCCAACGGAGAGAGATGGATCAAGGCGCAAGATTTTTTCCTCGGCCTTCTTACAAGCGCGCTTGAACCCGATGAGATCTTAACCGAAGTCAGAGTTCCGGTTTTGGAAAAGACTAAAAGCGCCTATCTCAAGGCCGCCCAAAGGGCGTCCGGCTTTGCTGTGGTTGGCATAGCGGTCTGTTTGACGTTACATCAGGACGGAACCTGCGAGGATATCGCCATTGGAGTTACCGGTGTGGGAGACAAGGCTTACCGTGCCGAAGGCGTAGAAAATATGCTGAGAGGTAAGAGGCTCGAAGAAAAGCTTCTCGAAGAGGCGTCGGTTGAGATCGTCAACGGTCAAGATGTCATTGAAGACATCAATGGCTCCAAGCAATACCGCTCCCACCTCGCCCGTGTCTACACTGTCCGCGCCATCCAGTCGGCCCTGAAAGCCTGACTTTCACCCTCCCAATCACAAACCCCTCATCCTTCAGCGCCGCCTCTCTTTTCTCGCTTAAAGCCTAGACAGCGAACTTTACGTCTCCCGTATATCTGCGAGGACTTCACTCGCCGATCGTTAATATCGACATCCTTTCTTAATCAAGTCTCCGGTCCCTTCCTATTAGTTGCAGGTAGACGAAAAGACCTCGGAAGCTTTAATGGTTTCAATCCCTTCTTCATCAGGTCTGTCTCGTGCTGGTTTCTCGTGCTCGTGGCTCGCCGCCAAGTGCTTGACTCAGGCGTGTCAGCATCTGCCCAACTCTATCAAAGGCCGACCGCAGTTCCCCATAAAGCTCCGCTGACAGATAACCCTCCAGCGGCTCTGTACTAAGTCCTCGTAGATAGGAGTAGCGCTTCATAGGCGACGTTGGCAGAGATCGGGCCAAAAGGAAGAGGTCCCAGTCGCTCACCTTACGTGTCTCGCCCCGGGCGCGGGAACCAAAAAGCACCAGTGCAATCAGGTTCTGGGCCAATCCTGCCTTAAGGCTCTCTACCAAAGGACGTAAGACCTGCTCTATTTTTTTCTCTTTTGCGGCCATTGTTCGATGATCCTTTTGGCAGTATCACGAGCCTTGCGGGAAAGCCCAATGTCCTCTTCAGCTTCTCTGAAAAAACCCGCAGCTAACTTTAGGCGAAACTCCGTGTCCCGTTTGGGGTTCATCCGTGAACTCTCCCCTGCCCGTATCCTTGAACCATTATCCTATACCTCCCCAACCCAAACCCGGCTCCTTTACCCACCTTGGTTCCTCTCACCGAGCTTAGCAGAGAAGAGTTGACTATGCTGTTGAATCTGTATATCATTTTTCAACAGGAGGGAAGACACGATGGCACGGTTCATGGTTTCGATGCCGGAGAATATGTTGGAGCAGCTCGACCGGCAGGCCGAGATGGAGCACCGCACCCGCAGCGAGCTTCTGCGCGAAGCCGTGCGCCGACATCTGGCCGCGTCGGAAGCTAAAAGTTCACCCCCACGGAGCGATAACAAGCGAAAACGACGCAGTGGCTGGACAAAGGAAGCTTTGGAACAGCACCTTCTGGAAAGCGGATTGGCTCGCCGGGGATGCCCCGGGCTTGATTCCCTGGTAGGTCCAATAAAAGGCCCTGTAGATATGAAGCGGGTTTTGCGGATCACCAAAAAACTTGCCGGTTTGAGTCGCCAGATCATTGAAGAGCGTGAAGACCGATTGTGATTTTCTTCCTTGATACCAGCGCTCTGATTAAGCGCTATCTTCATGAAAAGGGATCTGCTTACATCCGCCGCTTGTTCCAGACCAACGGGGCAATTTTTTATCAGACCTTCCTTGCTCTTCTGGAGATGACTTCCGCCTTCTACCGGCGGCACCGCGGCGGACAAATCTCGATAGAGGAATTGTCCTTCCTGCTCGGGTCTTATGCCGCTCACTCCCATAGAGACTACCTTCTCATCCCTCACTCGGAATCTTTGATGGATATGGCCGAGGTACTCATCAGTCGCCATCCGCTACGCGCCCTCGATGCTATCCAGCTTGCGAGCGCGCTTGGACTACGGAACGCTCTCCCTGCTGAGGCGCCGCCGTTCATCTTTCTCTCCGCCGATGACCGGCTAGTTACGGTGGCCCGTCAAGAGCATCTCCAGGCTGTGAACCCGGAGAAGGCCTCCTAGATTCCAGCGCATACCGCCCGAGTCCAAATCCCGTTCCCTTGCCGACATGAAGCGCCTCACCCAGTTTGAGCAAAGGCAGAAAGTCCGTAAGATCCCCTTCATATCGGACCTTCCCCACAAATCCACCCATCTTCATCCTGGTATCCTGCCTTGCCGAGTAGCGCTCCCAGTCATGCCATTGCACATTTCCATCTCTCATCTCTATCGCTTTCGCCCGTTCGATGATTCCCTTGAAATCCAGCTTAAGCTCCTCGCCGCAATGGAAGTAGGACAGATTCGATAACCGGCGCAAGAGGTTACGGATAACAACGTGGAACTCCGGAGTGGTGTGTAGCTCGCCGTTGTAAGTGATGCGGGTGGGAGTTAGAAAAGAGACAGAGATAGTGAAAGGAGGCAGAGAAGAAATCGGCAATTGAGAAAAAGAGAGAGGATGGAAGGAATTGGTCAGGACCTTTTTCTGACTGTCGTAAATTGTTTTCTCGGCGCCCCCAGCATCGACCCAAGTCACCCTCTCTATCTCAAATCTCCCTCTCCCCATTCCGATCCCTCGGTGCTGCCCTAAACGGTCAAACGTGTAAATGAAGTACGGAAGATAGTCTATGGCCTTGCCGATAAGGGTTAACCCGAAGCTTAGGGAGCTTCCCGGTTCATAGAAGGTCCTGCTCTCAAGTGGCGGTTCAATCACAAAGGGGTGGGGTGCCCGGGTATACTTCCGCATGCGGGAGGAACCGTCAGGGATGGGCGTATCGAAAATATAAGGATAGGCGCACTTTAGCCTCAAGATACACCGGTCGCAGTCCCGGTGATCCATAACACATACCGTGTCTTTGAAGACGATGCCGAAGGCACCCCTTAGGGTAGACCCCTTATAAGGCGGAAGATAAAGCTCCGTAGTCGCGCCAAGATGAAAAACGAAGGAGGCGAAGCTTATCTTTTTTAGCTCCTCTATGGGGATTTCCCCCATAAGTCCTCCTACCAAAAGCGGGCTATATCTATCGCTGCTTGGGAGAGCTGTCAAGGAGCTTCTTATAAAGGAGGATTAACTATTTATCCTCTTCTAAATCACTCTACGTCTCAGATAGGCGCTCAGGTAATCGACCAAGGTAACTAGGATGTAGATGGCGATGATGAGTGTTAGGAGCTGGTTTTCCAAGAATAGGCTGATCGCAATGTGAATTCTTTGCCCTAACCCGCCGGCCCCGACAAATCCAAGGACAGCAGCTACGCGGATATTCACTTCCCAGCGGTAGAGAGTGTAGGAGATAAATTGTGGCAATACCTGGGGGAGAATTCCATAAAAAAGGATCTGCAGCCGACCTGCGCCAGTGGACTGAAGGGATTCAATCGGCTGCTGGTCCACATCTTCCAATACCTCGCCGAATAGCTTCCCCAAAACCCCCCCTGTATGGACACCCAGCGCAAGAACCCCGGGAAAAGGTCCAAGACCGACAAGAAAGACAAAGATCAAGGCCCAGACCATCTCGGGAATTGTACGCAGGAGATTCAAAAGGGACTTCGCCCATAAATACGGAATCATTCGAAGGGAGCGCTTCCATCCCTGTTTAGCTTCCATTTCGTAGAGGAGACCGGAATAGATGAGATTTCGAGAGGCAAAAAAGACCGCAGAAATGGCAATGACAACGGCCAAAAGGGTACCCATGAATGAGATGGCGAAGGTCTCTACGGCTCCCTTAAGTGCCTCATGGAGAATAGTTGAGGATAAGTCAGGAGGAAAAAGCTTCAGGACATAAGCGAGGATCTGACCTCCGCCCTCGCGGCTAAAGAGCTGAGAAAGATGGATCTGTGCGCCCTGGTAACTCCATACAAAAAGCAAGATAAGGCCACCTAAAAGGGAATAGGTCCATAGGCTAGGTTTGCCCAGAGCCTCGTGCGATGGCCAAGGGATATGCGCCTTCTCTACTCCCTCGGGGCTACCATTCATAAAATGCCTCGGATCTTTGCGCTGATGTAGTCCACCAAAGCCACCATAAGGAAAAGAATGATCAAAAGCGTAAGGACCTCGTTAAAGTTAAACATGCGCATGGAAATCTCGATTTGCTGTCCCAGCCCTCCGGCTCCGACCAAACCTAGGATAGCTGAGGCTCGCACCGCGCACTCCCAACGGTAAAGGGTGTAAGAAACGAAGTTGGGCAAAACTTGGGGCAGCCAGCCGTAGGAAAAGATCTGCATTTTGTTGGCCCCTGTAGACTGAAGAGCCTCCAAAGGACGGTAATTTACCCCTTCGAAGATCTCCGAATAGACTTTTCCTAACATCCCTCCATAGGCGACTCCGATCGCGAGGACCCCTGGGAACGGTCCAAGGCCGACGGCTCGAACAAACATAAAAGCCCATACAAATTCAGGGACTGAACGAAACAGGCTTAGAATTCCACGAGCAATGCTGTAGGTAAAAAATCGAACGGCCAAACGGGACGGGGAGCCTTCAACCTCGGCCTCATTCAGGACGCCGGCTACACTAAAAGTCCTTGTTGCCAGAATACCAAAGGGAAAGCCGATCAGGACGGCGATCAAAGTTCCCATGACGGATATTTGAATCGTTTCTAAAGCTGGACGAAACATGAGGGACAGAAATTGCCAAGATAGCTCTGGCGGAAACATCCCGCGCAAAAATTTCCAGAGATGCTCCCTTCCCTGTCTCTCGAAAAAGACTAAGGGATCCACTCCTACTCTCTGCCAGCTATCCAGGAAAGCGATTAGAAAAAATAGGCCGAAGAGATAAGGGAAGGCGGATCTCTGGGATCTAGTGATAGACGAGAGAGCTGGGCTCCTCATCGGGCACCTTGTCTTGCTGGTTGTCTGGGAGATGGCCAGAGTAAAGATCCTCGAGCAAACTGTCGGAGATTTTTTCGGGAGATAGATCAAAAAGGACTACGCCCTTTTTAATCCCTATAACCCGGGGAAAATAGGCCAAGGCCAGATCGACGCTGTGTAAATTTATGAGAAGTGTCTTGTGAGTCTGCTCGCTAATGTCGAGCAGGAGCTTAACCATTGCTGAAGCAAGGGAGGGATCCACTGAGGAAACGGGTTCGTCGGCGAGAATGACGTCGGGATCCTGTATCAAGACCCGAGCAATCGCCACCCTTTGCTGCTGGCCTCCGGACAGCTCATCGGTCCGGCTAAAGATTTTCTCCGCGATACCTACCTGCCTCAACGCGCCATAAGCCAGCTCTACCTCCAGAGGTCTTAACAGGGAGAGAAGGGATCGCATAGTGGACCAACTCCCCAGATTTCCAGAAAGGACGTTGTGAATAACCCTAAGGCGCGGGACCAGGTTGTGCTGTTGATAAACTGTCCCAATTTTTCGCCGCACCTCCCGAAGCCTTTTACCATGGAGTTCCGCCACTTCATCGCCGTTGACCCATAATCTTCCCGAGGTCGGTCTCAACGTGCAGTTAAGCATCCGGAAAAGGGTCGTCTTGCCGGCTCCGCTCGGGCCGATGAGGGCCAGCTTCTCTCCCCTTTGAACCTCTAGGTCGATCCCCTCGACCGCGACCTGTTGCCTGCCAAAGACCTTGGCAACCTTCTCTAAACGGTACTGGTACACGAAGATGCCTTAAAAATAATTAATTGGTTTTAAGAAGACCCGCTGAGACAGCTGCTTCCTCTATCCCCTTCCAGTCGGCATCCTTGGCCGGGATGTATCCCTTGGTCCGGTGGAGATCAAGGAGCTTCTTGTGCTCGGGATTCTTGTAATCCAACTTAAGGAAGGCCTTGGAAATCTTATCGATAATGCTCTTGTCTAAGCCTCCACGAACAGTCCAAACATAATCCACATAGGGTGGGGTCGTCCAGAAAACTACGACCTTGCTAGCGTCGACTTTTTTGGTCTCCAGGAGTTTGTCCCAGACAAGAAAGTTAAGCGCACCGGCGTCGACCCTTCCGGCCTCCACCCAAGCCGCGGTGGCATCATGGGCCCCGCTGAAGCTGAATTTGGAAAAATCCTTTTCCGGGTTGATGCCCCCCTTATGTAAGAAGTAGCGCGGCATTAAATGACCCGAGGTGGAACTGACGCTGCCAAAAGAAAAGGTCTTTCCCTTAAGATCTTTAAGGGAGCCAATACCGGTATCTTTGCGAGTTATGAAATGGCTTTTGAATTCAGCGTCCTCCTTTCGCATGATGATTCGCTTGGCACCCTTGGCCCGATGGGCTGCCTGGACCGAGGTAAAACCGCCATACCAGACCATGTCGAGTTTGTTGGCGGCCAGCCCTTCCACTGTCGCTGCGTAGTCCACCACAGGAGTGAATTTGACTGGCAGACCCACCTCTTTCGTCAAGTAATCCGCGAAAGGCGTGTAGATGCGCAGCATTTCCTGGGGATTTTCGTCCGGAATCGCCGAGACCTTAAGTTCCTTTAAGGACTGCTGCGCGAAAAGCTCGGCCGCCGCCAACGTCAACAAAAGAAAGAAGCCTAAACTGAGATGTCTCTTCAACATGACCATACTCCTTCTTGGCAAGATCTTGCCTTTAAATAAGATTGCTTTCTATATGTCAAATAGAAAAATCCTATGCAACCAAAATAGCCATAGACTCTTCTATGGAGGGAGGATTACTTATGTCTGATGAAGTGGGTAAAGGCCTGGGACACTGGCGAAAGGGTCCGTTGACGATGAAAGATCTGATAGAAGTCTCGCTCCAACTTAAGCCCCCGAATGGGGATCTCCCTGAGGAGCCCGGCCTGGATCTCCCGCTGGATGGAGGTCCTGGAGAGAATGGAAACTCCAAGCCCCGCGATAAGGGCCTCCTTGACCGCCTCGGTACTGCCCAGCTCCATAATCACATTAAGGAGCTTCTCCGGCTCCCGCCCTTTCCGGGTCAGGAGTCTGCGAAAGGAACGAAGCGTCCCTGAGCCGCCCTCACGTGAGATGAAGCCTTCTTTTCGAAGGTCCTCCAGATCAATGGCCTTAAGGCGGCTCCATGGATGGTCTTTAGAAACGGCTAAGACCATTTCGTCTTTCCATATTCTTTGAAAAGAGAGTCTTCCATCCTCTCCTTTGAAACCGACAAAGCCAAGTTCCACCTCTCCGCCGAGGACTGCCTGTATAATCCCCGCAGAATCTCCGATGCGCAGGACCGGTTTGACTTCAGGGTATTTTTGGATGAACGCTCCGAGCTTGCGTGGCAGGATATATTCTCCGGGGATATTGCTCCCACCGACCAGCAGCTCTCCTTTAACCTTTCCTTGGAAGTGATCCAGAGCTGCCAGCGTATCTCTCTTCAGGGCCAATACGGCCTTGGCGCGCTCAAAAAGGATCTGGCCTAACGCCGTTGGAGTTATTTCTCCGCCAACACGGTTTAAGAGCTTCGATCCGAGCTTTTCTTCCAACTCATGGATATGGGCGCTTACCGTGGGCTGTCTCAAAGAGAGATGAGCCGCAGCGAGTGAGAAACTCCCCAACTCCGCCACCCAATAGAAGACCTCCAGCTTGCGGAGATCCAGATCGTTCTTTGCCCTATCCATTTCCTGCCCAATTAAACGAGAATCCTGCGCACGTTGTCAACCTTCGTGAATGGAGTTATATTTCTAGTTGCATGTCTAAGCAATCACCTCTCACGGAGTTCCACAAGACAAATGGGGCCAAGTTCGTGGAAGAAGACGGATGGATACTGCCAATTCATTTTGGCGATTCTCTTAAGGAATACCAGGCCGTCCGCTCAGATGTCGGTCTGCTAGATCTCTGTCATCGCAGCCTTCTACGCTTTACGGGTCCTGATCGGGTCTCCTATCTTCAAGGGATGGTCTCCAACGATGTCAGGAAATTGGCTGTGGGAGAAGGGACCTATGCCGCCGTCTCGGATGTCCACGGCAAAATCTTGGCAGACACAAGGATCTTTTGCACAGAGGAGTTTTTCCTTGTAGATCTCTGGGAATCCCTGAAAGAAAAAATCCTCACTCACCTCAACCGCTATCTTATTGCCGATGAAGTAGAGATCACCGACTTAACAGGTCAATACGGCATTATCTCTCTGCAGGGACCCAAAGCAAGGCTGTTTTTAAGAGGGCTTTTGCCGCACGATGAAATTCCTCTAAGAGAACTCGAGCACCGCATATCTCAAATCGGCGAGGGCGAAGTCCGCCTGGTCCGGTCCTCGCACACTGGTGAGGAGGGTTATGATCTCCTGATAGGCATGAAGGATCTACTGCCGGTGGTGTCGCATATCCAGGAAATCGGGAAAAAATTCTGCCTTCAGTGGGTCGGCACTCAAGCCCAGGAAACCCTTCGTATCGAGGCCGGCATTCCCCGATACGGGGTTGATATGGATGAGGATCATCTCTTGCTGGAAACCGGACTGGATAAAGCGGTGAGTTTCCAAAAAGGCTGCTACTTAGGGCAAGAGGTGGTGGAGCGGATCCGCTCCCGGGGTCATGTCAATAAAAAGCTTGCCGGATTATCTCTCGAGGGAGATAGACCGGCTAAGCGGGGCGATAAAATCCGCGTGGGAGAAAAAGAGGTTGGCGAAATAACAAGTTCTGTTCTTTCTGCCACCCTTAAGCGCCCTTTGGCTCTTGGCTATCTCCATCGCGACTACCTCCAGCCGGGGACCCGGGTGTCTATCGACCACAATGGCAAAACCCTTTCTGCGGAGGTCTCCGCCCTCCCCTTCTACGAATCATCTTAATGAGTTATCTAACCCTCTTGAATACCTCCAGAAGCTGAGATAAACCCCGATCCGAAATTTATTAGCTCGAAACAAGTGGTCGGCAACACGGCGTATAGAATCACTATCCCCGGCACTTGAGGTTTTTTTCGGATCGGGGTAAATATACCGGACCAAATAAGAAAGGAGCTTTTCGGATGGCAGATTTCGTCAAGGTTTGTAAGACAGGTGATATTCCAACAGGTGCAGGTAAGACGGTAGACGTCGACGGGAAACCCGTGGCAGTCTTTAATGTCAACGGCAATTTTTACGCCATCAGCGATACCTGCTTGCATCGCGGCGGACCCCTGGGTGAAGGAGAACTAGATGGTAAGGTCGTTACCTGCCCTTGGCACGGCTGGAGATACGATGTCACCACAGGAGCTAATGAAATGAACCCCGCGGTGGTTGTAGAAAAATATCAGGTTAAAGTAGAAGGAGACGATCTCTTAGTGGCGATCTGACAAACGGGGATCAGTCTGGCCAATCCTGCGATTCCTTTTCTTCGGTCATTTCTCTAATTCCTTTATTATTTCTTTTGTACGTCATTTGCAGGGAAATCTAGCCAATGGTAGCCTAAACGGTTATCAGGCGGCTAACTCCCTTTTTTTGAGACACGGGGAAGAGATAGAGTCCATGCAACAAGACAAGTCGTCCTTCGGCAACCGCCAGGATCGAGTTGGGATTTTGGTCGGCGGCGGTCCAGCTCCGGGTATTAACGGCGTGATCAGCGCCGTTACTTTAGAGGCACGTAACCGGGCGCATGAAGTTGTCGGCATCTATGATGGCTTCCACTGGTTAATGGCCGGCAATAGCGACCGGGTGAAGCTGCTTGATCACGATGATGTCTCCAGAATTCACTTCCAGGGAGGCTCTATATTGAACACCTCACGGGCAAATCCGACTAAAAAACCCGAAGATATGGAGCGCGTTTTGGCTTCCTTAAAAGCCCTAAGAGTCGGTTATCTCGTGACCATAGGCGGGGATGATACTATGTTTGCCGCCAGCCAACTTGCAGAACGCGCCGCCGGCACCATTAGATTGTGTCACGTACCTAAGACCATAGACAACGACCTGCCCCTTCCTGGAGAGATACCGACTTTCGGCTTCGAGACCGCCCGGCAGGTCGGCTTTAACCTGGTTCACAATTTAATGGAGGATTCCCGCACCACCAATCGTTGGTATTTCGTGGTGGTGATGGGACGTTCCGCCGGACATCTCGCCCTGGGAATCAGCAAGGCTGCTGGCGTAACCCTAATGATCATACCGGAGGAGTTTCCAGGCCCTGTCCATCTCCAAACGCTCTGTGACCTTTTGGAGGGAGCGATCCTAAAGCGACAGGCCCTTTGGGGACGCCGTGACGGCGTGGCCCTTATAGCAGAGGGGTTGCTCGAGCTCATACCCGTAGATGAGCTGACAGCGATAGAAGGAGTACGTATTTTACGTGATGACTACGGACACCTACGCCTGGCGGAAATGGACCTGGCGTTTATCTTGAAAACGATGGTGGAGCGCCGCTTTGCCGCTCGTGGGAGCCCGATCAATATAGTCCACAAAAGCATGGGCTACGAGCTGCGCTGTGCCCCTCCCGTAGCGTTCGATTGCGAGTATGTCCGAGCCCTAGGCTACGGGGCCGTCGAGTTTCTTTTAAACCCCGATCCTCAAGCCGCCAAACTCAAGGGGGCATTGGTCTGTCTCGAAGAGGGACGGCTCCATTACTTGAACTTTGCCGAGCTGCTCGACCCACAAACGGGCAAGACGCGCCTGCGCCTGGTGAATGTTGATAAACCCTCCTACAGGATTGCGCGGGAATATATGATCCGATTGGAGCAGGAAGACTTCGAAAACGAAGAGAGACTGGCGGCTTTGGCCCGGGCCTCCTCGACTCGAGACAAAAGTTGCAGCCCGAAAGAGTTTAAAAAGAGATTCGAGTACCTTGTGACAGAGCTTCGAGGAGGAATCTAATGTAGACTCCGAGGAGCCGCGACTGGGATAGGGCTACTTTTTGGAGCGTAATTGACTCTCCTCCTTCGCCACGATATGGTTTCGCTTTAGGAGCGGAGATTGTGGAAGTCCTGGGCATGATCATGGCGGGAGGGCGGGGTGAACGCCTCTATCCCTTAACGAGGGATCGGGCAAAGCCAGCGGTCCCTTTCGGCGGCAAGTACCGGATCATCGATTTTGTCTTATCAAACTTCATTAACTCCGGGATCTACTCTATCTATGTCCTTACCCAGTTTAAGGCCCAGTCCCTAGTGGAGCACCTCCAAGAAGGCTGGCAGTTTCCTAGCCTCCTCAAGGACCACTTCGTCACCCCGGTCCCGGCTCAGATGCGGACTGGGGCTGACTGGTATCTGGGGACGGCCGACGCTGTTTACCAGAATCTCCACTTGATAAAACGGGCTAACCCCGAGTTCGTCGCAGTCTTTGGGGCTGACCATATCTATAAAATGAACATCCGCCAAATGGTGGAGGACCACCGGCTGAAGGAAGCTCGGGTGACGGTTGCGGCCCTCCCTGTTAAAATTGAGGAGGCGTCCGAGTTCGGCGTCATAGAGGTAGACAGCGACTGGCGGATTCTAGGCTTTGAGGAGAAGCCCAAAGAGCCGAAGTCGATCCCAGGGGACCCCGATCAAGCCCTTGTGTCCATGGGAAACTATCTTTTAGAAACAGACCTCCTTGTAAAAACATTGGAGGATGACGCGTCCAACCGCGAAAGTAAGCATGACTTCGGCAGAGACATCCTCCCCCTTTTGGTGAAGGAGGCAAAGAAGGTTTACGCCTACGACTTCAGGAGGAACCGGATCCCTACCCCTCTGAAAGGAGAAGAACTGAGCTATTGGCGCGATATTGGAACCATAGAGGCATACTACGAAGCGAATATGGACGTCCGGGCTGTGGATCCCGCACTTAATCTTTACAACCCAAGCTGGCTCCTTCGGACCGTTAGCTATGGCGATCCCCCCGCAAAGTTTGTCTTCGATGATGAAGGTCGCCGAGGGCTAGCACTAGACTCCGTCGTAGCCGAGGGAACCATTATCAGCGGGAGTTTGATCCGAGGCTCCGTAATTGGGCGGAACGTTCGGATCCACAGCTACTGTTTGATCGAAAATTCAATCATCATGAATCGTGTGGAGATCGGAAGGGGCTGCCGAATCAGGCGAGCCATCATCGATAAGAACGTTTATATCCCGCCGAAGACGGAGATCGGCTATAGTACCGAGAAAGACCGGGAGCGGTACTTTGTGGCTGAGGCGGGGATCACAATTATTCCCCGAGAAGAGCCGAAGTCCCCCTGGTCCGCGATCCCGAATCCATAAGCAAGCAGGCAATAGGCGGGAGGCACCAGGCATTAGATTCTTGTTCTCTGATTCTGCTGAAAAAACCTCCGCTCACCCTTCGACGAAGCTCAGGGCGAACGGAGGTGGTATTGAAATGATTCATGTATTTCCGTTCATGCTGAGCATGTCGAAGCATGAAAGCCCACTTTTTCAGCGGAATCTTCTCTAATGCCTGACGCCTCTCGCCTCATGCCTGTTTAAGTGTTGATCTTGTCCAGCTCTGCAAGGAGCTCTTTGTTGTCTGGAATCCCCTTCTCGTATTCCTTGCGGAAGCGAACCACCCCTTGCTTGTCAATAATGAAAACAGCCCGCTTAGGATAGCCTTCGGGCCTTAGACAGTCATACAGGGCGCAAACAGAGCCGTGGGGATAGAAGTCGGAAAGCATGGGATAGCCAATACCACCCATCTTCTCCGCAAAGGTCTTATGCGAAAAGACCGAGTCAACGCTTACGCTCAGCACCTGAGCGTCTTTGGCCTCAAAGCTCTTGCGGTCGGCTTCGAGGTTGGTTAGCTCTTGCTGTCAGCCACCGGTGAAATCCAACGGATAAAAAGCCAGGACGATATTCTTTTGTCCCAGGTAATCCTTCAATCCCACCTTTTGTTCCCTCGAAACAGGGAGGGCAAAATCGGGGGCCCTCTCCCCTACATTGGGCATTGCCATGGAAAACCTCCGTGAAAAGATTTTGGCGCATTGGAGTGTTGGAGTAGTGGAGTATTAAACCACCCTACCATCCCATTACTCCAGTACTCCTTACTCCATCTCAGGCTGAAGGTAAAGCCTGAGAAAATCTTTGAGGGCATCCCTTGTACTCTGAAAGGCAAGCTCCTCCCACGGAATTTGCGATGGGGCAAAGGTCTTAGCCTCCACAGACTCATCTCCCGCCTTAAGCTCTCCCCCGACAACCTCAGCCGCATAGACCACGATGACATTGGGTGAGCGGGGATAGGAATAGACACCCAGCAGAGAGCGGAGCCTCACATTGAGATTAGATTCTTCCTCGGTCTCTCGGATGGCTGCATCCCAAACGCTCTCCCCGCGATCCACATAACCGCCCGGAAATACCCATCTTCCCATGGCAGGTTCCACCCCCCTGCGCAGCAAAACCACACGCTTCTCTATGGCGAAAATCGTCCCCGCAACGACCTTCGGATCGAGATAGAATATGAAGGAACACTTCTCGCAGACGAGCCTTTCTGGTTCAATGGCCTTAATCTTTCGGCGCTCCAGATTGCCTCCACAGCGAGGGCAGAAGCGGTACTCTATAGGGCCGTGGCTATGTCCTTTTTCGCTCGTCATTTAGTCTTTCTTACCTTAGATACAGTTGAAACGAAAGAGTATATTAGGTATGGGTTTACCGTGCTTCGAGCTATCATTTTCGATTTTAACGGCATCCTCGTGGATGACGAACCTATCCATCTAGAGATGTTCCAGAGAGTCCTTAAAGAAGAAGGGATAGACCTCAACGAGAAGGACTACTATGCGCGCTACCTTGGCATGGACGACCGAGGCTGCTTTAAAGCAGCCCTTGAGGACCACGGAAGAAAGATCGACGACTTCTCTCTGGCTGAGATGATCCGACGTAAGGCTGTCTATTACCGCGAGTCGATCAAAAAGAGGCTGGTTGTCTTTCCGGGTGTCAAGGAATTAGTACCTGCTCTTTCTTCCCGCTTCCCCCTGGCCGTTGCTTCGGGCGCTTTGAGAAGCGAGATCGAAATGATATTAGAAAGTATCGGTTTAAATAAGCACTTCCAACTTATAGTAAGCACTGAAGATGTGCGTGAGGGAAAGCCCAATCCTGAGATTTTCATTAAGGCCTTGAGCCTGCTCAACAAGCAGCGGACCGATAAAAGCATCCGGCCTTCAGAATGTCTTGTCGTGGAAGATTCTAAAGAGGGTATCCTTGGCGCCAAACACGCTGGGATGAAGTGCCTGGCGGTCACAAATTCCCATCCTGCTGAGGAGCTGGCCCAAGCCGACGCAGTTGTAGCAAGTCTGGCTGAGGTGGATATTCCTTTTCTCGAACGGCTCTTCCTCTGAGTATCCAGTATTCAGTAGCCAGTCGTCAGAATTCAAAGCCGAGACGAACTGCTAACTGCCAACTGGTAACTGTCTCCTATCTGTACGGGGTTCTTTGAGGGCGCACGGTTATTTCCACCGGGCAGGAGGTAATTGGGGAAGTCAACACAAAAAGAACCGTTTGGGCAACGTCTTCAGGGTGAATCATCTTACTCCTATCCAGTTTACGAGCCGGTGGAATCATCTGGGTATCGACAAAGCCAGGGAGAATAACTGCTACCTTGATGCCATATTCCCTAACTTCCTCGTAGAGACACTCGCTAAATCCGATAAGGCCAAACTTCGAGGCTGAATAGGCAGCCGTGTTCGCCTGACCCATCTTTCCAGATACGGAGCCGATATTGATAATGGCGCCTCCCTGGTTCGCAATCATAGTCGGCAGAACCAATTGGCTGAGAAACATAGGGGCTCGCAGGTTGACCTGAAATGTCTGATCCCAATCTTCTATCTTGGACTTGACTACGGGTGCCTTTTTCCCCCAACCGGCATTGTTGATAAGATAATCGATCGACCCCCACTCCCGCAGCGTTTCCCCTACCAGTCGTTTCATCTCTTCATCGCGCGTTAGGTCGGTGGGGACCACCAAAGCCTGGCCGTTCTGACTTCGGATCTCCTCTCTTACGGCTTTCAATTGTGATTCGTTGCGCGACGCCAGGGCCACTCGTGAGCCCGAGCGGCTGAGGAGAAGGGAGATGGCCCTTCCGATACCTCGTCCAGCACCTGTGACAATTGCAACCTTTCCGGTCAACGGTTCCACGAGGATCGTCCAGTCAATTAATCGTCTTAGTGAACGGTGGAAGGATTCAACTGGTTTGGGGACTGGGCAACGCTCGAACCATGATGGTGGATGATAAACCATCCCCCGGGACGTTTCTCATAGATATTGGTCGCAAGCACGACTCCCGTCACGACCTCATCCCCAAGCCGACTGGTAATATTTTCGTAGAGGGTAACCCATGCGAGTGAGTTCTGAATCTCGATTTGTACCTCTGTGAGGATAAAATGGATCTCTTGCGTATTTTCAAAGATCCGGCGCCAGCTCGCCATCACAGGCTCCCAGCCCCTCAGACGTCCCCATCCTGGATGGATACATTGGATGTAACTCTCGTTGGCCCAAACCTTTTCCATGTTTCTAATATCGAGACTTTCAAAGGCATGATAAAAGGCTTCGTTCACATTGGAGATCTCGTTTTCTTCTGTGACCATCATAACCAACCTCAATGGGAGGGCTTGGGCGCCATGAAAACAAGGAGAACCAGCCGATCCGGCCCAGGATTACTGACACCGTGCCTCTGCCCTGACGGTGCCATGGCAATCTCATCCTCCCGCAGTTCCCTTTCCTCCTGCCCGATCTGGAACAAACCTCTTCCTTTGACGACAAAGTAGATCTTATCCGAACCCTCATGGGTATGCGGGGCTTGTGCCTGACCTGGCTCAAAGCAATAAAGATCACAAAACATTCTGTCGCTTTCAAAGAGACCGTTCTTTTTCATCTTATCTGGCGCAAACTGAATGGTCTCAGAGATTGTTCTAAAATTTTTCATACTGTCCTCCTTCGAAATCGGACAAGCTGGCGGATCTTACCATAGGGAAAAAGCTATGCAAAATAGAAACAGATCTGATATTTTACCCGCATGCGCTCTATCCTAGTCCGCTATCACGAGGTGGCCCTAAAAAAAGGCAACCGCCCCTACTTCGTCGAGCTGCTTAAGAGAAATCTGGCTTCTTCTGTAAGGGGGCTAGGCCTCAAGGAGATAAAAAACTTGCCAGGCCGCCTCCTTCTGCTCTTCGATGAGAAGGCGGATCGAGAAGAAATCAGCGACCGTGTCCGCCGGGTCTTTGGCGTAGCCAACTTTTCCCTTGTTGAGAGCACCTCCCGAGACCTCGAAATCCTAAAGTCCAAAATCCTTGCTTCCCTTGACGCAAGACATTTTAACTCCTTTCGCATCGTTACCAAAAGAGGAGATAAAGATTTTCCCCTTACCTCGCCGGAGATCAACCGCGAAATAGGGGCAGTGGTTAAAGAAAGATCCGGCGCCCGTGTGGATCTCAAAAATGCCGAACTCACCATTTCCATCGAGATCCTTCCCCGTAACGCCTACTTTGGCTTCGACAAAATTGTCGGTGCGGGGGGCTTACCCGTAGGGACCAGCGGGAGGGCCGTCTCCCTCATCTCCGGAGGGATTGACTCTCCGGTGGCCGCCTACCGGATGATGCAAAGGGGCTCCCAGCTCGCCTTTGTTCATTTTCATAGCACCCCTTATCTGGATAAAACGTCTCAAGAAAAAGTCCGCGAGCTGGTAAAACTCCTCACCCGCCACCAGTTTTTCTCCCGGTTGTACTTGGTCCCCTTTGGTGAGATCCAGCGCCAGATTGTGGCCTCTGTTTTAAGGCCCCTGAGAGTCATCTTCTATCGTAGGATGATGATGCGAATTGCTGAGGCAATAGCGAGAAAAGAAAGGGCGGATGCATTGGTGACAGGAGAGAGTCTCGCTCAGGTCGCTTCTCAGACACTGAAAAACCTATCGGTTATCGAAAAAGCCACTACCTTGATGGTCCTGCGACCGCTTGTGGGCATGGATAAGCAGGAGATCATAAACCAAGCCCGAAAGATCGGCACCTTCGAGACCTCTACCATCCCCGATCAGGACTGCTGCCAGCTCTTCGTTCCACGCCATCCTGCAACCAAGGCCGAGCTCGTGGATGTGGAAAAAGCCGAGTCCCGCCTCGACCTCGCAGCCTTGACGCAGTTTGGAGCGGAGAACGCGGAGGTCGAAGAGTTCAAATTCCCTGCCTGATAATAATGATTCCAGTGATGCCTTTTTATCTCTACCCGAAGGAAATGTCCAGGTCTGCCTGCAAACCAGCCTCAGGTTGACATAACACGTCATTATCGGATACTCCGCCTCCCAAAATTGTGATCCGGGGCTAGTCCGTCATCTTTGGTAACTACATCGGGGTCTCGAAGAGGGTCTAGTACGCAGGAACGGAAGCGATTAGTGACATCTTGCTGCCATACCCCAAAAGCAAATTCCTATCACGTAGCATCGGCCATGCTCCTGCGGAGCCAACTCCTCGCCACCGGCACGCGGCGGGAACGTGGCGATGACGAACTCAAGCGGTGCCGGGGCCGGTCGACGAGTCGCGGGCCGCATACTGTGAGGCGCTCAGACAGCCGCGGCATATGGATAATGGCGATGCGATAGAAGCAGCGCGAGAAAGAGTGGTCCTATGCACAGAGCGTTCTCTTGCTCTCCCAGCACGGGACGTCTACCTGAGGTGAGGATGTCGCGCGGTCAGCGGCTTGCCTGTGGGAGTAACTTGCTTAAGTCTTGGCAATTGCTCAGGGGCAAGCCGATCCAACGGGCTGAAGGTTCATCTTAAAAGGAAAGTTTTTCCCAATCGGAATTGGCCGCATCACGCGCAATGGCAAGCCCGCCGTCCGAGCCAGCGAAGACCGGGTCCTCCACTACTGAAACACGACCTCCGCCTACTTCGGATAGTGCTCGTTGAAGACTCTCCGCCAGCCCGAAGATGAGCGAGCTGCCACCAGCCAGCATGATATTATTGCGCACCCTCTCCTGGTATTCGGGCTCCACTCGCGACAGGAGATCAATCATGGTTTCGCTTATGGGAGGTAGGATACTCTCACAGGCACTGTGCATCTCGTCGGTAATGTCGATTTCAGTCGGCTTCCCACCTACTGGAACAGTCACAAGCACTCGATTCTTTGGCGCGCCGACGAAACTCCATTTTTCTTTCCATTCGCGGACCATATGAATCGAGAACTGGGCTTCGGGGTGCCGCTCCCGAATCAACCTGGCAAGCTGTTCGTCGATTGAATCACCGGCATTGGTCAAGGTCCGCTGATCGTGTTCGTTGGGATAATGGCCGCTTACCACACAGAAGTCAGTCGTCCCGGCACCGATATCGATGATCATGGTATGGAGTAGCGCCTCTAACCCGTAAGCCACAGCAAACGGCTCTGAGACGATCATCAGACTATCGGCAATTCCTTTCATAGCATCGCGCAGATGCTGTTTACTGACACGGAGGGCCTCCGCCGGGACACCAACAACGGCCCGCACCTTCGGGCGGTTTTTGTTCTTTTGTTTCACCCCTGCAAGGGAGACCAGATGACGGAGTAGCTCGTGCACGGCCGCCTCATCCTTTTCAGACCCCTCCTTAATAACCCCGTGCTCGAGCGGACGGCGCAGGTCAAGCATCGGTCGGTTGTCAAGTGCCTCACGACCTACCAGTACCGGCTTTCTCACTAATTTGCGAGCTACCGTGTCCACTGGCCATCCCACGTAGCTGTCTACCATGTGGCGCTCGCCGTTAGAGACGGAGACGGAGCTCCGAGAGGTGCCGAGGTCGATCCCCACGCAGAGGACTTCATTTGTATCGTTCATGAATCAACTCCCTTTCTTGTTAGGACTATTGAGGGTATCCGCATACGAGCGAATTCCCTTGAAAAGTGCCTGTGCGATCTCTTGTCGGTAGTTTGAGGTTGCCAGGCGTCTTGCTTCCTCCTCGTTCGAAAGACAGGAAACTTCGACTAGGATCGCCGGCATGTCTGTAGCAACAAGGACAATAAAAGGGGCCCTCTTCACTCCCCCGTTTTTCAACACGGGGTTGACTTGCCCCAGAGACTTGAACAGTTCCCTATGTAAAACTTCTGCGAGCCTGCGAGAATGGTCCCGTCTCATTTCGACATAGATCCCTTCTAGCAGCCGGCGAAAATCTGCTAGGGAATAGCCTGATTCGCGGTTCTCCATGCTCGCAAGCTGGACTGAATGGGGGTCATCTGTCGGACCGAGGTAGTAGGTTTCCACGGAACGAATCCGAGGACTCGTGATCCAGTTGACATGAATCGACACGAAGATGTCTGCACCCGTGGAGTTGGCGAAAGCAGCCCTCTGCGCAAGCGTCACCACCTCGTCCTTCTTCCGTGTCATCAAAATCTCGAAGGAGGCCTCCTCCAGGAGACGGCGCAGTCGAAGCGCAATATCCAATGTCACCTCTTTTTCCTCAATTCCAAGAGGGGCAACGGCCCCCAGGTCGTTACCACCATGACCCGGGTCGAGCACAATCTTCTTTAGACCAAGAGGAAAGACAGCTCCGTCTAACGGTTGAGGCTCGGAAAACGGGACCTCGGGGATAGCCACCTGATTCGCGGCAAGAGATGGAGGTTCCGTAGTCATTAGAGACGACAGGAGGTTTGCTACCTCTTGATGATAACCGGTTAGGGTCGAGAAAAGAAATAACGACGCGATAAGGGCGACCAAACCAACAATCAGAAATGATTTGCGCAGCCGGGTCCGGTGATCACGGTGAACGGGCTGCACGGGTCGTGACCTTACGCCGTGAACCGTCGCGATATTCTCCTTCACTGCCTCACGGAGAAGGCGGCGTTTCATTTCGTCTACGTTTGCCATATCCGTTCGAGCTATGCCGACAAATTTTAGGATACTTATTGGTCTGCTTCAAAATTCCGCAAAAAGACTATCGATAATGAGTTAATATGTCAACCCTGTGTACTCGTTCAGGACATATGAGATCGCGATGGACACTCAGGAACGCAGGACACTATAGGTAATACTGTATTTCCTGCAGGCTTGCAGGGAAGAAGAGATCCTCAATTTTGGGCTTCTTCTTAATCATCCCCTGATCGTATTCGTAGCGGACTACCGCCTCTAAGGCTGTGCGGTTGTCCTCCAGATTATACGGCCAGGGGTCGAGGCCGAAGATGGACTCTTGCTCGAGCATCAGTTCCTTGACCCATACTAAAGCAAAATTACGCGGGTCTTTCATGCTTTGGTAGCAGTTTTTTTTCGCTTGCTGAAAGGCTTGGAGCAGACTCACGGCCACCCAAGGGTCTTCCTCCAGAATCTTATTTTTGATGACGACCGTGTGCATAATGGGAAAGATTCCGCTCTTCTTATAATAGTCAATCTCCGCCTCTTTGGGATTGGGGAAAAGCAAGCCCACTTTGGGAGAGTTATTTCTGATAGAGGGGAGGGTCTCAGGATAGAGCGCCCCTTCTAACTCACCGGCCAGGAGCATCTGATCGATATTCTTTCCTTTTGGCACGCGCTTCACCCTCATCCACTTGGCCGGCTCGAACGGAATATCCTCCTCTTCCTGACACCACCACTCTATACTCTTGAGATCAGCTCCATAGTGATCCTGCAAGATGCCGCGCATCCAGAGACCCGCCGAGTTCTGCAAAGTATCTAGGCCAACTCTTTTACCATTCAGATCTGCGGGCTTCTCGATCCCGCAATCTGCTCGCTTGACCATATAACTGTGACGAAAACGACGATGGGGAAAAACGGGAATCGCCGTAAACGACCTCCCCTGATCCCGGGCCACTAGGTACGCAACCAGTGAAAGCTCGCAGACATCGAACTCTTCGTGCCTAAGCATCCGACCGTGCCTTTCTGGCGACGCCATGGTAAGGACATTGAGATCGATCCCATCAAGGATCACCACTCCCTCAATCAATGGCCTAAGCAAGTCATAGGAGCCGCAGGCCAAACTGAGCTTAAGCTTAGACATTTATTTCCTCCCTACATGTTGACGGTACTCTTCTGGGGTGTCGATGTCGACCGCAATTCCCTCCTCTTCTGTCTCGATTTCTAATGTCTCATCTCTGTGGGCATGGACCACAGCCTTTGCCCCCTGTTCTAGAGGGGTACTGAGAAATTCTGAAAAAAGGCGGCTTGAGAAGATAACCGGATGGCCCCGTCGGCCTTTGTAGCGCGGCAGAACAATCAGTTTTTTTGACTCGTAAAAACGGTCAATCATATGGTTGACCAAAGCAGCGCTCAGAAAGGGATGATCCACAAGATGAACTAATACACCGTCAACCTTTTCCGCGGTTTTCTCTGCCTCAAGACCTCGGATGGCGACAATCAGAGATGAGAGTTGGCCTTGCTTATAATCCTTATTGAGGACAACGGAGACGGGAAGGTGACCGATCTCTTTTTGTATTTCCTCGGCATTGTGGCCAAGGACAACAACGACCTTTCCCACCTTGCTTGCCCTTAGGGCGGAGACGATCTTTTCAATAAAGGATCTTCCCCCAATGGGAAGCAGGGCCTTGGGCCTACCCATCCTGCTGGACTCTCCGGCGGACAAAACAATAGCAACGATCATATAATCTCGAGCTTACCCAGCCTGTTCACGACTGACCTGCAAATAGGCATATCCCTTCTTTCCCCTACAACAATCTCCCCTAACCGTCAAACCAGGAGCCTGCCATAAGTTTGACAGGCTCCTGCAAAAGAAATAGAAAATGACAAAGCTTTGTTAACTCCAAACTATTCGTGTCTCCTAAATTCGTGGAATATTTTCAACGTCATTCCGGCCAAGCTGGCGATAGCTAGCGCGAGCCGGAATCCAGGGAATTTAGGGAGTTCTGGATTCCCTAAATTCACAAACCAAGTGCAACACTTTTTGTATAAGGTGTTGCCATGGGACAAAGCTTTGAACAACTGTCGTTGGAAGAACGTTGCACGATTGCCCGGCATCGCCAAG
>JAHFAO010000027.1 GCA_023250515.1 Deltaproteobacteria bacterium | reverse complement strand
TGGCCGCTTTCAAGGTCACGGCTTTCCCTTTCTTGTAGAGCCTCTTTAAGGTGGCCTCGCCGTTGATCAGAGCGCAGACTATATCCCCATTCTCCGCCGTCTCCTGACGTCTGACGATGACATAGTCTCCTTCCAGTATCCCATCCTCAACCATGCTGTCCCCCTTGACCTTAAGGGCAAAGACCTCTCTACCTGACGCCATCAACGTAAGGGCCGGCAACCCTAAAGGATTTGTCGTGAGGTGGAGAAAAAACTAGGCCTGGCGAAGGGACAGTATCCTCCTCACCTTCTCCGCTACGTTTTCTGCCCCCATGAGATCGCTGATCATCGCCGCCGCATCAGCCCCGGCCTCCCAGACCTGAGTGACGTTATTCTCGGTAATTCCGCCGATGGCAACGATAGGAACTTTAACGGCTCTCCGGATTTCCCGCAGCATGGTTAGGCCGCGCCCGGAATAGCCGGTCTCCTTAGTGGCGGTGCCAAAGATCGGTCCGAAGCCGATATAGTTCGCCCCTCCTCTTTCCGCCTCCTGGGCCTGTGCCAGGTCATGGGTGGAAATCCCAATGATCTTTTCTCTTATCAGCCTTCTAGCGACGCCTAAAGGCAGATCGTCCTGTCCCAGGTGAACCCCGTCCGCTTGAGTTGCCTGGGCGATATCCACCCGGTCATTGACGATGAATAGGGCACCCGCCTCGCGGGTGAGCTGGCGCGCCGCTCTGGCCAACTGGAAGAATTCGTTCGAGGTCGTTTCCTTGGCCCTGAGTTGGATCCATAGGGCACCCCCTTTCAGGAGATCTTGAAGGATCGAGTTCAGGGGACGCCCCCTGCTCTGTGTTGGGTCGACGATGGCATAGAGGGCGGAGGGAAGGAGTTGTTGGGGGGAGGGAGCGGATTCGCTACTCATTGAGTTTCTCGAGGTTGATGTGGAGATCAGCGATCTTTTTACGCAAAGTGTTGCGGTTGATACCGAGGATCTGGGCTGCCCGAATCTGGTTTCCGCGAGTCTTTTTCAGCGTCAGTTCGATTAAGGGTCTCTCCACTCTTTCAATCACGAGGGAATAGAGGTTGTCGACATCCACTCCTTTAGTCCTTTGGAAATAGTCCTCCAGCTTGTGGTGCAGGATCTCTTCAAGGGAAAAGTTGTCGTAGTTCGTCAGGTTTTCTCCCTGCCTATTGTGGAGCGTGAAATCTTTGGGGAACAGAATGGGCCCTGGGGATAAGACCGCGGCTCGGATCAACGTATTCTCCAGCTCCCGGACGTTTCCGGGCCAACGATGCTCTTCCAGAAGCTTTAAGGCCTCAGGAGAGAGGCCGGAAATTTGGGTTCCCATTTCTCGATTGATCTTCTCTATAAAGTGGTCGACCAATATCGGGATATCCCCTCTGCGCTCTCTCAAGGGTGGGAGATAGATCGGGATGACTTTAAGGCGGAAGTAGAGGTCTTCCCGAAACCGTTTCTCCCTGATGGCCTTTTCCAGATCCTGGTTTGTGGCGGTCACGATGCGGACGTTAGCCTTTAGGATCTCCCTTCCACCCACGCGGCTGAACTCTCGGTCTTGGAGTATCCTGAGCAGTTTCGTTTGGAGTTCCAGTGGGATGTCCGCCACCTCATCGAGAAAGAGTGTCCCCTCTTCAGCAATCTCGAATTTTCCGATCCTTCGCTCCAAGGCCCCAGTGAAAGAGCCCTTCTCATGGCCAAACAACTCGCTCTCTAAAAGCTCCCTGGGGATGGCGGCGCAGTGGACAGCGATAAAGGGCTTATTCCAACGAGGGGAGTTGTAATGGATCGTCTTCGCTACGAGTTCTTTTCCCGTGCCACTTTCCCCCTGGATCAGGAGGGTCGCATGGGTGTCCACGACCTGCCCAATGGTCTTGTAAACTTTCTGCATGGCTGAGCTGCTGCCGATTATGTTGACCCCGGGCTCAAATCTCTTTTTCACCTCCTCCTTGAGCTCACGGAAATCCTGGCTGAGCTTGCGGTTTTCTAAGGCCCGCTTAACCAGCATCAGGATTTCCTCAAGGTCAAAAGGTTTTGTGACATAGTCAAAAGCACCGTTTTTCATCGCCTCGATGGCGTTGCGCATGGTGTTTTGCGCCGTCATGAGAATCATGGAGGTGTCAATACCTGCCTCCTTGGTCTCCTTGAGGAGCGTTAACCCGTCAATATCCGGAAGTCTGATATCCATGAGAGAAACATCGAAGTGATGGTCGTTCAGACATTGTCGGGCTAGCTGGCCGTTTGCGGCTGTCTGGACCCAATACCCCTCGTCTTCAAGGGCTTTTTTTAGCACCCAGCGCAACGACTCTTCGTCTTCGGCAATGAGGATCTTTCCCTGTTCCATGTTCGTTACTCGTTATTGGTTACTCGTTATTCGGTTGCTTTTTCTTGTTGTGAATTAGCGAATAGACGAGTAACGAATACACGATTGACGTCTTTTATTCTTCAGTCCGCCACGAGCAGTGAGACTCTAAAGGTTGCCCCATTTCCCTCACGGCTCTCTACTCGGATGAGACCGCCGTGCTCTTTGATGATCCGATGGCAAATGGCCAGGCCAAGCCCGGTACCGTTGTTTTTTGTGGTGAAGAATGGGGAGAAAATATGGGAGAGGTTTTCTTTTTTGATCCCTACTCCGTCGTCTTCGATGTCCACCCAGATGAATTTTCCTCGCTCCCTTCCATGCTCCCGGATATGAAAGTCGGTCTCTATTCGGGTGATGATGGTTAGGCATCCCTGGCCATCCATAGCCTCGAGGGCGTTCTTGACAAGGTTCAGAAAGACCTGGGTCAATTGGGCCCGATCACCTCGAATGGGGGGCAGGCTGGGATCAAAATATTTTCTCACACCCACCTTCCGCTCTTCCATGGGTTGCCTTTCCAAGAGAAGGATATCCTCTAAAAGTTCATGGATGTTCAGAGGAACTAGATTGAGTTTTGCCGGACGAGAGAGATCAAGGAGCTGTTCGATGAGGAGGTTCACCCGATTCACTTCCCGGATCATGATATCGGCGTATTCGACGAGAGAGGAATCCTGAGCCAACGAACGTCGGAGCAGTTGCGCCGCTCCCTTGATCCCTCCCAAAGGGTTCTTGATCTCGTGTGCCAAGCCGACTGCAAGGGTACCCAGCGTGGCCAGAAGATCGGACCGCTTTAAATCTTCCTCCAGCTCTTTGCGGCGGGTCAGATCGTGCAGCAGGAGAATGCTTCCCAAGGATCTCCCATGATTGTCCTGCAAGGGGGAGACGGTCAAGTTTACCAGGACTTGACGTCCCCATTGGGTAACAAAATCCCCTTCCCCTCGGGTACTGCTCTGCTGAGGGGGTCGGCTCTTTTTTACCATGTCGATGAGCCAGGGGTTCCTCTTGAACACGTGTAAATAAGATTTCAATAGGGCTTGGGAGGCGGAGAGATCTGTGAGGATCTCGGCTGCCTGATTAAAGAAAGAGACCTTTCCCGTCTGGTCGAGTAATACCACACCTTCTTCCAGGCTTGTTAGGATGTTCTCCCAGGGAATTGGGGACTGAGGATTACCCTTCTCGTTTTGGTTCTTCATACTTCGGCAATCGCGGTAAAAAATCAAATCATACCAAATCAACTCCGTCAAGCACATAAGAGGCAACAGGGGCTTGCATTTGCTCCTCTCTCTGTGTTAAAAATTTCATACACTTTAGTGTTAGCACTCAAAGTGGGCCTCCGCCCGCTTTTTTATTTTGGGGGTATCATGGGTGTTGATTCGACCATCACGCGGGTGTGGGAGATAGCAGCCCCATTGGTGGCGGATGAAGGGATGGAGATCATTGACATTGAACTTCGACGTGAGGGGGGAAGAGGGGGGAGAGTCCTGCGGCTTTATCTGGATAAGGAGGGGGGCCCGAACCTTGATGATTTAAGCCGGGTCAGTCGCCAACTGGGTGATCTTCTGGATATGCATGTTGCGGTAGAAGGGTCATATACCTTGGAGGTTTCCTCGCCTGGGGTAAACCGTCTGCTCAGGGGCCTGGAACACTTTGTCCGTTTCACCGGCAAGCGGGTTCGGGTTCGAACCCGAGAGATGATCGAAGGCAGGAGATCCTTTTTGGGCCTTCTCAAGGAGGTCCGAGAAGGAGGCATTGTGATCTTGCAAGATGGGGCTGAGTTTCATATACCCCTTTCAGTTATTGAGAAGGCGAATTACGAGCACGATTGGAGTGCATAAACATGCAGCAGGATTTAAACCGAGTCATAGAACAGGTGAGCAAGGAGAAAGGTATAGATAAGGCCATTCTAATCAATGCCCTGGAAAACGCCATGGTGTCGGCTGCCAAGAAGACCTTTGGTCACCAACGGAAGATCGAGGCTCAATACAATCCGGATCTTGGAGAGGTGGAGCTTTTTGAGGCCAAGGTGGTGGTCGGTGAGGTTAAGGATCCCAGTGTCGAGATTACCTTGGAGGAGGCTCGGGAAAACTTCGATCCTGACGCGGAGGTCGGCGACGAGCTCCTCAGCAAGTTGGACACGAGTTCGTTCGGGCGTATCGCCGCTCAGGCAGCCAAACAAAATATTGTCCAAAGAGTTAGAGATGCCGAGCGGGAGATCATCTATAATGAATTTAAGGGCCGCGAAGGGCAGTTGGTCAATGGGATCGTGCAGCGTTTTGAAAAGAAAAACATTATTGTGAATTTGGGCAGGACGGATGCGATTCTTCCAGAGAAGGAGCAGGTTCCTCGGGAGCGCTACCGCCAGGGTGATCGGATTCGCGCGTATATCGTGAGCGTGGAGATAACCAGTCGGGGGCCCCAGATTGTCCTTTCTCGGACCCACCCTGGAATGCTGGTCAAACTCTTTGAGCAGGAGGTCCCGGAGATCTATGAGGCGATCGTCGAGGTCAAGGGGGCCGTTCGGGAACCAGGAGGTCGCGCAAAGATCGCTGTAGTATCCAATGATCCGGATGTCGACCCCGTAGGGGCCTGCGTGGGGATGAAAGGGACACGGGTGCAGGCAGTAGTTCAGGAGCTGCGGGGAGAAAAAATTGACATTGTTCATTGGACGGCGGATCAGGCAGAGTATGTTTGCCGCGCCTTGGCGCCGGCGAAGGTCTCAAAGATCATCATCGATGATGACGAGCACAATATGGAGGTCATCTTTCCCGATGACCAACTCTCGCTGGCTATTGGGAGAAAGGGGCAAAACGTTCGGCTGGCCGCCCGCTTGACCGGCTGGAGGATTGATGTCCGTAGTGAGTCTGAGGCGGATGAGGAGACCCGCCGCGCCCGGAGCTCGCTTGGGGCCATACCAGGGGTGAACGATATGGTTGCAGAGCTGATTTACCAGGCCGGGTTCAAGTCCGCAGAGGAGCTGGCCGAAGCAGACCTGGAAACGATTCTCGACATTGACGGGATCGGGGCGGAGAAGGCCGAGGCTGTTTATAAGTCTAGCCGAGAGCATGTGGCAGAAAAAAAGAGAAAAGAGGAGAAGGAAAAGGAGAAGGAGAAGGAGAAGGAAAAGGCATCTGCTGAAGCTGGGATGGAATCCGCCGGTCAACCTGAGGATATAGCCGAGGGCAAGGAGCCACAAGAAGGCAAGTAAGAATGAAAAATGCAAAGTGCCAAATTCAAAATTTGCACTTTGCACTTTGCAATTTGCCTTTTGAATTGAGAATGTTCTTAGGTGCGAGGTATTGAAACAAGGCTATCGTCCCCAACGGACTTGTCTTGGATGTGGCGCAAGGGATGACCAAGAGGTGCTTCTGCGCCTCGTTGTCCGGGGCGACGCGGAGTTGCAACTGGATAGGTTGGGGAAGGGGCGGGGAGGTTATCTTCATAAGGCGGAGGGGTGTTGGGAGGCTTTTCTACGTAAGAAAAGCCTCTATCGCGCTTTCCATTTGGAGATCAAACGAGAGGCGAGGGAGAAACTGATCTTGGCTTTGCGTGATCGAAACTGGGAGCAAAAGTAAGGTGAAAACAAGGGTTCATCTACTAGCTAAAGATCTGGGAATAGAACCTAAGGATCTCATTGCCCACCTGGAGAAGATGGGGATGCGTGGGAAAAAGGTGCAGAGTTCCCTTGAGGAAGAAGAGGTAGCCCGTATCCGGGCTGTCTTGGCAGGGCTGGCAAAGCCTCAAGTGACGGTGGGGGAAGAAAAGGTAGTGGCCGAGCGGATGGTGACGGCAGAGGATGAGAGCAGGGGGGAGGTCCAGGCACACGAGAAGGTCGTGGAACGCAGGGTTCGGGCCAATGTGATCCGCCGCCGGACGAGTCGAGTTGAGGTTGTTTCCCAAACCGCTCCCCCCGAAGTGGAGGCGCAAGAGGTCCCAGTCGAAGAGACGATCCCTCCAGAGACCTCCCCTATGGTCTCTCCTTCCCCTGAAATGATCCCGCAGCCTGAAGTACCCACAGAAGAAGCGCTACTTGAAGCCAAGGCTGCCGAGACTATTCCTGCCCCTCCATCCGTGAGGCGGGAGCCGGTAACAGAGCCGGTCAAGGAAAAACCCGTTCCGGTGCCGCAAGAAGCACCGAGAGGCGCCAGGATTCTGGGTCGGATAGATTTGAAGCGAACGACAAGGGTCGGTCCTGAGCCAGCCACCGTTCCTCGACGTCCAGTCCCAGTCGAGCCGGCTGCTCCACTGGTTGAGAAGGAGCAGGCCCGCAGGCATATCCCCGGTGTGGAAAAAGGAGGGGCCGTTGAGGTTGGTGAAGAAACGGAGAAGCAGACAAAGGCTGTCAAGCATAAGAAGCGGGTTGTCAAGAAGCAGGATGTTTTGGAGACCCGGGAGCGGGAATTTCGTTTTAGCAGGGTGCCAAAAAAGAAGAGGGCCTTGCCAGGGAAAGAACAGAGAAAAACAGAGATTACTGTTCCCAAAGCTATTAAGCGCATAGTCAAAATTTCCGAGGTCATTAGCGTTGGGGATCTTGCCAAGATCATGGGGGTTAAGGCAGGGGAAGTCATCAAGAAGCTGATGGGCTTGGGGATGATGGCGACGATCAACCAGATCCTCGATGCGGATACCGCCTCCCTTGTTGCATCGGAATTCGATCACCAAGTGGAGAATGTGGCCTTTGATGCCGATACCGCCTTGGAGATCGAGCATCAGGTCGAAGAGCCCGAAGCCGCCCTACAGCCTAGGTCTCCTGTGGTAACCATCATGGGGCATGTAGATCATGGGAAGACGTCGCTTCTCGATGCCATCCGTAGTACCAATGTTACTGCCCAGGAGGCCGGTGGAATTACCCAGCACATCGGGGCTTATCACGTTCAGGTAGACGGAAAGAGCGTGACCTTTCTGGATACCCCTGGACATGAGGCGTTCACGGCGATGCGGGCAAGAGGGGCTAAGGTCACCGATATTGTAGTCTTGGTCGTGGCAGCCGATGATGGGGTGATGCCGCAGACCATCGAAGCGATCAACCATGCCCGTGCTGCGGAGGTCCCGATCATTGTAGCCATCAACAAGATCGACAAGCATGATGCCAACCTGGAAAGGGTTAAAAAAGGACTATCGGAACATGGTTTGGTGTCGGAGGAGTGGGGGGGTGACTCGATTTTCGTTCCTGTTTCGGCCCGGACCAAAGAAGGTATCCCTCACCTGTTGGAGATGCTTCTACTGCAGGCAGATATTCTCGAACTCAAGGCCAATCCTGAGAAGCTGGCGCGGGGGACGATCGTCGAGGCCAAGCTCGACCGAGGCAGAGGACCGGTGGCGACCGTTTTGGTTCAGGAAGGAACTTTACGAGTCGGAGATCCATTTGTCTGTGGGGTTTTTCATGGGAGGGTGAGGGCCATGATCGACGACCGCGGTCATAAGATAGAGGAGGCGCCTCCGTCGTTGCCGGTGGAGATTCAGGGCCTTCAGGGGGTCCCGCAGGCAGGAGATTCCTTTGTGGCTCTGACCGATGAGTCCAAGGCCAGACAAGTGGCAGAGTACCGACACAGCAAACAGAGGGAATCTGAGTTGGTCAAGACTAGCAAGGTTTCTCTAGAGGAACTCTATGATCAGATTAAGGCCGGAGATGTTAAGGAGCTCAGGGTCGTTCTTAAAGCCGATGTGCATGGTTCAGCGGAGGCTTTAACTGACGCGATGAGCCGTCTCTCTACCGACGAGGTTAAGCTCAGGGTGCTCCATGGTTCTGTAGGAGGGATCACAGAGAGCGATGTCCTTTTGGCTGCCGCCTCCAACGCTATTGTGATTGGTTTCAATGTGCGGCCTGAGACCAAAGGAGCAACCTTGGCGGAGCAAGAAGGGGTGGATGTCCGCCTCTACACTGTGATCTACGAGGCCATGGCAGACATCAAGGCGGCCATGGAGGGGATGCTAGAACCGACATATAAAGAGCAAATTCAAGGACGTGTCGAAGTGCGGGAGATTTTTAATATCCAGAGTGTGGGGACTGTAGCGGGGTGCCATGTTAGCGAAGGTAAGGTACAGCGTTCCAATCTGATACGGCTTCTGAGAGATCAGGTGGTTGTCCACGAGGGGAAACTAGCCAGTCTGAGGCGCTTCAAAGACGATGTACGCGAGGTAACAGCAGGGTACGAGTGCGGTCTAGCCGTTGAGGGTTTTCAGGATATCAAGAAGGGAGATGTGGTTGAGGCTTATGAGCGAGTGCCGGTAATCCGGCGCATCAATCCAACTCCGGGGGGGCGTGAGGCATCCCGAGCCTCGGCGGGAGATAAACGATAGGAAGAAAGCATCCGCAGTCTACCTCATCCCCCATGATCGTGGGGGTTCTGAAACTGAGCCTTGTCCTTGCTGAGAATCACTCCTTGAAGGGAAAAAGGGGGGTGCTCAAGAGGATCCAGGCACGGGTATCCCACCAATTTAATATCTCCGTTACAGAGTGCGGCGATCAGGATCTCTGGCAAAGCGCGGTTTTAGGTTTTGGCGTGGTCGGCAGCAATCACCAGGTTGTGGAGACCACACTGCAGAAGGTTGTCGATTTTATTGACCATCTGGGCCTTGCCCAGGTGGGGGAATCCGAAATAGAGTTTTTTTACTATTAAAAAGCCATGGACACCAAACGCTCAGATCGAGTTGGAGACCTGCTCCTGGAGTTAGTTTCCCAATTGCTGACGAAAGAAGTTAGCGATCCCCGCATTGGGTCAGTTACGCTCACGGCAGCAGAAGTGAGCAAGGATCTGAGACATGCTCGGATCTATTTCAGTCTTTTGACAGGGAATGAGGGAAAGGCAGAGGTCCTCACTGGCTTAAAGAGCGCTACAGGGTTTATCCGCGCCAAGATGGCTAAAGAGCTAAAGCTCCGATTCGTTCCAACGATCGAGTTTGTTTACGACGATACGCAAGATAAGGCCCGGCGCATCGAGGATCTTTTACAGCAGGTTAAAAAGGAAGGTTGAAAAAGGCCTCAGGGAAGGAGCTCTCAGGCCAGGAGAAATAAGCCACTACCTAGAACGTAACCACCTCGGTCGGTTCCTCTGGCCTTCGATCTCCTCCCCCTCGGTTTAGCTGGGGGTGTCTTGAAAGGCCGAGCATAGAATCTGAAAAAGTCCAAGACGTTCCAGCCGTTCAATAGGTTCAAAACGTTTTGAACACCTTGAGCGATTTGGACGGATTCCTGCGAGCATAAGACGATTGTATTGCATCGGGCCGCAAAGATACTTCCAGGCAGGCCAACGGGAAAAGCTATGCAGAGCGGCATTCTCTTAATTGATAAACCGGAAGGTCCTTCTTCTGCGCAGGTGGTTCAGAAGGTTAAAGCTATTATCGGAGCAAAGAGGGTGGGTCACCTCGGCACCCTTGACCCTTTCGCCTCTGGCCTCCTTCCCTTGGGAATCAATGACGGGACAAAGATTGCCGCGCTTTTTTTGGCTGCGGAAAAAAGCTATTGCGGTGTAGTCGCCTTGGGCGTGGAGACCGATACCCAGGACTTAACCGGGAGGGTTTTAGAAACTCGTGATGTTCCCTCCTTGGGTGAGAGGGAGATCGAGAATCTCCAAGCCGCTTTTACCGGAGCCCTATGGCAGACCCCTCCCATGTTTTCTGCTCTCAAGAAGGAAGGCGTACGTCTTTACCGCCTCGCTCGCGAAGGGCAAAGTGTGCCGCGTCCTGCAAGGTCGATAAAGGTCGAGCGGCTTCGGCTTTGGAAGCTCCATGCGACAGAAGTAGGTTTTGAGATTACCTGTTCCAAGGGAACTTACATCCGTACCTTGGCAGCAGATATGGGTAGGTTTCTAGGGTGTGGAGCCTACCTTAAGAGCTTGAGACGTCTCGCATGCGGTCACCTCGCCGTGGAGCAGGCGGTTTCACTGAGCGATATCGAGATGCTGAGGCATGACGGAAAAATTCCTCTACTTTCATTGAACCAAGCACTCGAATATCTTCGCGCCGTTCGGCTAGAGAACCATTTCTTGTCCCAACTCAGGATGGGTCAACAGGAAGTGCTGGACGGACTGGCAGCCCCGAAGGAAGGGGAGAAGATGGTGCGTCTTGTGGATTCCGAGGACAACTTGGTCGCGTTGGCTGAATGGGTGAATGATCTCACGGGCGGGCGCTGGCGCCTGTTTCGCGTGTTTGGTTCTTAATCCTCCGGCCTCTCCTCTTGCAGCACCCCTTTTCCTGGGAATATATCTGTTTTAAGCTGGAACAAAAGGAAGCGAGCAAGCATGTCGAATCAAACATATCTGTTAAGGACGATGTCGGATACTGTTGAGACCGATATCCGAAGAGTTCATGTTATCTCTAACGAAATCTTGGCACGCTACAAAAAGGATACTCTTTCTTTTGATCAATTGAGGAGAATAGCTGACGGGCCGTTTGATTTATTCTTGATTCCACTCATCTTTGAAAAAGATTATCAGAGAAACCCGAATATCATTTTCAACGAAGCAAAGAGGCAAGAGATTAGAGATCATGCGTTGGAGATTGCGAGAAAGCACGGATATGATACCGATCCCCCTGATCTGATCCCTGGTATTGAAGAATCCCTTCGGGCAGCTCAGCAGGCGGGTTTAGTCAATATCCTTATGACCACTGGGGGCAGGCGTTTTAAGCATGAGGCTATGGAAAGGCGCGGCATCGGCAGATATTTTGAGGAAATCATCGATAGAGATGAAACATATTTTACAAAAGAGCAGGGCATTTATCACTTATTTAGACAGTATCAACTTAAAAGCCTCCGCGTCATACTGGTCTCCGGCACATCCTCTTATATCAAAGCCGGGAATAATCTTGATCGTTGCACGGTTGGAGGGAACCGTCTTGAGGTCACCACAGTGGCCCTTTCCACGGATTATTCGTACAACAATGAGGAAACCTTACTTGCGGCGCAGCCAAAATTATTGATCCGCAGTTTAGATGAACTCACGCCCACATTAAAGGAGCATGGCCTGATTCCCTAGTAACTCAATCATCTAGCGAATTATCCCGGGTAGCCGGCGAGCACGCCGCCGCTTCCCTTAGACCTCCGCGCTAGCCGGAGTCCGTGCCGGTCATTGGGTCGATGATGCCACTGGAGAGAGATGGGTCTTAAGCCCGTAGATTGGCGAGTTATCGAAGTCATCGCTTTTTGTATCTTCCCTGAGAGAAACGCAAACAAAGAGGCTTTTGCTTCATCCGTTGCATCCAGTCTTTTTGTTATTCGCACCTTGACACCGAGTCGTGAAGCCAAGGCCGCAAGAATAGAACTTTTGGCCGACTACTTTTCCGTCCCTAAGTCTTCGGTAAAAGTCATCCGGGGGCAAGCCGGCAGAAGAAAGCTAATTGAGATTGGATGAAGACTACACAGGTACTTGCGATTCAGAAGCAGCGTTCGTGTTCGTGTTCGTAGTGTTCGATGGTGAGTTTTCCAAAAGCCTGGTAACATTTGAGATTTCACAGTTTTTTGTAGTCCATTTCTTTTGCCTTACCCGCAGTGATATCCTTCCGACCCAATAAGTCTCATGAAGCCTGAAGTTATCGCAATAACGTCAGCGCTGGGCTGGGCAGTCGATGCGATTTTGGTGCGTTTGGGGGCGCGCACCTCCAACGTCGTTGCGGCCGCATTTCTGAGTTATTCCGTATCGGCTCTATGCCTCTGGTCCTACCTCTTCTCCTATTTCTCTTTTCAGCTTCTCTGGTCACCAGCCACGGTCTACTTTTTACTGAGCGGATGTTTCCAACCGCTCTTGGCGCGCATCCTCTATTATATGGGCCTGACACGCCTCGGGGTCTCTCGGGCTGGTCCTCTTCTCGGGACAAGCCCTCTGTTTGCGGTCTTCATTGCCGTGGTTTTTCTGGGAGAGCAACCGACCCTTTTTGTTTATATCGGGACGGTCCTCACCGTGGCGAGCGTGTGGCTCATCTCTTCGCGCCGCAGTGGCGAAAGTGAATGGAGGGTCTTCGATCTCATTTTTCCCTTAGGGGCAGCGTTTTTTGCCGCTGTTTCTCAAAACCTTCGCAGGCAGGGGCTACTCCTTTTTCCTGATCCATTTCTCGGTGCGGCCATCAGCACCTCCACCTCTTTGGCGATCTTTTCAATTTACTTGATAATGACGGGGAGGAGTGGCCTTATAAAGACTCACAAAAAGAGCCTCCCATTCTTTGGGAGCGCCGCTTTGGTCTCTGCTACAGCACAGCTCCTAACCTTTGTGGCCTTAAGCAGAGGAGAGGTCTCTGCCATAGTACCGCTGCTCAATACGAATCCGCTCTTTACCGTCCTGCTCAGCACCCTTTTTCTCAGGGATGTGGAAGTGATTACCCTCAAGGTCGTTCTTGGTGCTGCCCTGATGGTTGCCGGGGTCATTATAATTACCAGCCGTTAGCACACAACCGGATAGAGCTTGACATCACAGTTCCTTAGCAGATACTTTTTCTTCGTAAACTGGGAAGTGTAAAGTTATTTCGGGTTCGTATAGATAGGAGGAATAGCAATGGCCCACAATGTAGATGAAGCAAACCCGCACATGCATGACTACGAGGCCCATGTCAGAGCCGTTGAAGAGGACCTGGAATACTATAGAACCAAACGCTTCGAGCCGCGTGTCTACTACTTCAGCAGGAGGGGAACCATAACCTTATATGACATCCTAAAGGCGAAATCTGCCATGGAGTCCCAGGCCAAGTTCACTAAAGGGAGCGATGGTGAGCGTGCCGAGGATATCGAGACTCGAATAAGGGCCCTTGAAGATGGTCTGGATGACTATGTCAAAGGAATCGGCCTGGTCTCATCGGACGCAGTTAAAGGGGCAGGGATGGTAATAGAGGATAATAGGAAGGAGAGGGGAGATTACGACGAGTTCTTCCGCATAAAGAAGAAGGAGCACAGCGGCACCTTGGAGGAGCGCATCGAAAGGTTGGAGGACGATTTAAAAGACTACCAGATGCTCCTAGATGCTTTTACCTTCGACCATCGCGGCCTTTATCCTCCCCTCTACACTGTCATGTTTGATATTAAGGAAGTCTTCGGGAAATCATCTGGTGACAAGCTTTGGGTCGATGTGCACGAGGAGTGGCTCGAAGGTGCTTAATTCCGTTCCCAATCATTAGCCTGGAAATCTAAGTAAAAGTAGGTGTTTGACCTTCGAGCAACGTTCCTAACTTCGCCGCGGGAAAACGCAGCCCAGTGTAAAAGGCGCCAAACTGGCCGTACACGGCGCTCGCTTCGTCGAAGCGCATCTCGTAAACTAGTTTCTTGAAAACCAGCGGGTCATCGGCAAAGAGGTCCACTCCCCACTCCCAGTCATCAAAGCCGATAGATCCGGAGATGATCTGGGTCACCTGGCCAGCATACCTGCGGCCGATAACGCCGTGCTCGCGCATCAGCCGCTGGCGGTCTGTCATAGGGAGCTGGTACCAGTTCTTCGTCTCTCCGCGCATTTTATCCATGGGATAAAAGCAGACGTAGCGCCGTGGAGGGATCTCGGGCCAAAGCCGCGGCGCGGCGGCTTTCCGCTGCTTGGCCAGCTCAGCTTCCACGGCTTGGTTCCATTCGGGGCCGCCGGGCTGGATTCCTTTTTCCTTAAGTGTTGCATAGAGGCGGACAGAAACCTCATACAATCCCAGTTCCACAACTGACAGGTACGAGGTTGTCTGTTCCAGGAACTCGGCCAGCTTGAGGTTGGCGACGCGAAGCTCTGAATGGTTCAGCTCGTCAAGCGTGCGCCGGAAGTGGAGGATCATCAGGTCCCCTTTGTGCCCAACCAGAGAAAAAATCGCGCTCTGCTCTTGGCCACTTTTCTCCATCTCCTCCAGCGAGGCCGTAGCTTCCTCTAGGGCCAGCTTTTGCTCTACCGAGGTGGCCGCTTTCCAAGCAGACCAGCGCACACGGAACATTTGGTGTAAGATGTACGAGCCTTCTAGAGTTAGAGGTACAGCGGGAAAATCGCTATTGGCCTTTTCCTCTTTCATAAACCAGCTTTGTCATGGTGTAGATGAGAGACGGTTCGTTGGGGCCCGGCCTAGACTGGCGGCGCAGGTTTAGCGGCAGTTATCTCCTGCTTTTCGCCCCGCAGTCGAGCCCGCAGTGCCAGAAATCCGCGCTTGGCCGTACGATACAGTTTGGGAATCAGCCAGATGGCTAGGGCCATAAATCCGATGACCCAGCCGAACATGATTAACGGGTGGTTAAAGACCAACCAGATTCCTGCAAAAACCGCCAGGTCTTCGCCAATACTGGCCACCCAGTTGGTGAATGGTTCCGGGCTCGTATTTATCGCCAGACGTAGTGTGGCTTTGGTTCCGTGCGCGGCTAATGCTACCGTACCGCCAGCTAAAACCGCGGCCAACTCTAAAGCAGGGTTAAGGTCTCCTACGGATCGGGCTGCGAGGATGGCTCCTGCGGGGATGCGGATAAAAGTGTGTAACACGTCCCATCCGCTGTCGACATAGGGCACCTTGTCGGCGAAGAACTCAATGACGTACATCGCGCAGGCTACTCCGATGACCAAAGGATCGGTCAGGATCTGTAGATTAGGCGGAAGCTGAATCATTCTTAACCTGCCTGCCAGTCCAAGGGTGGCTACGGTGGCATAGAGGTTTATGCCCGAGGTCCAGGCCGTCCCTAAAGCTAGGCTTAAGGTTTCCAACACACCCATTATTTGCCTCTTTATTTTGCTCTGTTAACTAACAGCAGCCTTTCTGAAATCTTGCACCCACCCTTCGACAAAGCTCAGGGTGAACGGAGGTGTATTAAAACGTTAGTGATTTTCCGTTCGTGCTGAGCGTGTCGAAGCATGAAAACAAATTTTTCAACAAACTGACAAACCTTAAAAATTAAATCTTCCATTTCCTCTCCACCTCGTCCTTGAATTCTTTGGTAAAGGCGTTGACCTTGGGAAATTCATCCATCCAACGATAGGGTCGGCAGGCATCGATCAAAACCCGATCTGAGGTGTAGCCTCGGGGAGAGCGTTCCTCCGGAGGCATGGCAGGCTCGCAGACCGAGGCCCAGACGCTCTTAACGAGATCGATTCCCTCCCGGACATAACACCTTGTCGAGATCGCCCAGATCACATCGTAAGGATTGGTGATGTCGATGTCATCATCCACCACCACCACGAACTTTCCACCGTAGGCCCCTGCGCGTGCCCCTGCGGCTACAAGAAGGGCCTGCTTGGAATGTCCTGAGTAGCGCTGACGGATGGAGATTACAGTGAACGATCCGGGCTGGCCACCATAGACAAAACCCCATACCCCCTTTACGTCCGGCACCCCTGCTTTCTCTATCTGCTCCCACAACGTGGCTGCACCAAGCGGTATGGGAAGGTAGCTGTTCGGCGGTTTCAACGGGGGTGCCCCAAGGATAATCGGATCATTCCTGTAGTAAACCCGCTTCACCACCATTACGGGGGTCTCTCCTACGTTCGCGTCCGTATAGTAGCCCGGCCATTCTCCAAAGGGTCCCTCACGGGGAAGCTCTTCGTCTTTGTAAGGAGGCATCTCGCCTTCCAAGACGATCTCACCGTTGGCCGGGATAGGAAGGCCGCTCACTGCGCCTCTAACAACAGGCACTGGGGTTCCCTGAAGCCAGCCGGCAAATTCATACTCGTTCACGTCAGGCGGCACTGGCATCTGCGAGGCGAGAAAAACGGCTGGCCCCTGGCCTAATGTAATGGCAACTGGCAGCGACTTACCTGCGGCGCGGCTCCGTTCGAACGCCAGTCTGCCATGCTTACCCATGTTCATTTTGATGGAGACTTTGTTCTTTTCCTGGATCATGACCCGATACGTACCGATATTAATCCTGCCCGTCTCTGGGTCTTTCGTAATCACCCCGCACCCGGTCCCCAGATAGAGCCCGCCATCGAGTTCATGCCAGATCGGCGTGGGAAACTTGTAGAGGTTCACCTCATCCTCGTTCATCTGATTTTCAAAGACTGGCCCGCCTTCAACCTGTTCTACTGGGACAGGCTTGAATGTTGCGAGTTTTCTCCGCCAAGCATGGAGAAAGTCCACCCCCTTGAGTTCCGTAGGGAGTCCCATAGGCAGAGCGGTCCGTCTACAGGTCCTAAAGACGTTTGAGACAATCCGAAAACCCTCCGGGTAACCCTTGAAGTGGCTTAACAAAAGGGCTGAGCCCTCATTTTCGGCCGCACGTTCGGTCAAAGCCCCGACCTCGAGGTTCAGATCGACCCCCTGGAGGGTCCTGAGTTCCCCCATCTCCTCAAGACATTGGATGAAGCCTCTCATATCAGTGACATCTTGCATAGGATTCTCCTCGATCTTGGCGTCATACTATTGCGCTGGTCCTGACCTGTCAATACGAGCTTAATTCATAGTTCAAGACGTTTAAACCGTTAAAGCCGTTCAAGCCGTGAACGATTTAAACGCTTTGAACTGCTTGAACGTATGTCTGCTTTCGCTTGCACTTTTGTTGTTCTTCCTTTATCTGTAAAGAGCATGCAGTGGATATTTTTGCTCGCCCTGATTGTTCAATCCTTCTTTTCTCCACCAACCCAAGCCCAGACCACCCAGGTCCAGGAGGTCATTTTGGAAAACGGACTCAAGGTCCTTCTTTTGGAGAACCACAAGAGTCCGGCCGTTACTTTTCAGGTGTGGTATCGCGTAGGGTCAAGAAACGAAGAAGATGGGAAGGGCGGCCTCTCTCATTTTTTGGAGCACATGATGTTCAAAGGGACCTCGAAGGTTCGTCCCGAGGAGTACTCCCGCATCATTGCGAAAAACGGTGGGCGCTCGAACGCCTTCACCTCGTCGGACGTCACGGTCTATTTCGCGACGATGAGCCGAGAAAAGATCGGCATAGCCATTGAGCTGGAAGCGGATCGGATGGCTAATGCCCTTCTGGACGGAACTTATTTTGAGGCGGAGAAAAAGGTCGTCATGGAGGAGCGACGCCTGCGCACGGAGGACAACCCCACATCCGCGTTGGCCGAAGTTACCGGCGCTGTCGCTTATACCGTCCATCCCTACCGGCGTCCGATTATTGGCTGGATGGGAGACATCCAAAACCTATCGCGTGAAGACCTCCAGAGTCACTACCGGACCTATTATGTCCCCAGCAATGCATTTATCGTCGTCGTGGGAGATTTCTCAAGTCAGGAAATCTTAACCAAGATTAAGGCTGACTTTGGCAAGATCCCCCGCGGTCCGGAGCCCCCCAAGGTAAAAGTCGAAGAGCCCCCGCAGAGAGGTGAAAGAAGAGTCATCCTTAAAAAGGAGGCTGAGCTGCCGTTTCTCTTGATCTACTTTCATGTTCCTAACCTGAGGACTCCGGATAGTTTTGCCTTAGATCTCCTCACGATGATTCTTGCTGGCGGGCGCAGCTCCAGACTTTATCAAGACTTAGTCTACCATAAACGTATTGCTCGCAGTGTGGACGCTAATTACTGGGGGCTGTCGATAGACCCCACGGTCTTGTCAATAACGGCTCAGGTGATGCCAGAAAAGGATCCTGCCGAGGTGGAGCGCGCTATCGACATTTTGGTGAATCGGGTCAGATCCGAGCTTGTTAACGAGCGAGAACTTGAAAAAGCTAAGAACCAAGTCGAGGCGGCCTTTGTCTTCGGTCAGGATTCGATCTTTGGCCAGGCCATGAGGATTGGCCACTATGAGTCCTCAGCCCGGTGGCAGCTTTTGGATAGCTATCTTGCGGGGATCAGAAAGGTCACCCGGGATGACATCCTCAAGGTAGCGAAACAATATCTTGAGGCCGACCGACGCACCGTGGGTGTCCTTATTCCCATAAAAGAGAAGAGCCAATGAAAAAATTAAAGTCCATTTTTCTTTTCTTATCTCTATTGATCGTTTTTCCCTGCTTTGTGGAGGCACGTCTTTTGCCCGAGAGATCGGTGCTCGAGAACGGACTGGTCCTTCTGACTTCGGAGCAGAGAGCATTGCCGATGGTTACCTTCAACCTTCTCATAGAAGCAGGGTCTCGTTACGACCCCGCGGGACGTGAAGGGCTGGCCAACCTCACAGCGCGGCTTCTAACTTACGGGACACGCAACCGGACGGCCTTACAGATCAGTGAGACGCTGGACTTCATCGGTGCCGGACTATCTGCAGGGTGCAGCGAAGAGCTTGCAACGGTGAGTTTAACGCTGCTGAAAAAGGATCTGGATACGGGGCTCAATCTGCTCGCAGAGGTATTGACCGCCTCGGTCTTTCCTCCAGAAGAGATTGATAGACAGAAACAATCGGTGATCGCATCGATCAAGGCCAAGGGAGAGGATCCTGGAGAGATCGCCCAGGTAAAATTTTTGGCGGCCCTCTTTCCCCAAAGCCCCTACGGACGCCCCGTGGAAGGGACCGAGGATTCGGTCAAGCGCATTGACCGAGCCAGCCTGGTCGATTTTTATGAGCGTTTTTATCGCCCCAATCGTGCCATCCTGGCTGTGGTCGGAGACATCTCGCACCAAGAAATGGTGCAGGGGCTTGCCAAGGCCTTCCAATCTTGGGAGAAAAAAGCTTTGGCCAAAGAACCTCCCGCACCTTCATCGCCGGGTCCGGCAAACGTTATTCGAATCAACAAAAGCCTCACCCAAGCCAATATCATCATCGGTCACGAGGGAGTGCCAAGAGGCCACACCGATTACTATGCCATTCAGGTCATGAATTACATCTTGGGGGGAGGAGGCTTCTCCTCTCGATTGATGGATTCCATTCGGAACGAGCGCGGGCTTGCCTATTCGGTCTACAGCTCGTTAGACGCGGAAAAAAATGTCGGGACCTTTCAGATTACCATGCAGACCAAGAACGAGACTGCCGAGGAGGCTATCCGCATCGCCATGGATGAGATCCGACGGATTCGGGAACAGGGGGTTAGTGGAGAAGAGCTGAAGGAAGCCAAAGACTATCTCACCGGCAGTTTTCCTCTGCGTCTTGATACCAATCAGAGGGTTGCCAACTTCTTGGCCCAGGTGGAATTCTTCGAGCTGGGATTGGACTATCCGGATCGCTATCCGGAATTGATCCGGAGCATTAGTCAAGAGGATATCCTTCGTGTGGCCAAGCGCTATCTCCAACCGGAAAAATTTATCGTGGTCATAGTGGCGAATCAGGAGAAAACGAAAGTCAAAGGATCCTAGACCTTGCTCCAAAAGCCTGGGGACAAGGTTTGTCAAAACTCCGCGAGGAACTCAGGAGGTTCCTTCCCGTCTGATTTTAGAAGCGAGACTTTCTTTAAGAGCTTGAAGCTTTGCCGCATGGCGGGGGAAGCGGGCCTTTAGGAACTCGAGCCTATTTCTCACCCATTCTGACTGGGCAGAAAGAATTGCCACCCCGAGGAAAATAAGCACCGTTCCCGGGACGATCGGGAGAAACCAGCCGATAACCCCTAGTAACACGAGGGTCCATCCGGAAATCAATTTGCAGAAGCGCTTTAATGTGGCCTTCATTACATAGGGAAAACCTGAACAAAGGTTTATCACCATACCATTTGCAACATCAAGATGAAAGCAGCTAAGACCAACGGTAGTGGGTCTATATTCAAGCTGTAGACAGAGAGGGGAAGGCCACCTCTTCTGGAGAGACAGAAATAGGCAGTCCCTATTGACAGTAGCGCAGACATTGTAGTAGTTATAGCGCTGTTTAGAACGGCGTGATAATCCCAAAAGTTACGCATTCAGGTGTCCGTTGAAAGGCAAATTTTCCGTATGAAAAAGGTTCTCATCGTGGAAGACCATCCGGATATGCGAGAACTTCTTGTCTGGCAGATGGAGCTGATGGGTTTTTTGGCCATTCCGGCTAAACACGCTAAGGAGGGCGTGGAGAAGGCAATGCAAGAAAAGCCCCATTTGATCCTTATGGATATCATGATGCCTGGCATGGACGGGCGAGAAGCTGCTCGTCTCCTCCGCTCTAATCCCGAGACCCGGGATATCCCTATATTGGCTGCGACTGCACTTTTTAGAGAATCCGATCTCAGGTCCTGTATTGAAGCGGGATGCAACGATTACATCGTCAAGCCCTTTACTTTTCAACAGCTCCAGGGGAAAGTTCAAGAATTTATCTCTTTTCCAACCGCAACTATCCAGTAACAGCCGAGCACCTTTCCCCCTTTCCCGTCCTCCCTTTTCTCCGTTAGAATAGACCTCAGAGGTCCCTGTGTCTCAAAAGGAAAAGGCAATTTCCATTATAAGGCGCCTGAGTGAAGAGGGTTACGAGGCCTATCTGGCTGGAGGCTGCGTAAGGGATTATCTGTTAGGGAAGTCTCCTCAGGACTACGACATCGCCACCAATGCGAGACCGGAAGCGATACAGAAAATCTTTCCTCAGACAGTAGCCGTAGGGACGCAATTTGGCGTCATCTTGGTTATAGCCGGGGGTGAGCCGTTCGAGGTCGCCACGTTCCGCTATGACGGACCTTACCTTGACGGACGCCGTCCCAGCCATGTGCGGTTTGCAAGCATGGAAGAGGATATCTTGCGCCGCGACTTCACGATTAATGGAATGGTATATGACCCGATTGCAGACCGAGTCATTGATCTGGTTGGCGGGAGAGGAGACCTGAGCCGGCGCTTGGTCCGCGCCATAGGGGATCCTCGTGAGCGGTTTCAAGAGGACCGTCTGCGCATGGTGCGCGCCGTTCGATTCGCTGCCGGCCTTGGCTTTACGATCGAAGAGGATACTTTTAAGGCTGTCCGAGGGCAGGCCTCGACGATCACCCAGATCTCCTGGGAGAGAATCGGAGAAGAGATCACTCGCATCCTGACTGAAGGGGGAGCCAGAAGAGGATTTGAACTCCTGGATGCGACAGGCCTCCTGCAAGTCCTCTTGCCGGAGATAGAGGCCATGAAGGGAGTTGAGCAGAGTCCTGATTTTCATCCAGAGGGGGATGTTTTTACTCATACACTCCTGATGTTAGAGCAAATCTCAAATCTCAAATCTCAAATCTCAGAGACCCTGGCCTACGGTTGCCTTTTGCACGACATTGCCAAACCTGTCTGCATTAAGAAAGAGAGAGACCGCGTAACCTTTTATGGCCATACGGAAAAGGGAGCGGAGATGGCTGAGGAGGTTCTCAAGCGGCTGAAACGGAGCCGGGCGGTCTGGGAAAGAGTGGCCTATCTGGTTAGGAATCATCTGCGCCACACCCAAGCACCCAAGATGCGCCTCAGCACACTGAAGCGCTTTCTCGGTGAGGAGGGGATTGAGGAGCTTTTGGAACTAGTCCGGCTCGACGCCCTATCCGCGAACGGCGATCTCCAATACTACCAATTCTGCAGGCAAAAGATGGCCGAGCTAAAAAAGGAGGAGATTCATCCCGAACCCCTGCTTAGGGGCAGAGACCTGATCGCCATGGGGTTCTCGCCCGGACCCCTTTTTCAGAATATCTTGAAGGAGGTGGAAGAGGCCCAACTGAATGGGGAGATCAGCACCAAGGAACAGGCAGTGGAGTGGGTGATAAAACAATATAAAAAATAATCGGCTTTACTTTGCGCTAACCCTGTATTAGAGAAGTCCCATTATGAGGACGTTGGACCGGATCAGCGGGGCTATCCTGCTCTTTGTGGCCCTCATTGTAGCCTGGGAGAGCAGCAGGACCCTGCCTCTGGGAACCTTGCATAACCCAGGACCCGGGTATATGCCCACCCTGTTAGCTTTTTTGCTGGCCGTGCTCAGCATCCTTATTGTCCTTCTAGGTCGCAACTCCCCTCCTCTCGGCTCATTAAAGTGGACCGAGGGAAAACATGCTTTAGCTATTTTGGCTGCATGCGGCTTTGCTGCGCTGACGCTTGAGCGGATTGGTTTTCGTCTCACAATGGTCTTGCTCCTCGTTTTTCTCTTGGGAGCAGTGGAGAGGTTAAAACCATTTCTGGTCTTATCCGTTGCCGTTGGTCTTTCCCTCGGCTCCTTCTGGTTTTTTAATGGCCTCCTCAAGGTCCCTCTGCCTCTCAGTCCACTAGGATTCTGATGACGGAGACCCTGCAAAATCTGGCCCTCGGGTTTTCTGTTGCACTCCATCCTACTATTCTCCTCTACGCTTTTGTTGGCTGCCTAATCGGAACACTGGTTGGAGTCCTTCCAGGCGTTGGGCCTCTGGCAGGTATAAGTCTTCTGCTTCCAGCCACTTTCGGCATGAGCGCCACCGCAGCCATCGTGCTGCTGGCCGGGATCTATTACGGGGCGATGTATGGAGGCTCTACTACCTCTATCCTCATGCGCATACCTGGCGAGGCAGCCTCCGTTGTAACATGCCTGGATGGTTATGCCATGGCACGCAAGGGACGAGCAGGTCCGGCTTTAGGGATCTCCGCTTTTGGTTCTTACATCGCAGGCACGCTCAGCGTGGTAGCCCTCATGTTCTTCGCGCCTCCTCTGGCCCGATTCGCCCTGCGCTTTGGCCCGCCGGAATACTCCGCACTGCTCATTCTGGGTCTGCTGATCTTGGGGTACATGGGCAGCGGCCCCATGACCAAGTCGCTGGCCATGGGGGTTCTGGGACTCCTGTTGGGAATGATCGGCATCGACCATATGAGCGGTTTCTTCCGTTTTTCCTATGGCCTTGTCGAGCTGGGGGACGGGATCGGCGTGGTTCCAGTCGCAGTCGGGCTTTTCGGCATTGCAGAGATTCTGGCTACGGCGGGTCAGGAGACTCCGCCAGAAGTTCAAAAGCCCCGTCTTCGCGACCTGCTTCCGTCACGCGAAGAGTGGCGCGCTTCGGCCGGACCGATCGGTCGTGGCAGCATCGTGGGCTTTCTCATCGGCCTTATACCCGGCTCAGCCCACATCATTTCAACTTTCGTTTCCTATGCCTTAGAGCGGAGGCTCTCTAAACATCCGGAACGCTTTGGTCAGGGAGCAATCGAGGGCGTGGCCGGACCCGAATCGGCCAACAACGCAGCCGTCTGCGGGGCGTTTGTTCCTATGCTCGCCTTGGGGGTTCCTTCTGGGCCTGTCCCGGCGGTAATGATGGCAGCCATGATGATTCACGGGGTGAGCCCAGGGCCCCTCCTGATCCAGCAGCACCCAGAACTCTTTTGGGGCTTCATCGCCAGCATGTATGTGGGAAATGTCGTCCTCCTGATCCTAAACCTTCCTCTTGTGGGTCTCTTCGTCAATCTCCTACGCATACCCTACCCTGTACTCTACCCTTCAATCCTTCTCTTCTGCGTGCTTGGAGTTTATGCGGTCAATGGTAGCGTACTGGACGTTTGGATCATGACCATTATGGGCCTGCTCGGGTATCTCCTGCGCAAGTTTGACTTTGAAACGGCGCCCATTGTCCTTGGTTTGGTTCTGGCTCCTATGCTAGAGATGAGCCTGAGACAATCTTTGGCCATGTCACGCGGCAGCTATGCGATCTTTGTCCAGCGACCGATTACGGCCACGATGCTTTTAGTGGCTTTTGCTCTCCTAATCCTGGGTCTCAAGCCGTTGCTCAAGCGTGGCCTCGATTGGCGTGCGCGGCTGGGTCTGGCGGAGAAACCCGAATAAGTCATCGAGTTAGAAAGTTGCTAGGCAAAAAATAGCCTTAAGGAGGAAAAAAAATGAAACGCTTATTCCAGCATCTTTACCTGCTCGGCCTGATCTTTGGTGCTTTGACCTTTTTGGGCACGGTGGTAGCCCAAGAGATCTATCCCTCTCGGGGAATACAGATGGTAGTTCCCTTTCCGCCCGGCGGGGTGGCCGATCTCACCGCCCGTCCGGTCGCGGCGGCCATGGAAAAGGTCCTTAAGAATCCCGTGGTAGTCGTAAATAAGACCGGTGCCGCCGGAGCAGTGGGAATGCAGTTTGTGGCTACGAGTAAGCCAGACGGCTACACGATCCTTATGGCCCTCTCCAGCATCTCGATTATCCCAGAGGCGGACAAGCTTTTTGACCGCAAGCCGGCCTACACCATGGACCAGTTAGTCCCGATCGCGCTTATCTCCGCTGATCCCACTGTCCTTGTTGTCCACGCCGATCGCCCCTGGAAAAGCGTGAAGGAGTTTGTGGATGACGCTAAGAAGCGCCCTGAAGGGATCTCGTTCAGCTCGTCAGGCGTTTACGGAACCCTGCATATGGCCACTGAGATGTTTGCTCATGCAGCCGGTATTAAGCTTAAGCACATTCCCTACTCGGGAGGAGGTCCAGCCCTGACTGCGATCTTAGGGGGACACGTCGATGTTCTTGCCTCCGGACCAGCCGTGGTCCTGCCCCACATAAAAGGCGGGAAGCTACGCCCCTTGGCCGGATGGGGAGCAAAGCGGATAGAGGCACTGCCGGATGTTCCTACCTTCAAAGAGCTGGGCTACGACATCGAGTTCTATATATGGGCTGGCCTTTTTGTCCCCAGCGCAACTCCAGCGCCTGTGGTGAAGACCTTACGCGACGCGGTCAGGCAGGCCGTGAAGACCCCTGAGTTCAAGGCCGCTATGGATAAAATCGAGACCCCCATCACTTACCTTGATGCACCCGAATTTCAGAAGTTCTGGGATAAAGATGCCACCATGCTCGCCGCCGCTATCAAGCGCGTGGGAAAGATCGAGATCAAAGAAGTAAAATGAAATAATGAAATAAGGAGGAAGAGGGCCATGATTTCTCTCGCAAGAAGGTTTTCTCTCATGCGTCTTGCAATGCTGGCGATTTCAATTCCGCTCCTAACTTCGGGGGCAATGGGTCAAGATGTC
>JAHFAO010000291.1 GCA_023250515.1 Deltaproteobacteria bacterium | reverse complement strand
CACGTCGTACATCGGGCCACGCGAGCGACCGACGGTGAAGCTTCCAGGGAGCGGCGGCGCGGCGGATATCGCCTCGCTCGCTGGACGGTTCGTGATCATCATGCAGCACGAACGGCGCCGGTTCAAGGAGCGCGTGGACTACATCACTTCACCCGGGTACGGCGATGGGGGCGATTGGCGCCGGCGTGTCGGTCTTCCAGGCGGCGGCCCCGCTGCGATCATCACCACGCTTGGAACGCTGGCGTTTGATCCTGAAACGAAGGAGGCGGTCCTGGACTCGTATCATCCCGGCGTCACCCAGGATAACGTCTGCCGGCAGACCGGCTGGTCGCTTCGGGTTTCACCAACCGTTCAGGAAACGACGCCACCAACCAAAGAGGAGCTGGCCATCATCCGGCACTATGACCCCAAAGGGTTCTGGACCCGCCCATGAACCGCAAGGCTAAAGTGGTGCTTGCCCCCGCTGCAATGGGCCGATTCGAGGAGCAAGACACCTCGCGTGTCATTGCGAGAGGCTAGGCGACGAAGCAATCTCACTGCTTCATTTTCAAAAATCACAGATTGCTCGCATTTCAGGGACTTCAGTTAGCGGTTGATAGGTCGTAGGAGGCGCCATGGAAAAAATCGTGGTCAATCCCCCAGGACTCGCAAAGCCCGTGGGGTACTCCCATGGATTCGAGGTCAAAGGTGGTCGGCTGCTCTTCCTTTCCGGCCAGGTCCCTTTCGACAAGCAGGGCAGCGTTGTCGGATGGGGTGATATCGTGGCGCAGTTCCGGCAGGTCTGCGAGAACCTGAAGACATTGGTCGAAGATCGGGATGGCACGCTACAGGATATCGTCAAGCTGACCATCTTTGTCCTCAATCGAGACGACTATAAGGCCAGAGGGAAGGCGATTGGCCAAGTCTATCGGGACTACTTTGGCCGCCACTATCCTGCGATGTCATTGGTTGAGGTCAAGGGCCTCTACCATGAGGGGGAGGGCGCGATGATCGAGATTGACGGTATTGCCGCCCTCCCTTAGCGCTGGCCCAATTTCTCGTTTGGGGTACTGGTAGAGAACAGGGCATGCCATGTTCGTCAAGGGCAGAGGCCTTGCCGTGTGATGTCCGGCCCCTGAACAAGGACAACTGGCTTGACACCCCAAGATTCCGGAGGTAGCGTCCTCCTAGCCACAGCGTGTGTCAAGCAAATGGTTCGTATAGAGCGAGTGGACTGATGTCGGGGTTTGTTTAGACTTCCTTGTGAGAGACTGGCGGCGACCGGAGGTAATGAATGAAGGTCTCTAAAGAGGATCTCAACTGGGCTGCCTCCGAGGGATTGATCTCTGCCGAACAGGCGGAGGCTCTCTGGGAGGCACTTGAAGGCCGTGCCACAACCCACTCTAAATTTGACTTGGCTCATGTCGCTTACTACTTCGGGGCGCTGATCGTCATTTCAGCGATGGGTTGGTTCATGACTCAAGCCTGGGAGCGGTTTGGCGGCGGCGGGATTTTCCTCATTTCAGGAATTTATGCCTTCTGCTTCATTCTCGCTGGTCGAACGCTTTGGTACAAAGAAAACCTCAGGGTTCCCGGTGGACTTCTTTTCACGATGGCAGTTTGCATGACACCCCTTGCGATCTACGGTTTCGAGAGACTCACGGGCATCTGGCCATAGGGCGATCCTGGCATGTACCAACGGTACTATCTTTGGGTCAAAGGGAGTTGGTTCCTTATGGAGATTGGAACGATCATCGCTGGCTTGATTGCCCTGAAATTTATTCGCTTCCCGTTCCTTACCGCTCCCATTGCCTTCTCTCTCTGGTACATGTCGATGGATCTGACGCCGCTCTTGTTTGGAAAGATAGATTTCTCGTATAAGGAAGGTTTATGGGTATCTCTTTGGTTTGGACTTGCCGTCTTGCTGGCCTCGTACGTCATCGATCGCCGCACGGAGGAGGATTATGTCTTTTGGGGCTACCTCTTTGGTATGTTGGCCTTTTGGGGTGGGCTTTCGCTGATGGAAGCCGGGAGTGAATTTCGAAAGGCTGTGTATTGCCTCATTAATGTGGGTCTGATGCTCATGTCGGTCCTGTTGGAAAGGCGGGTGTTTTTGGTGTTCGGCGCCTTAGGTGTGTTCGGTTATCTCGGTCACTTAGCCTATAGCGTTTTTAAGGACTCACTCTTGTTTCCGTTCGCTTTGACCTTCCTTGGGATTGCGATTATCTATCTGGGAATCAAGTATCAGCGCAACCGCGCGTTGATCGAAAGTGTTATTCTCGATTTTATGCCAGAGAGCCTTAGGCAGCTGCTACCGAAGGCGCGTGTTCGGGGATGAAACAGCCGGCAACCTCGCACAACAGCGTGTTCGTGGCTTTAGCCCTGACGGGCTTTCGCCTAACCGCTCCCTTCGCTCGCAGTTCGTGGACACGCAAGACGTTATAAGAACTTGAAATAGAGTGGAGAGAAGGGGGCAGGGAACATGAAATGTCCAGCGTGTGAGAATGACCTGACTCAGATTCGAGTTGGAGACATCACAGTTGATGTGTGCAAAGGGGGGTGCGGGGGAATCTGGTTCGACCTATTCGAGATCAAGAAGGTTGACGAGCCACATGAATCTGCAGGGCAGCTCCTCCTGGATGTTGAGAAGAATGAAAAGCTCACGATTGATCAAAACAAAAAATGGAGGTGTCCTAAATGTGTCGATATCGTCATGATGCGGCATTTCTTTAGTGTGAAAAAACAGGTGACGGTTGACGAATGTCCTGGCTGTGGAGGGTACTGGTTGGATGTGGGTGAGTTGGGGACGATACGGAACGAATTCAGGACTGAGGGAGAAAGGAAGAAGGCGGCAGAGGCGTATTTCT
>JAHFAO010000026.1 GCA_023250515.1 Deltaproteobacteria bacterium | reverse complement strand
TCCTCTACCCGGCCCGCCACGAGGCATTTCGGCAAGGTCTGCGGGCGCTAGAAGGAAAGAACCTCGCTATTGAGTCCAGATTCGCAGAAGGGAAGCTCGATCGGTTACCCGAACGGCCAAAAAGGTTGATGAAGGGAAAATAAGAAATGGGGACGAAAAAAATCGTCGCATTATCGCAAAATCAGCTTGGCTCAACCCACGCGGATTTGTTTTAGAGCCTTCTTCAAAAATCGGCTCGCTTTATCAATATTGTAATGATGGGGGATGTGAATGAAGCCAAAACGGGTGGGAAGTCGATTGCGCTTTAAGTACTCGATGATAACATACATGGAGTAGTTGCAGACATAGTCACCCGCGTCGTAAGAAATCCTGGCTTGGTCACCGCCATCCAGCTTGAGGTTGGTTGCTAGCCTTTTCGACCCACCTAAAACAATCGTTCTCGGTTTCTCTCTTTTATCATTCCGCCTTCGATTAACCGCCCTGAGCTCAACTTTCAGGTGCAAACCCCTCGACCGCTGACCCAGGCCTAAGACAGCATCGGGATTGTATTTCTTCACGGTCTTAATAAACTGGCTCCGCTGAAATCGCACTGGAAAAACTATTTTCTTGAGACCCCTTCTCCTCGGAAGCTTCCTTAGAATCTTCTCCGTAATATTGTCTTTAAACCTGAGGTACGGCCCGAAGCCATAGATGAGTAGGCGCATTCGATGAGCCCTATGGATAACCTGAGATTAAACTAACTTTCATCCCAATGCCATTCAAGGCAAGAGGGGTCTGCCAAAACTCCCTCACCTATGCTAATAGGAATCTTCCTAATTTCTTCAAAAGCAGCACGGAGGAAATTCAATGAAAGGGAATAAGATTGAGGTTCGGAGTCCTGCGACCTTAGAAAACATCTGCGAACTGGCTGTGGCGACGGCAGAGGATGTGGCCCAAGCTGTTAGCAAAGCCCGCGAGGCCCAAGCCCTCTGGCAGCAAAAGAGTTTCGCCGAACGGGCCAAGGTCCTCTACCACTTTCGGGATTTGATGATTGACCACCAAGAGAAAATCGCCGACATCCTGACCGCGGAAACCGGCAAACCTAGGGCTGAAGTCTATGGAAACGAGCTTTTCTATATGTGCGACGCCATCGGCTTTTGGGCAAAGAACGCCATGAAGTATGTTAAACCGGAGAAGATCCGGCCGCACCTTTTAAAGACAAAAAAGGTCGTTTCTATATATAGCCCTATAGGGGTGGTTGGGATCATCAGCCCGTGGAACTTTCCTTTGGTCTTGACTCTCGGCGAGGCTATCCCTGCACTGATGGCAGGCAACGCCGTGGTCATTAAACCCTCGGAGCTTACTCCCCTCTCCGCTCTCTTCGGAGTTGAGCTGGCACAGAAGGCCGGCTTCCCTGCCAATCTTATTCAGGTCCTTGTGGGCTGGGGCGAAACAGCGCAGGCGCTTATCGACCATGTAGATATGATCTCTTTCACCGGAAGCGTGGAGACGGGAAAGAAAGTGATGCGCCGGGCAGCGGAGAGATTGATCCCAGTGACTTTGGAATTGGGCGGCAAAGATCCCATGATCGTTCTCAAAGATGCTGATTTGGAACGCGCGGCCAACGCCTGTGTATGGGGTGCCTTGATGAACTCAGGGCAGGTCTGTACTTCCATTGAGCGAGTCTATGTGGAGGAGCCTGTCTACCAGGATTTCGTCAACAAGATCGTGGATAAAGTTAAGGCCCTGCGTCAGGGACCGAGCGAAGAAGAGGTCGAACTGGGGAGCATGACCTCTCAGGAGCAGCTCAAAAAAGTGGAGTCCCAGGTGGAAGAAGCGGTCAGGAAAGGCGCCAGGATCCTTAGCGGAGGCCGCCGCAATCCTAACTTCAAAGGGCTATATTACGAACCTACGGTGATGGTGGATGTCCATCACGACATGGAAATCATAAAGGAGGAAACCTTTGGCCCGATCATCCCGATCATGAAGGTGAAGGACCAAGGAGAGGCTCTACGCCTGGCCAACAATTCCCGTTACGGCCTCGATAGCAGCGTTTTTACTCGGGATAAGAAGAACGCGTGGAAGATCGCAGAAAAGATTCAAGCTGGTTCGGTGTGCATCAATGACAGTTTGGTGAACTTCATTATTCCAGGCGCTCCTATGGGCGGGATGAAGGAGAGCGGTCTCGGACGGCGCCACGGCGCCGAGGGCATTCGCAAATACTGTCAGCAAAAAACCGTTCTTGTAGATCGGTTAGGGTTAAAGAGCGAGCTTAGCTGGTTTCCATTAACCAAACGCAAGGCAGACTTTTTTCGCAGAGGATTGAAGCTTCTCTTCCGCTCCGGCTGGAAGAACAAGCTCTTTGCTCCAAGCCAAACTCGTGAGGGCTAACGCGGCTCTTCGTCAAAAAGTGTGGTTCCTCGGGAGAAAACCTTCCGGCCTGAGCCAATAAGTCAGTGCCTCGAGGGCCACCCTCCCGTCCCCTTCGGGTGGGCTCTCCATCAGCCTGGGCCTGCCTTCAACCTCCTCGTCCCTGTGTCTCAGCCCTACAGGTTTCCCCCGTCGGAACGATGAAGCTTGGGACTGCGGATGGGGCCTGCGCCGAAGCAAGGGAGACGTCCGACACTGAAGTTGCTTGAGGAGAAGGAAACCAGGGATTAAGTGTTTAGGAGCAGAGAAGCAGAGGCCCATCGGCTCCCGCTGAGGGGTAGGCCCCATCCGCTTCTCTTGAACATCACTTTTCGCGGTGAGCCGGGCTAAGGCTTGCAGTGGGAGACTAATTTGTCTAAGAATAAACTCCATCTGACAAAACCATTAAAGGAGAGCCACCATGAGTAAAGACCTACAGGGATTTATCGCACGAGAAGAGGAGATAAGACCCGGGTCGGTGATCCGCGTCAAGGAAAAGGTCGACTCAAACCAATATGAGACTATAGCGTTTCTTAAACATCTCGATTTACGCGGGGAGCAGAAAATGGTCCTATTCGAGAATGTCCCCGCCCTAAACGGCCAACCCTCCGCATTCCCTCTTTTCTACAATCCTTTTGTCTCGCGACAGTTTTGCGCCGACGCTCTGGGTATGGGCGATCTCAAACCCAATATGGATTTAAGCCTCGAAGTGGCCCGGCGTGAGGTTCAAAAAGGGGAGTTGGAAACCATTCCACCAGGCAAGGCCCCCTGCAAAGAGGTTGTGCTCAAAGGTTCCCAAGCAGACTTAAGAACTCTTCCTATCCCCATGCATCAGAAGGATGACGTGGGTGCCTATCTCACCATGGCTTGTGCCATGAAAAGCATTAGCGATGGATTCTACGACATCACCTTCACCAAGAATATGTACTATGAACCTCGAAGGATGAGTTTTTCTGCGCACGCCCATCATCACCTCGAGGCTATGGCCACGGAGTACGAGAAGAAAAACAAGCGTGCCCCTGTGATTGTGATCCTAGGCCACCACCCTGCTTTTTTCCTCTCGACCTGCTGCATGACCCCGTACGGCAACAACGATTTTTTAACCGCCTCCGCTTTCCTTCAAGAACCTTTGCGCCTTACACCATCTGAGACCTGGGGAGAGGATTTCCTTGTCCCCGCCGACGCCGAGGTCATCATCGAAGGAGAGGTCCCTCCCCATGTGCGCGAGTCTCAAAACCCCTTCGGCGAGATCCTGGGTTACTACCAATGGGAGATGAAGGTTCCGGTCGTTGAGGTGACTGCTATCACTCACAGAAAAAAAGCGATCGTACAAGATTTTTGGCCGGGCCAGATGGACCACTGGAACCTGGGAGGGATACCTAAAGAGGGAAGTGTCTTCAACGTGATCAAAAAGAATGTCTCCGGAATCAAGGCCATCCATCTCCCCCCTTCAGGCTGCGGGCGACTCATCGCCTACATCTCGATCAGGAAAGAATTTGACAACGACCCCAACAAGGCCGCCATGCAGGCCTTTGTTGAGATGCCCAATCTCAAATTGGCTGTGGTCGTGGATGACGACATCGATGTCTTCAACGAGCGGGAGGTGATGTGGGCGGTGAGCACAAGGACCCATTGGGACAAGGATCTTGAAGTTATCCGGAAGGTTCAGAGCTTTCGTGGATGGCTGGGAGATGCCGTAGCCATCATCGATGCGACAAGACCGCTGAAGGGAGAATTCCCCAAACGGAACGAGGTTCCTGAGGAGGCCATGCAGAGGGTAAGCAAATTTTTCAAGTAGGGAGACGCCCATGATGCAATCGATCTTTCGCATCATGGAGATAACAAATTGTTTCTTCTATCGCCGTACATGCGAATTCCAAAGTCGTGGAAAAAAGAGAGCGCGTGCTCTTCTACAGCTCCCTGACCCTGTGCCGTCTCATATCGGACGGTCACCTCCTGTTCTCGCCTGGAGATCCCCAATGGGCGGGCGCCCTTAGCATCGAGATAGGCGCCTGTCGCCCGCAGGATCTGTGACACACTATAGGTGTTTGGCATCCCGTGCGGGTCGTGACGTCTTGCCCGACCCTTGTTCTCCAGCCGGTCTATATGCCCAGGCGTGTAGAGTAGTCCGAAAGCCTCAGGGACCGTTTGCGGGGAAGGCCAGGTTTGCTCGGGATTTCGATCTTTCAATCGCCAGAACACCCAAAGAACGCTCTCCTGGATATCCCGCGGCGGTGCTGCAGCCCTTCCCCGGACCAGATAGTCGTTCCCGCGGCTCTCCAGGTCGAACGATTCGATATGCAACAGCTCAAGACTTTGGCCGATAGCACGCAGGGTTTGGGCATAGGGGTCACTGTGATAGATCATAGGAAAATCCTCCTGAGTCGTAGCCAATAATTCAGGGAAGCCGGTGCATCTTTACTCATTTACAGCCTAATGCCCCATCGGATAGAGGTCTCTGTCCAGGTAATCAAAATTCCGCCGAGCCCGGCGTGCGCGGAAAGGGAATCACATCGCGGATATTCTTCATGCCGGTGAGATACATCATCATTCGCTCCAGGCCCAATCCGAAGCCTGCATGCGGCACTGTTCCATACTTCCGGAGTTCCAGATACCACCAGTAATCCTCTTCCCGCAATCCGTGCGCTCGGATCCTGTCGAGCAGCAGATCGTAACGGTCCTCGCGCTGGCTGCCCCCTATGATCTCGCCAATGCGGGGGACCAGAACGTCCATAGCGCGCACGGTCTTTTCATCGTCGTTGAGGAACATGTAGAATGCCTTGATCTCCCTCGGGTAATCGGTGACCACGACGGGCTTTCGGAAAACCTCTTCGGTCAGATAGCGTTCGTGCTCGCTCTGCAAATCCGCCCCCCAAAACACGGGGAATTCCCAGTTCCGCCCGCCGTCTCTCGCCTTCTCCAGAATGTGGACGGCCTCGGTGTAGGGCAAATGTTCGAAGTCGCTCGTCGCGACGTGCTCGAGCGTCTGTAAAACCGTCGATTCGATCCTCTTGTTGAAGAAATCGAGGTCGGCCGGGCAGTCTTCCAGAACATAAGCAATGATATACTTGAGAAACTCTTCCGCCAGCCGGCGGTTGCCATCGAGATCGCAAAAGGCCATCTCAGGCTCAACCATCCAGAACTCGGCGAGGTGGCGGGGCGTGTTGGAGTTTTCTGCGCGAAACGTCGGGCCGAAGGTGTAGACGTTGGAGAACGCAAGCGCGAAGATCTCGGCTTCGAGCTGGCCGCTGACGGTGAGGTTGGTGGGCTTGCCAAAAAAGTCCTGGGTATAGTCGACGCTCGCCTGGCCGCGGGGGAGATTCATCAGGTCCAAGGTGGTGACCTGGAACATGCGCCCGGCGCCCTCGGCATCGGATCCGCTGATGATAGGCGCGTGGACGTACAGGAATCCTCGCTCCTGGAAAAAGCGGTGGATCGCGAATGAGAGCGCGTTGCGTACCCGGAAGACGGCCCCGAAGGTATTGCTGCGTGTGCGGAGGTGGGCAATCTCACGCAGGAACTCCATGGTGTGTCCCTTCTTCTGAAGCGGGTAGGTTGCTGGATTCGCGGGGCCATAAACTTCGATCTCCCGCGCCTTTAGTTCTACCGCCTGCCCGGCGCCTGGGGAGGCGACCAGTTCTCCGGAGACACGGAGGCATGCTCCTGTGGTTGCTTGCGCTAACGTCGGCTCCGGCACGGTGCCCGCATCAATCACGACCTGCAGGTCCTGGAAGCTTGAGCCGTCATTCAACTGGATGAAGTGAACACCCTTGCCATCACGGCGGGTCTTGACCCAGCCTCGTGCTTCCGCCGCGACACCTGGCGACTTTTGCAACAGATTCCGGATGTAGCCGTCCTTTTCAATCATGAGTTACTCCTCATCGCACACTCCCTCCAATCAAAACCCATTACCCCAAGGCGAAGGTAAAGACAATTCTTAGGCGGCTCTACTGCGAAAAGTGAGGTATCGAACTATGGACCTGAAACTACTACCCCGGAGAACTCCTATGCAGCATCACCCTGACATTTTCACGTTGCTGTTAACCTGACATATTGCCGTGGCTACAGCAACCCAAAAACCCTACGTTGACATATCAGCCCGTCTTGGATACTCTCTGCCCAAAAGCAAATTCGTATCATGATCTCAGAGTGGAGGGACCAAATGGGCGCCTACGAAGTCGGCAGACTGATCTTCGATCTGAGGAAGGATAACAGGTTGGCGGAAGAGTTTGTGAGGAATCGTGAGGCTCTAATGGAGCAGTACCGATTAACGGAAGAAGAAAAGAAGGCCGTCCGCAACAGGGACATCAAATTTATCTACCAGCTCGGGGTGAATCCGTACTTGATTATTGGCGCCGGGGGACCGTTGGGACTGGAAAGGGCTGAGCTACTGCTTGCTCTCGCCGACGCTGGGCCTCACCCCACAGAGCGGACGACAACCTACCCCGGGCCATCAGCCGCGGTGCACGAGCGACTCAAGAGAATGGCCGCTGGGGCGCTACAAGCGTACCCGTCGCAGATGACGGCATCTGGTACCGGCAGCACGACCTCGGCGCAAGGATCAGGGCAGCGAAGATGAGCATTCTCTTCGCAGTGACAAAAGCCTAGAAAGCGAGGACACACATGGGTGAGATCGCGGTTGCGGCAACGTTGAGCCATGCCCCGGGTATCACCGGCTTTCGTGAAGCAGCGGGGGTACAGGCGGACCGATACTATGCCGGGATGGCGAAGCTTCGGGAGGCGTTTGAGGCGGCAAAGCCAGATGTGATCGTTGAGATCTACGATGACCACTTCACCAATTTCTACGTGGACAATATGCCGGCCATCTGCGTCGGCGTTGGCGCCAGCCACTTCGGACCCGCCGAGGAGGAGAGTTTTCTTCATATCCCGAGAGGAAACGTACCGGGACACCCGGACCTCGCCTGGTCGCTAGTCCGCGAGGCCTTCAACTCGGGCTTTGACCTCTCTCTTTCTCACAAGCTGCTCCTTGACCACGGCTCAATGGTTCCCCTCCATTTCATCACCCCGTCCATGAACGTGCCGGTTGTGCCGATTATCGTCAACACCGTCATCGAGCCAATGCCTCTGCCGAGCAGAACCTATCAACTCGGGGAACTGATCCGAAAGGTGATCGCCGGGCGGCCCAAGGGGGAACGAGTGGCACTCTTGGGCACGGGTGGGATCTCCCATTGGGTAGGGACCCCGGAGATGGGCCTCATCGACAAAGCTTTTGATGAATGGTTCCTTGAGACTGCGGAAAAGGGGAAGGGAAAGGAGCTGTCCCAGTTGGCACCGGAGGAAATCGGCAAGGCCGGAAACGGCGCCCACGAAGTCCGGAATTGGATTGCCGTCTATGGGGCCCTCGGCGATCGCAAAGGGGAAATCACGACCTACGAGGCCGCGATGCCGTGGTTTTGCGGCTGTGGGGCGATCCTATACAGGACGTAGCTAAGGCGCTCAAACAAACTTCCTGTTAGATCACAAACGCCGATCACTCTTTGGCAGCCCTTTCCTATTCGGCCAAAAGGAGAAAACAATGGCAAATACAGTTTTTATTGGCGGACTTAAAGTCAATGCAACGCTGTATCGTTTGGTACGTGACGAGATTGCACCTGGCACGGGTGTCGAAACCGATGAATTTTGGGCCTCATTGGGTCAGGTGGTTAAAGATTTAGCTCCTAAGAATCAGAGGCTGCTCGAAAAACGGGATGCCCTACAGCAGAGGATTGATGCATGGCATTTGGCAAGAAAAGACCAGCCGATCAACAAGGAAGAATACAAGGCATTTCTAACAGAGATCGGCTACCTCGTTCCCGAAGCGAAAGATTTTCAGGTGACCACGGCCAATGTGGACCCTGAGATCACGGAGATCGCCGGCGCGCAGTTGGTGGCGCCGCTCGATAACGCCCGCTACGCCTTGAACGCCGCGAATGCGCGCTGGGGAAGCCTCTATGACGCGCTCTATGGCACCAACGTGATTCCGGAGGAGGGCGGCGCGGAAAAGGGAGAGTCCTACAATCCTAGACGCGGCGCGAAGGTGATCGCTTACACGGAGGAGTTTTTAGACAAGGTCATCGGCCTGAAGCGGGGAAGTTTTTCCGATGTCACCCGATTTTTCCTCAGGCGCGTCGGCGGCAAGAAGCAACTGGCTGTAACGCTCAAGGACGGCAGCAACGTGGGTCTGGCGAACGGAGGCAAATTTCTCGGCTATCAGGAAAAAAACGGCGAATTGACGAGCGTCCTCCTCAGCAATAACGGCTCGCGCATCGAGATCCAGATCGATCGAAGCCATCCCATCGGCAAGGCACATCCGGCGGGCGTGAAGGATGTGGTGCTGGAGGCGGCCATCACTACCATTGAGGACTGCGAGGATGCCGTCGCTGCGGTCGACGCCGCCGACAAGGTCACGGTCTATCGCCATTGGTGCGGTATCATGAAAGGGACGTTGGAAGCGACCTTCGATAAAAACGGCCACCCAATGACCCGAAGGCTGAATCCGGATAAGATATTCATCACGCCGACCGGAAGGAAGCTCACCCTGCCGGGGAGGAGTCTGCTCCTGGTTCGAAACGTGGGAATCCACATGTACACCGACGCCGTGACCACAGCCGATGGTCAACCAATCCCGGAAGGGTTCCTTGACGCCATGGTCACAGTGTTAGCCGCCGTCCATGACCTCAAGAAAAAGGGGAAATACACCAACAGCAAAAAGGGAAGTATCTACATCGTTAAACCCAAGCTCCACGGGCCAGAAGAAGTCGCGGCCACGGTCGAGCTGTTCCAACGGGTGGAAAAGGCTCTTGGCTTGAAGCGGAACACCCTCAAGATCGGCATCATGGACGAAGAGCGCCGCACCACCGTCAACCTGAAGGAATGCATCCGAGCGGCAAAGGAACGGGTGGTTTTCATCAACACAGGATTTCTGGATCGGACCGGCGACGAGATCCACACCAGTACGGAACTGGGTCCTATGCTGCCGAAGGAGGAGATCAAAACCCAACCGTGGATCAAGTCTTACGAAGACTGGAACGTGGACATCGGCATCAAGACGGGACTTCGGGGAAAGGCCCAGATCGGCAAAGGGATGTGGACGATGCCGGATGAGATGCGCGAGATGGTCAGGACGAAGATCGCCCATCCGCAGGCCGGCGCGAATACCGCCTGGGTCCCGTCGCCGACCGCGGCCACGCTTCACGCCACGCACTATCACTATGTCAATGTCGCCAAAAGGCAGGCGGAGCTGGCTAAGAGAGGGCGGGCAAGCCTGGATCACATCCTGACGCCGCCGCTGTTAGACCGGGAACTGAAGCCTGAGGAGATCCAGCGAGAGTTGGATAACAATGCGCAGGGCATTCTGGGATACGTCGTTCGCTGGGTTGACCAGGGAATCGGCTGCTCCAAGGTGCCCAACATCCGTGATGTCGCGTTGATGGAGGACCGGGCCACCTTGCGCATATCGAGTCAACACATCGCCAACTGGCTGAAGTATGGGATCGTGACAAAGGATCAGGTCGCCGAGACGTTTCGGCGGATGGCCAAAGTCGTCGACCGCCAGAACGCCGGCGACCCAAACTATCGCAACATGGCGCCCGACTACGACAAGAGCATCGCCTTTCAGGCGGCCTTAGACCTCGTCTTCAAAGGAGGCGAAGCGCCGAACGGCTACACGGAGCCAGTGCTTCACGCCCGCCGGAGAGAAGTCAAATCGACTGGCTCAGGGCCTTCGGGCGTCACCTCATGATAAATTTTTGAGCCCGTCCTGCGAAACTCTTCAGCCTTCTCCTTCATGCCAGCCTCCAGCGCCGCCTGCTCGTCCAGCCCCTTTTTCGCCGCATAGTCCCGCACGTCCTGGGTAATCTTCATGGAGCAGAAGTGCGGACCGCACATGGAACAGAAGTGCGCCAGCTTCGCAGCCTGAGCAGGCAGGGTCTCGTCATGGAACGCACGGGCGGTATCGGGGTCCAAGCTCAGATTGAACTGGTCCTCCCAGCGGAACTCAAAGCGCGCCTGACTCAGGACATCATCGCGTATCTGCGCCCCGGGGTGTCCCTTGCCGAGATCCGCGGCATGCGCCGCTATCTTGTATGCGATGACACCGTCCTTGACGTCCTTTCTGTCCGGCAGGCCAAGGTGTTCCTTGGGCGTTACGTAGCAGAGCATGGCAGTTCCGAACCAGCCGATCATGGCGGCGCCGATAGCACTGGTAATATGGTCGTAGCCAGGGGCGATATCCGTCGTGAGTGGGCCAAGGGTGTAGAAGGGTGCCTCGTGACAGAGCTCAAGCTGCTTGGTCATGTTCTCCTGAATGAGGTGCATAGGGACATGGCCTGGCCCTTCGATCATCACCTGGACATCATGCTTCCATGCAATCTTGGTAAGCTCCCCTAAGGCTTCGAGCTCGCCAAATTGGGCCTCATCGTTGGCATCGGCAATGCAGCCCGGCCTGAGCCCGTCCCCGAGGGAGAAGGAGACATCGTAGGCCCTCATGATCTCGCAGATCTCCTCAAAGTGGGTGTAGAGAAAGTTCTCCTTGTGATGGGCAAGACACCATTTGGCCAGGATCGAACCGCCCCGGGAAACGATCCCGGTGATCCGTTTGGCCGTGAGCGGGATATAGCGCAGCAGTACTCCAGCGTGGATGGTGAAGTAGTCCACCCCTTGCTCCGCCTGCTCGATGAGGGTGTCCCGATAGATCTCCCAGGTTAGCTCCTCTGCCTTCCCGCCTGTCTTCTCCAAAGCCTGATAGATGGGGACCGTCCCGATCGGCACCGGCGAATTGCGCAATATCCACTCGCGCGTTTCATGAATGTCGTCGCCCGTGGAAAGATCCATAACCGTGTCCGCCCCCCAGCGGGTCGCCCAGATCATCTTCTCCACTTCCTCCTCGATGGAGGAAGCTACCGCAGAGTTGCCTATGTTGGCGTTGATCTTCACCAGAAAGTTCCGGCCGATGATCATCGGCTCGCTCTCGGGGTGGTTGATGTTGGCAGGTATGATGGCACGGCCACGGGCGACTTCATCGCGGACAAATTCCGGAGTAACGAATTTGGGGATGGAGGCCCCAAAGCTGTTCCCCACATGGGTGCGAGACGCGCCGTTGCCGCCATTACCTAAGGCCGTCTCTCGACCGATGTTTTCGCGGATGGCGATGTATTCCATCTCGGGGGTAATGACGCCTTTCTTCGCGTAGTGCATTTGCGTCACATTCCGGCCGGGCCTGGCACGCAGCGCAGGTCGCCGCGAAGCCTCGGGAAAGCGCTCCGTCCCATTCCCGCTCCTTTGCACATAGAAGCCTCTGGTTTCTTCTACATCGCCCCTTACCTTGATCCACGCCAAACGATGAGGCGCAAGACCTTTTCGAATATCAATCTTAACCGTCGGATCGGTGTAGGGACCGGAAGTATCGTAAACGACCAGCGGCGCGTTGGCCTTCTCGTCACCGTTTTTAGGAAATCCTCCACGGGCTGAGGATATAGAGATCTCACGCAGGGGGACGCGAACATCCGCGTGCCGCTTGCCTTGAACGTAAACCTTGCGCGACGCGGGCAAGAGTTCGGTCGTGATCACACTTTCCCGTGGAGCTTCTGATTCTCTTTGGGACGTTGACATGGTTCTTCCTCCCTATTGCTAGACATGACGGTATCGGCGCACGTGCTCCTCGTAAAGCCCTTCTCTTCCCTTTGCTTCCAATTGACGGGAGCGTTCCATCAAAACCTCCTTATCCTCGACAAAATCTTTCCTGGAGAAACCCCAATTTCCGGGGTGGATGCCGGTATCCATTCTGATGGCGTCACAGGGACAGGCCTCAACACAAAAACCGCAGTAGATACAACGCAGGGTATCGATCTCATAACGCACGGGAAACTTCTCAACGGGCTTGTCCGGATATTCCCCGGCCTCAATGTAGATGCATTCGGCCGGACAGGCTGTGGCGCAGAGAAAGCAAGCCGTGCATTTGACCGAACCATTTTCATGGAGAGTCAGCCTGTGCCTTCCCCGAAAGGTGTCCGGATAAGGCAGCCTTTCGTCAGGATATTGGACTGTGATGGCTGCCTCAAGATGTTTGGCAAAACCAAATAGGTGCAAGGTATGGATAATAAGGTTGCGCCAAAAGCGGTAGCCCGTAACCATCAGACCGCGAAAGATCTCCGGGAAGTAGATTCTTTCCCAGAGACTCATCTCTTCGATTCTCTTCATTCTACTCTGTTTTTCTTGTGCCCTGATTTAATAGGGATTTCCCATCTTTGTCAAGGAAGGATGGCTCTTAGATTGCAGCGAGAAACACCTATTCTGAGTCATATTGTAGAATAGAAAAAACCTCATAAGGTTTGAGCTTCTCCCTACCCTTCAAAAAAGAGAGCTCAATGACAAAGGCGCATGCTACGACCTCTCCCCCAAGCTGCGAGACCAGCGCTATGGCAGCGGCCGCAGTGCCCCCGGTAGCAATCAAATCATCGATGATGAGAACCCTGGCGTGGGAGGGAATGGCATCCCGGTGGACCTCAAGCGCATCGGAGCCGTATTCCAATTCATAGCTGGCACTATGGGTTTCATAGGGAAGCTTGCCGGGCTTACGCACGATGCAAAAGCCTGCACCGAGCCTATAGGCCAAAGCGGCTCCAATAATAAATCCACGCGACTCGATCCCTAAAACTATATCCACGCCTTTGGATCGATAACGATCAGCGAGCAAATCTATGGTGCTTTTGAAGAGGCGGCCATTGCTCAACAGCGGCGTAATATCCTTGAATACCACTCCTGGCTTGGGAAAGTTCGGGATGTCCCGGATGGCTCGGCGAATCTCTGCGATCTCTTGGTCCATCGCATTTCAGCTAACACAATTGCTTTGGATCGGCAAGCTGGCGTAACCCGTCTCGACAGGCGTTTCCACATCAGGTATATACCAAACAACCTTCGACTTACCGAAATAGGTTCTGCGCCACGGAATCCTTATTTTCAAACCAAGGGCATCTCGCGCAACCCTCTCGCTTGCCTTGGGCTCAAGTCTAACGGCGTCGCATGACTAGCCAGCACGACCTCAGAAACGACTTACCACTACAACCGAGCACGACCAGCATGCTGGAGCGCTGGCTTAACTATGTGCTTTTCAAGGTTACCTCCTTTCAGTTTTTGATCTCAGTCCTGCTAATAATCGCGTTGACCTACCTCGTCCTCGGGCCACTGTTTGAGCTCATTTGGCGAACTCTTACATGGGGTGAAAGAGACACGCGCTTTTTTAGACAAGCCGTGCCTGGAGAGCTAACGCTGTTCCACTGGAAATACATGATGTTCGGCCCTTCAGCTCAGGCCATCCTTCTGGAGCCCTTGCGCAATACGCTGATAACCGGAATGATCGCCGCCGCGCTCGCCCTAGGCCTGGGCAGTATTCTCGCGTGGTTGATTGTACGAACAGATATGCCCGGCCAACGCTGGCTCCAGCCAGTCCTTACTCTGCCTTACATCGTGCCTTCTTTTGCGCTGGCCCTGGTCTGGGAAACGCTATTTCGGAGCTCCCAGCTCGGGGGAGCAGCAGGGTTATTTGAAAACTCGTCTGGCATCGCACCGGCCAACTGGATGGCGTATGGTCCTGTGCCCATCATCGTAGCCATGACGATTCAATACTATCCCTTCGCCTTCCTTTTAGTTGCTGGCGCACTGGCTACCGTGGACTCACAACTAGTGGAAAGCGCTGAACTCCTCGGAGCATCGCGCTGGACAATCTTACGCAAAATCACCTTCCCTTTAGTAACACCGGCGTTATGGGCCGCCTTCATTCTAATCTTCGGTAGGACGATCGGTAACTTCGCATTACCTTTCCTCTTGGGAGCCCCCGTCCAATTTTACACTCTCTCAACTATGCTCTTCTCCAGCTTGAAACTAGGAATGGAAGCAAGGGGTTATACTCTTGCTTTGCTTCTCATTCTGCTAACAGGGGCTGTCATCTACCTAAACCAGCGGGTTCTGGGACACCATTCGAGGCGGTTCGAAACCATAGGAGGAAAAGGTTTTAAAGCCAACCCTACTCTTCTGGGACGATGGCGGTGGCCATGCTTCGCTCTTGTCTGTGCGACTGCTTTAATTACAGCAGTCCTTCCCGTGGGGCTAATGATCTATCGAACGTTGATGCTCATTGAGGGCCGGTATGGATTTGATAACTTCACCCTGCATTACTGGATCGGGGATTCAAATCCAGAAATCGCCCACGGCCAGCCAGGCGTATTACAAAATTCGGTCATCCTCGGTGCGACATGGAATAGTATCCGATTAGCCGCTTTGGGCTCAGCCATCTGTGGAGTTTTGGGCTTAGTTATAGGATACATCGTTGTGCGTAACCGGGGGAGCTGGATATCAAAGTTGTTGGACCAGATATCCTTTGTACCGTTCTTATTTCCCGCCATCGCCTTAGGGGCGATGTACCTGAGCCTGTTCGCCGTCCAGCGCGGGCCAATTCCCGCCCTTTATGGGACCTTTGTACTACTCGTGCTTATAGTCACCGTTGACAAGCTTCCCTACACAACTCGCACAGGTGCTAATGCCGTCACCCAGATCGGTCAGGAACTGGAGGAAGCGGCTGAGATCCAGGGGGCTTCTTGGCTCAGGCGCTTTTGGCAGGTGGTGTTTCCCCTGTCTGCCTCGGGCCTTATAGCCGGCATGATGCTCAGTTTCGTCAGCATCATGAGGGAACTGTCGCTGATCATCTTTCTGGTCACACCATCAACTGGGGTACTCATGACTGTAGGATTCCGGTTTGCAGAAGAAGGACAGCCGCAACTTGCCAATGCCTTGATTCTGCTTGTTACCCTGATTACGATTGCTGGGGAGCTGATTGTATGGTGGTTAGGGAAGGGCCGGCTGGCCCGGTTGCAGGAGAAGTAGACCCCGCGGCTTTGGGGCTTTGCCCTTCGGGGAAGTTCAGAACATTCTTCCCGCACTCACGTGCGGGGCGTTCCGTGGTACGGGGTAGACCGCACACTACGTGGTTCAAGGATCTATGTCTGCTTTTGTAGAAATTCGCAATCTGACCAAGAGCTTTGGCAGGATAAAGGCATTAGACCGTTTGAACTTCACGATTGAGGAGGGGGATTTTTCTGTTCTGCTCGGCCCTTCGGGCTGCGGCAAGACGACCCTGCTCCGCTCTGTCGCTGGTTTCGAGAGACCGGACGAAGGGGAAATCGTCATCGAGGGGAGATTGGTCTTTTCCGCCCAACGGGGCATCATGGTTCCGCCGGGAGGACGCGGGGTGGGGATGGTTTTTCAGAGTTACGCCCTCTGGCCCCACATGAAAGTTTACGACAATATCGGTTTCGGTCTCCGGCTGCAAAAGACCTCCCGCAACGAGACCCGCCTCGCTGTCGACCGCCTGCTTCAGGACCTTTCCATGGATGGCTTAGGAGATCGTTACCCCTCGGAGCTTTCCGGGGGACAGCAGCAGAGGGTTGCCTTGGCTCGCTTGTTAGCGACCAAACCACCCGTCTTTCTCATGGATGAACCTCTCTCCAATCTTGACGCACGTTTGCGCATGGATATGCGCTCTGAGCTAAAACGGATACACCATGACTCGGGAGCGACGACGATCTATGTGACGCATGATCAAACGGAGGCCATGACCATGGCAAGTCATGTTGTGGTCATGAAGGAGGGACGGATTCAGCAGATCGGCGCACCCAAAGAGATTTACCGCCAACCAGCGAGTCTCTTTGTTGCGGAGTTTGTCGGGATGCCCCGTATCAACTTACTGCCCGCACGGGCAGTTCTGCAAGACGGAAAGTGTTGGCTGGAGACCGAGGAGTTCAAACTGCCGGCGGCTTGGTTCCCGTCGCAGTCCAAAGTCATCGTCGCAGCGAGGCCTGAAGACATCACCATCTTGCTCGAGCCAGAACCTGGTGCTCCGGAATTCAAAGTATACGCCGTGCTTCCCGCAGGTCCGGAAGCATTTATCCAACTTAGGCGACGTGATAGAACTCTCGTGGTCCGTGAAAGCCGCCAAATAGATCTGCGCATGGACCAGAGTGTCTGGCTCAAGATAGATCCTTCTGAGATCAATCTCTATGATGAGAAAACTGGTCTTCTATTAACGGCAGGCCAAAATGGTAAAGCTAAATTGGAAGGAGGGTAAAGAAATGACCCTGCGTATTTTTAATCTGCTCCTACTAGCGGCAACGCTATCTGCCAGTGACCTCTCGGCTCAAGGCAACGAACAAGAAGCCTGGCTTAAGAAGGCGCAACTCGGCCCCTTCGCGCCAAAGATCCAGGACTGGGAGGCCATCAAGTCAGCCGCCAAGAACGAAGGGAAGGTGGTGATCTATTCAGTTTCCTCCCGGATCTTTAAGCTTCAAAAGGATTTCAAGCAGAAGTTTGGAGTCGAGATAGAAGCCCACGACATCGCCTCCGACACCCAGCTAGAAAAGTTTAGGCGCGAACATAGGGCTGGGCTCTACAACGTAGACGTACTTTTCAACAACGAATCGCCGCTGCTCCTCAACGAATTCCTGCCGAAAAAGCTGGTCTGGAATTTTGTTCCGGATAGCGTCGTTGCCTTCCTGGATAGGGACGAGATGGAGCCGTTTCTGGTCCAAAGGTGGAGCAGCCGAATCGTTATGTTTAATGCCGCGCGCAATCCCAGCCCTCCCATCAATAATCTGTGGGACTTAACGCGGAAAGAATGGAAAGGGAAGGTCCTGATACCCAACCCGATAGAGGCCAGCGTCATGGCCAATGCCTTTCAAACGATCTTACAACACCCTGATGCGATGGCTGAAGCTTACAAGCAGGCCTTTGGTCAGCCTGTCACATTCTCTGAGAGACTTACCAGGCTGACCAAAAAAAATGTGGCGCTCGCGCCAGCCGATGCAGCCAAAGAATGGCTCTACCGCTTAATGCAGAACACAATCTTCATGGAATCGACGGACAAGATCTATCAGAGCATCGGGGATGTAAAGCAGCAGAATCCGCCGATCGGTATCAACACCTTCAGCAAGATACGCGATAATAAGCCGGGGGTGTATGACGCGAGGCCTGCTTTCAACGTGAAGCCAGCCTTTGGCGTAACCTATCCCACTGTGCTCCTTATTGCCGATCGAGCAAAAAACCCTAACGCGGCCAAGCTGCTGATTCGCTACATGATGGAGGAAGGGTTTGAGCCTTGGAATGAGCCCGGTGACTATGCGGCCAGAAGCGATGTGGTAAAAAAGCAAGTCGCTAAGTTCAGCATACCGCCCTTTGATGAGCTTAAGCTCTGGAAGGTCGACCCCAATCACGTTTACGATTCACGACTCTCGTTCGTGGAGCTGTTCCTCGGGCTCAGGTAAATGCCTATGGAATCCGCGGCTATTTCCGATGGCATGGGGGGACGAAAGCGGGAGGCATCAGATGGGACCAAGATGCCGTGCCAGGCTGGTTTGGCGGCAGGAGACCCCTTCAGAGTCTCCTGATTGCGATAGAGATACCATGAGTCTCAAGGCTATACTCTTTGACGCTGGCGATGTCCTTTATCACCGTCCGCGGCGCGGTGCACTCCTTACCCCTTTCCTCGCTAAGATGGGATTGCAGAATGTGGTCCCTGATCAACAGAGGTTGGCACAAGTTAAACGGCAAGCCCACGCTGGTCAAATAACCAAAGAGGAATATCAAGACGCGGTCCTGGGGCTCTACGGAGTTTCAGACCCTTCAATTCGCCTTCAGGCTCGGCGCATCTTAGATGAGGAGCAGAGGGATATCGTTTTTTTTGAAGGGGTGCCGGAGACGCTTCACCGCTTGAAGAAGGCTGGTCTCCGCCTTGGTGTAGTGACCAACACCTTCGATGCGACTTCAGACAAGCTGGAATGGTTCCGGCGCGTGCGAATTGACTCCATATGGGATAGTTTTGCAACTTCCTGTGAATTAAAAGTCTGTAAACCGGACCCGCGTATCTACCTGGCCGCTCTCAACCCACTAGGCGTGCGCCCACATGAAGCAGCCTTTGTTGGCCACTCCGCTGTCGAGTTGCAAGGAGCAAAAGCTCTAGGATTAACTACCGTTGCCTTTAATAGCGACAACGAGAAAGTGACAGCCGACCACATCATCGAAAGGTTCAGGGAGCTACTTAGCCTGGCAGGAACTTAGGATGGATATTGTCGGGCATCGGGGAGCATGCGGCCATGCTCCTGAAAATACGCTTCGGTCATTCGCCAAAGCAATTACTCTGGGATGTCAGCGTGTGGAATTAGATGTTCACGTTAGCGCCGATGGGGTGCCGGTGGTGATTCACGATGACACCCTGGATAGAACGACCAGTGGCAAAGGAAGTGTCCGCACCCTGACCCTGGCTGAGCTTAAAAAGCTCGATGCTGGCAACGGGGAAAACATACCTACGCTGGGCGAGGTTATGGAACTTTGTTGCGGGAAGGTCGAATTGCAGATCGAGTTGAAGGATCGCCGCTCGCCTCCGCTGGTAGCTGAACTGATTCAGAAGCGTTGGGACCGGTGCAAAGTCGTCATCACTTCCTTCGACGTGGCGCTCCTGGACGAATTCGCCCGGAGGATGCCCGATATCCCTCTGGGCCTCTTAAACAGAGACCCTAACCTGGACATGATCTCCTTGGCCAAAGGACGCGGCCACCGGTGGATATGCCCTCGCTTCAACATTGTTAGCCAAGAATTAGTTAACAGAGCCCATGCTGCCAACGTCCTCGTATATGTTTATCATGTTAATGACCGTCAAATCGCTAAAGATCTTATTATGTGGAAAGTGGATGCTATAGGGACCGATTATCCGGAGTTAGTATCTGACATGGTTTCCTCTATGGAAAAGCGACCCAATTGAATTTTAGGCCACGGCGATGAATTTGACATCATCTTTTCCTTGACGCTGGTGCAATGGAAGATCGGGAAACAAGCTATCCACTATCAATAGGGAAAGAGGCCAGTGATAATCTAAAATCCTAAATCGGAAATCCAAAATCATTATGACTAGTGTTTTGCTTAAGGGCGTCACAAAGACGTTCGGAAAAACCATCGCAGTCAACAACATCGACCTTGAGATCCCAGACAAGCAGTTTGTGGTCTTGGTCGGTCCCTCAGGCTGCGGGAAAACCACGACCCTGCGCATGGTGGCGGGGCTTGAGGAGTTGTCCGGCGGTGAAGTCTATATAGGAGAAAGACTCGTCAACGACGTCCCGCCGAAAGATCGAAACATAGCCATGGTCTTTCAGAACTACGCCCTCTACCCCCATATGAATGTGTATAAGAATATGGCCATGGGGCTTCAATTGCGAAAATTCAGTAGAGACGAGATCGACCGCAGGGTCCGTGATGCTGCCAAGATGCTTCGAATAGGAGACCTTTTGGATCGAAAACCGGCGCAGCTTTCCGGTGGCGAGAGACAGCGGGTGGCCATGGGGCGGGCTATCGTCAGAAAACCAGAGGTATTCCTTTTCGACGAGCCCCTGAGCAACCTCGATGCTAAGCTTCGTATACGCATGCGGGCAGAAATTAAACAGTTGCATGCACGCATTGAAACCACAGTCATCTACGTCACCCACGACCAAGTGGAGGCCATGACCCTCGCGGACGAGATCGTCGTGATGAATAACGGGGTGATCATGCAGAGAGGGGCCCCATTGGACGTTTATAGAAACCCAAAAAACCTATTCGTTGCTGGTTTTATAGGAGCCCCCTCGATGAACTTCCTGAACGTCAGGCTGGTCAGCGTAGACGGGGACTCACGTCTGAAGGCTGACGGAATGGACCTGGGGTTGCCTGAGGGAAAGTTCCGCTCAAGTGGTGAATGGATCGGCCGCGAATTGATTCTAGGCGTGCGCCCTGAACAGATTCATCCGGCGACAACGGAACAACCGCAGCAGGATCATGAATGGATCGAGGGCATGGTGGAGGTTTTAGAACCTTTGGGATCAGAGACGCTTGTGCATCTCAGGGCAGGAAACCAGGAGATCGTCGCAATGTGCGACCCCGATAGGACACCGACCATGAACAGCAAAATGCGCTTCTGGATCGATATGAACAAAATCCAGCTCTTCGACCCGGCAAGTGAATCTTCAATCGCCTAAGTAGAGGTTCGCTTTCTATCCCCATACTTGTCGCGCCGTCTCTGCGACGACTTCAAGCTTCCTCTTCTGATCATCCTCGCTGATCAGGTTTCCCACAACATCCGAGGCAAATCCACACTGCGGACTAATCGCGAGCTGCTCCAGAGGCACATACTTGCTCGCCTCGTCAATGCGCCGCTTGAGATCCTCTATCTTTTCGATCTGAGGCACTTTAGTGCTGACCAACCCCAACACGACGACCTTGCCCTTCGGGATAAATCGCAACGGCTCAAAACTCCCCGCCCGCGGACTATCATATTCTAGTAGGAAACGATCATGGCTTAGCTCCGTCAGAAGCCTCTCTGCGATCGGATCGTAGGTCCCCTCTCGATGCCACATGCTCCGCTGGTTCCCCCGACACAAATGAATCCCAAAGGTCACACCCTCAAAACCGCGAAGGACTTCATTATCGGCCTTAAGGGAACGGCTAAAGTTCTCCATGGGATTCTCACCCCGCTCGCGCATCGCCTCAAGAGAGGGTGGATCCACATAGGCCGTATATCCCGGGGCATCGATTTGAATGTAGCGACAGCCAGCGGCCACTAAACCCTGGACCATCTCCCGCTCAATCCGCACCACATCAGCCATGAATTCATCAACAGTCGGATAGACAGATGTAGAACCCTTGTGATCAAAGCGCTGGCAGATACGGTCGGGGCCGATCAGTGTCACTTTTGCCGCTCTCTTCGCCACCCGGCGAACGAAAAGATATTCTTCCAAAGGCAGATTGCGGGCAAGACGCAACCGTTCTACGACCGGCCGTCGTTGCGCCACTGCGGTCCCCTTGGCATTCCGGTCCGCAATCTCCCAGCGCTGTAGCGGCTTGCCTCCCTCAACCCGCGCCTCATAGAACTGAATTCCCGCACGACCCACGTCAAAACCCGAAACCGATAAACCAAAACTGTCCTGGAAGTTAAGGCGGCGAAACTCACCGTCCGTGACCACACCTAACCCAACTCTCTCCTGAAGGAGAACTGCTTGTTGAATTGCCTGATCCTCGACCTTTTGCAGTTCGGCAACGTCGATCTCTCCCTCGTCAAAGCGCAGGTGGGCCTCCTTAAGAGAGGGGGGACGTAATAGACTACCGACCACGTCGGTTCTGATCTTAGCTAGCTCCTTCATATACTTAACCTCCAGGCAAACGGCTATGCGAGACCAAACAAAATGTCAACACGATTGCCTCCGGACAACCACCATCATCACAACTGAGGCAAGTAAAAGAGCGGATCCCGGGCCACGTTATCCTTGCGAATCTCGAAATGGAGATGGGGACCCGAAACTCTTCCCGTGCTTCCCACTTCTCCGATCACTTCACCCTTAGCCACTTTTTGCCCCTCCCGAACCAGGTTCTTTCGGTTATGGGAATAAACAGAGGCAAATCCCCCGGGATGCCGGATGATAATAAGATTCCCGTAGCCACGGAGTTGGTCGCTGTATATCACCTCGCCTCTTTCAATAGCCCGAATGGGGCTCCCCTCTTGAGTTGAAATATCTATCCCATCGTGGAAGGTCTCGCCCCGAGGACCAAACTTTGAGGTTAAATTCCCGACCACAGGCCAGATAAAATCCTCTCGAAGCCCGTCACGCTGCTCGAGTACATCGGGGCGTTCCAAGGTAGCCTCCGAGGGCGTAATAAGCTCCACGGGAAGCTGACGCATCCCCCTTGGGATAAAAATCCTTTGCCCGGTTTGGATCCGGTGGGGGTCGTCGATCCGGTTGACTCGAGCCAGCTCTTGATAAGAAACGTCATAAGCCTTTCCAATACGAAACAGGTTTTCACCGCTCTTAACCACATGGTAGATCCCCTCGGGTCTCCTTTGAGGTAAAACAGGTGATCGGGAAGCACAACCTTCAAAAAAAAATGAAAAGAGGAGGGAGAGAAGAAGGAGAGGAAGCGTAGGCTTCAGTCGGGCCAACCGTATTTCCCCCAAAGCTTAACAAATCGACATTCCCCTAGATGCTCCTCCTCCAACCCTGAGGCCGTACGTCGTACCCTCTTGAGCACCTGAGACTGCTCGTCTCCCAATGGGATGACTAACCTTCCTCCCACAGATAATTGGTCCACCAGTGGCTGAGGCAACCCCGGGGAACCTGCTGTAACAAGGATGGCGTCGAAAGGCGCGTGGTCAGAGCAGCCTAAAGTCCCATCCCCCACATGAATCGCCACATTGTAATAGCCGAGCTCATCTAGGAGTGCCCTGGCACGGACCGCAAGGGAACGGACCTTCTCTATAGAAAAGACGTTTAGGGAGAGCTCAGCCAGGACCGCCGTTTGATAACCCGATCCAGTACCGACCTCGAGCACCCTTTCATCCCCGCCTAGTTCTAAGGCCTCTGTCATGAGGCCTACCATATAAGGTTGAGAGATGGTCTGCTTCTCGCCAATGGGCAAAGGGCCGTCATCATAGGCCCGATCTGCCAGAGCCTCTTCCACAAAGAGATGCCTGGAGACCTTGCCCATCGCCTTTAATACTCGTGGGTCCTTGATCCCCCGGGCCACAAGCTGTTCTTGGACCATCTTTTCTCTGGCCCGGTGATAATCATGCGGGATTCGATCAGGATGCTTCACGCTGAATGGAGAGAATGGTCGGGGCGACCGGATTTGAACCGGTGACCACACGCACCCCAAGCGTGTGCGCTACCAGGCTGCGCTACGCCCCGATGATGTTTCGACTAAAGACTTTGTAGCACCCCTCGGAATTTAAATCAATTACGGAGCGCGAAGCCGCTTTCTTATCCACCACCGAAGTCTCTTATCAGGCAGCCCATCGTGGTCCCACCTCTGAGTGTTCACCACCCAAGGAAGCGGCTCTGTTTGCGAAAAGCGTGGTGCCAGGCGGAAGCGGAGGGGGCCTGCCCCTCGGCGGGAGAACGAGGAGGTTCAAGGCAGGCCCTGACCTGTCTTAAACGATTTGAACCTTTTGAACGATTGGAACGGTTCAAGTCGTTTAAGCCGCTAGGCACTGGCCTATTTCCTCAGGCCGGAAGGCTTTCTTTCCCGAGCAAAGTACTTTTCACACTTTTTTGACAGGGAGCCCAAGGAAGCTTGACCCGAGAAGGAGATTGGTATAGTCGAGTCGTATGCTTTTATCGGCAACTCTCATTTTTGTCATTATAACCGGATGGGCGTCGCCTCCGATGATTCTCGCCGGGCAGCCGGCATGCGCCCCGACGGCGGGCGATATGGAGGGACCTTTCTACAAACAGAATGCGCCTGAGCGGTCCAAGACTGGCAATGGATTAGTGGTGCGAGGAATCGTCCGCAGCGCTCGCGATTGCGCCCCATTGAGTGGGGCGCGGATAGAGTGGTGGCAGGCGAATACAAAAGGCTCTTACGACGATGCCCATCGGGCTACCATGAGAGCGGAGAAGGACGGGAGCTACCGATACGAGAGCGATTTCCCCCCTCCCTATTCCGGTCGCCCGCCCCACATCCACGTGAAGATTTTTGCTCCGGGCCATAGACCTTTGACCACTCAACTCTACCCCAAGCCTGACCAAAAAGAGATCTCTTTTGACTTTGTCTTGAGGCCGCAATAGCGGCTCGTCATGACTCCCGTGGTGAAAATCGTCTCATTCTAGTTTCCACTGGACTTTCCGAAGCAAACAGCAAAAAGGGGAAATTTCGTAATGGGAGATTACAAATTTACCCGTTTGGTTCGTTTGACTTCGTCAATCTCCTAGAATTTTCAAGCCATTTTGGGACCTCCTTCGCTGGCATGGTTTTCGCTCCTCTGAATCCTTGAGTCTGCAAAGCGTCTAAATCTTTGGGGAATTTATTTAAAGGAGGAACCTATGAAAGCTAAGGGAAAAATTGGAGCAATCCTTCTTGCCCTCCCCCTATCCTTTGCCACTGGCTGCGTGATAGCCGAAAGGCCGCACCGTGAAGTGGTTATTATCGATTCCCAAGAGCCCGGCCCCCCGCCTTGGGCTCCTGCGCACGGGTGGCGCCGCAAACAGGACTACTACTACTATCCCGCAATTCAAGTTTATTACTATCCCCATGTTCATCGCTACTACTGGCCAGAAGGTAGGGAGTGGAAAGTGGGGGTGCGTCTACCGGCCCATTATGTGGTAGAGCAGCACAAGAGGGTGGTGATCGAGCTGGACGACGAACCTCACAAGCACCACCACAAGATCAAGCGAGAATACCCGCCTGATTTCTTCGAACGGGGAAAGGGCAAGGGGAAGGGAAAAGGGAAGGACAAGGATTAGCTTCCATCTTGACACTCTTCTGTTATCGTTTCCGCCGGGTCCTTGCCAAGATCCGTGTAGGCGTGCATCGATGTTTTCATCCAGTTTAAGCCTCATGATGTTTGCCCCTTCAAGTTATCCTCGGAAAGGACGAGATGGTTCCTTTCTTCTCCCCTCAATGGTGGCGAGACCTATAAGGTCGTGACGAAGATTCCTGTCCTTAACTAGACCCAGAAGTACAAGCTCAAACGAATACCGCGGTCAATTTCACGCTCGAATTCAGCGGCAAGACCGATGCCATGGGCAAAGCACCAAACGTAGGCCTCTTCATAGTCTTGCGTTGCCCCCGGATGGAAGG
>JAHFAO010000290.1 GCA_023250515.1 Deltaproteobacteria bacterium | reverse complement strand
CGCGCCACAGCAGGCCTCCCAGAACCTGTTCCCTGAAGGCTGTGGCAATCAGGGAAGGCTTAGTAAAGAAAAAGGGATTCACTGGGACCAGGTAGGTCAAGACCAACTCCCACACTAGCAATAGGCCCGCCACTGAGACCAGTCCGAGAATCGGCCTCTGATATTCCTGATATATTTCCTTAAATCCCATCCCCAGTCCTCGTGATCAGCTCTTCCTTAAGCGTGTTCCAAATTTCTGCCTTGATGTCATTAAATTCTGCCGACAACCTCATCTCGTAATCCCTGGGCCTTGGGAGATTGATTTTGATGATGCTCTTCGTGCGTCCCGGCCGTGCGCCGATAACGATCACCCTGTCGGATAAATACGCTGCCTCCTCTATACTGTGCGTCACAAAAATCACCGTCTTCTTGGCCCGGTCCCATATCTGCAGCAGCTCAGCCTGCATCAGGTCTCTGGTCTGAGCATCGAGGGACGCAAAAGGTTCATCCATCAGCAGGACCTCGGGGTCCGTAGCAAGCGCTCTGGCGAGTCCAACCCTTTGCTTCATTCCCCCGGATAGCTCATGAGGATAGTGATTCTCGAAGCCGATCAGCCCTGCCATCTTTATTAATTCCATCCCGCGCTCGCGCCGCACGGAGGGCTGTATCCCCTTGAGTTCCAGCCCTAACTCGACATTCGCCAAGACCGTCCGCCATGGCAGGAGTCCGAATTCCTGGAATACCATCGCCCTTTCCTGTCCGGGTCCGGAAATTTGTTTGCCGTTTAATCGCATCTCTCCCGTGTCAGGTTTGATCAGGCCGAGGAGGATATTGAGGAAGGTGCTCTTGCCGCAGCCCGACGGCCCCACGATGCTCACGAATTCCCCCTGCGCCACATCGAGCGTAAGGCTCTTAAGAGCGGTGACGGGGTCTCTATTCTTGGGTTTAAAGGTTAGGGTGATATCTTTTGCTTGTATGCACGGAACCATCTCTTGCCTATGACAGCTCTTTTTTGAGGCCATAGTTAACACCAGTCGTATCCGACTACAAGCGAAAATATTGAGGCGAGATAGGCCTTGAAAAGATTGGTAAGACTGCAGTATAGAGGAAAGTGCATAAGGAGAGAAAAGGATGATTAAGATTAAAAAGCTCTACCACCTGGGTTTGCCCGTTAACGACTTGGACCGAGCCACTAAGTTCTATAGTGATGTTTTGGGAATGAAGTGCACCAAGGTGGGCCTCGATGTCGATAGCGGCGGCCCTTACAAAAAGGTTTACGGACAATACCCTTCGACCTCGCGCCTGTTCTTTGAAGATGGGATGTGTCTGGTTCTCTTCCAGCGCCCTAAGCCAATCGAGAGAGGAGACTTCGACGACGGTACGGCTCACATTGCTTTACAAACGGGCAAAGAGGACTTTGATCGAGCTGTGGAAGAGCTTAAGAAGGCCGGCGCAAAGGTTCTTATCGATGAGCCTGTGGTCCGTCCTACGGGAAGGGGAATTTACTTTTTTGATCCGGAAGGGAACTACATTCAACTTCAATGTCCGGAATAATTATAGTTCGTTACTCGTTGATTCGTTATTGGTTGAATCGTTCATAAGGTTAGCGAATATACGACTAACGAGTACACAATAACCATCCGACCAGCTACCGCTGTTGCTTTTAACCCCACTAAGGCTCAACATCTGCTCATAATTGTCTTTTGTCGGCACGAGCTACCCGCCTGGCCACGGTGACGAATCCGGTGTGGGCGACCATGCGATGCTGCGGCCTCACGCTAAGCCCTTTGATATGCCAGAAGCGCATCAGACTCTCCATCGTCTCGATGCAGGCGAATCCTCCGTGTTCTCTCAAAGAATCCACTAAGGTCTTTACTTGGAGGATGGTGGGAAGATAGCTCAGGAGTATTCCTCCTGGGCGCAAAGCCCTCCAAGCCATCTCGGTTAGCTGCCATGGTTCGGGCAGATCCAAGATAATTCGATCCACATCAGTCTCTTCCAAATGCAGAGTGATATCTTCCACCTTAAGGGTCCAGTGCGCGGCTGGTCCGAAGTAATGGGCCAGGTTAGCTCGCGCCATCTGGGCGAAGTCTTCGCGTAACTCATAGGAGATGAGGCAACCTTCCGATCCTACAGCGCGCAACAAGGCCATGGTTAAGGCTCCCGGTCCCACCCCGGCCTCGACGACCTTGGCGCCAGGAAAGATATCTGCCCATATGAGAACTGGACCGATATCCTTTGGATAAATGACCTGGGCCCTGCGCGGGAGGTTGGGGATGAGTTGGGCTAAGGTTGGACGGAGGACTAGAAAGGGTTCGTTCAGCGAGGACCGTACGATAGTGCCTTCCTCGAGACCGATGATCTCCTCCACGGCGATCATACCGCCGCGAATGGATATTCTTTTCCCTCTCTCCAGTCTCTTGAGGTATTCCCTTTCTTTCCTGTCAAAGAAGATGACCGCCTCGCCTTCGCACAGCGGGCCCCTTGGGATCGTCTTAATGTTAGGAATTTCCTTTTCAGGCACGGCCATCGCGGCCATCGAGAACTCGAATGATACCAATATCCGATAAGGTGGTTTTATGTCAACTTGAAGCTGGGCCGCAGGGCAAGGGGAGCAATCTCAATGACCTCCTCTTAGATCGACCGACTGATGATTTCGCTCTTCATGATTTTTTCTCTATCTCTGTCTCTGTCTGCTTGCCCAATCTAAAATCGGCAATCGCTCCATTTTAGATTTTGGATTTTAGATTTCCGATTGTTGCCGGAACCAGAGTAGAGGAAACGGTTTCGAAGCGCCTTATTCATACTTTCTTCTCCTTAATCCAAAATCCAAAATCGGCAATCTAAAATCATTTAATCACTTTATCCGCCCGCGCCAGCACGT
>JAHFAO010000155.1 GCA_023250515.1 Deltaproteobacteria bacterium | reverse complement strand
CCTATGTGCTAAAGTCACAGCTCCAGCCCGATGATGAGGTCGCCAGCTACCACGCCTATTACCAGGACCTGCCGTTTTATTTGGAGCGCCGAATAACCGTGGTCGGCTGGAAGGGAGAACTTGACTTTGGTGCCCAGATCGAGGATGTCAATAGTTGGATGATCGACGATGCGAAGTTCTGGCAGAGGTGGAATGGCCCGGCTACCATCTACATGCTGACTAGCAGAAAAAGATTCGATAAACTGCGGGCCGAATCTGGCGAGAAATTTTACCTGGTAGCCCAAACAGACAATAACGTCTTGTTATCGAATAAATTAAGGCCACCGGGACCTTCGGCCCAGAATATTGCAGATCTGTTGGAAAAGGGGGTGAGGTAATGCGTGTGCTAATCACAGGGGGTGCCGGCTTTCTGGGCTCTCATTTGACGGATGCGTTTTTGGCGCGGGGCGATGAGGTGACTATCCTCGACGTCGCGTCCGATCTTAAGGTACGCCACCAGCTACAAAATGCCCAATTCCGCTACGTCCGGGATTCTGTTTTCAGTCGCGAGATCCTCGAAGGGCTCATCTCCTGGTGTGATGTGGTCTATCACCTTGCTGCGGTAGTGGGTGTGGAGCATTACGTGGGAGATCCCTACCAGGTTCTCAATGTCAACGTGAACGGCACCCAAACCGTTCTCAATGTGGCCTTTAAGGCCCGCAAAAAAGTTATCTTCAGCTCTACATCGGAAGTTTATGGGAGAAGTCTCAGCATACCTTTTAAGGAAGACGGAGACCGAGTCCTGGGATCCACGCAGATCGATCGGTGGTGTTATTCAACTTCGAAGGCAGTGGGAGAACATTTTTGTTTTGCCTTCTATAAGCTTGGCCTCCCGGTAGTCGTGCTGCGTTATTTCAATGTCTATGGTCCGCGGTTGGATCACATGGATGTAGGGAGGGTCATTACGATCTTCCTGGGACAACTAATGCGTGGGGTTCCCCTAACGGTCATCGGCGATGGGAGGCAAACTCGCTGTTTCACCTATGTGGAGGACGCGATCCGGGCCACGGTGGCCGCTGGTCTAAAGGAAGAGGCGGTTGGAAGGATTGTCAATGTCGGCTCTGACGAAGAGGTGAGCATCAAGGATCTCGCTGCGATGATGATCCGTATCTCAGGTTCTCGCTCTTCCGTGACCTTCGTTCCTCAACAGTCGGTCTATGGTGACAGCTACGAGGATATTTCGCGCCGAGTCCCGGACATCCAGAGGATGCGTGAGATTCTCGGTGTGACTCCACAGGTCCCGTTAGAGGAAGGGTTGAAACGTACCATTGAGTGGTTCCGTAGGCAAGGAGTCGAGGGTAACCGATAGACCATCGAAGGCCTTTTGCGAATTAAGTATCCCGGAGCGATTGAGGAATAACGATTGATGGGCGCGGTTATTTTATCTGGTACTGGCGAAATGTCGGGACAAGCAACTCGCCCGTGCACTGCTGGACAGGTTCGTTTGTGGCCTTGGGCGTTGACGGTACTGGCTCTCGCGGCACTGCTCTTTTTCCTTAGACTCGGAGAACGAGCCCTGTGGGCGCCGGAAGGACGCTGGGCGGAGATAGTGCGCGAGATGCAGCTTAGCGGCAATTACTTCTGGCCAACCATCAACGGCAAAGTTTATTATGACAAGCCGTTGCTTTCCTACTGGCTTGTGGTTGCTGCTAGTCACCTCACCGGTGGCATCAATGAGACCGCGGCGCGGCTGCCGAGCGCGGTCGCCGGGCTACTTGGCATTGCGCTGCTCATCATTCTTGCCCAACGGCTTTACGGCCGTCGTACCGCGATCTTGGCAGGTTTTATTTTGGCCACTAGCCACAGTTATGTCTTCTTTTCGCGCCTTGCATCTGCCGATATGGAAACGGTTGCCGGCGTGCTGGCGGCACTAACACTGTTCGTGGTCAATGAGAAGCAACAAGGTGGGTGGTGGATAGCGGGGTTGTGGCTGATTATGGCCCTCACTTCGCTTACCAAGGGCCTGCTCGGGTTCGCCCTGCCGCTTCTGGTTGTCGGCAGCTATTCGCTTCTAGCTGAGGGCTGGCGCAGGTTCCTGGACGGGATTTTGCGAGGTCCGTTGGAGAAAAGGCTCATCTGGTTGGTCACACATGCTCGCTGGTGCTTCAACTGGAAAACACTTGTGGGAGTGGGGGTGGCAGGTTTGGTTTACTTCCTACCCTTTGCGATCTCCTACGCGCTGATGCACTCTAGCACCGGTATTTACATGGCTTTCCGCGAAAACGTGATCCGTTTCGTCGATCCTTTTGACCACCGCGGACCGGTTTATCTTTACGCTTACGGGATTTTTGTGCTTATGGTGCCATGGTCCGCGTTCTTGCCGGCTGCTCTGTTCCAAATGCATTCCAAACCTCAGGACAAAAGCGATCGTTTCACGCTGGCATACTTTTGGGCAACGTTTCTTTTCTTCACCCTCTCTGGCTCTAGGCGCAATTATTATCTGCTGCCGATTCTGCCAGCGGCTGCGATTTTGGTGGCACATCTGTTTGCCACACCGAGAGAAGCACTGGACAGCCGCGCGCGCAAGCTGATGGGTTTGGGCTATATTCTGACAGCCCTTCTGGTAGTGGCAGTTGGAGTGCTGGCTTTGCTCCCGCCTGCAATGCGCCCTGGCACGTTGAGTGGGTTGCCAGCATTACCCGACCGCATGGTTTTCGCCGCCTTCTGGGGGTTAGAGCTTGCTGTCCTGGTCTATGCTTTCTTTGAGTTGTGGCCTGAGAGGATGGTGCTCTCAATCTCTGCTGTGGCCTATCTGAGCTTGCTGTATCTGTTCGTTTTTGCATTTCCAGGGGCGGAGCTGTATCGTGGCGAAAAAGCTTTCGCTCAAGCAGTGCGGGCGGAACTTAAGGGCGATATGAGACGCCTTGTGCTTTATAGAATATGGGGGCCGGGTTTGCTCTTTTACTTGTCTGCGGAAGACCCAATTCTGCAATACGACGAAGGCGCGGCCTTAGCGCGGCTGATAGAGAACAACCCTGATTTTTGGGTGATCGCACCCGAGCGTGATCTTGCATCCCTTCCACTGCGTGGTTCTGTGGTTGCTCGGGAGGAGACTCTCCGCTGGAACAGATCGAAGCACCAGGGCGGCGACCTCGTACTGTTTCGGCCGCAGCCACGGGCTAAATAGAAGGACGGAAGGAGGAACCGTTATGTTTGGAAGCATCGGTATGCCGGAACTGATTGTTATTCTCGCTATTGCGTTAATTGTATTTGGCCCCAAGAAGCTGCCCGACGTAGGAAGGTCTATCGGGGAAGCTATCAGGGGCTTCAGAAAGGTCATGAGTGAGCCCGAAAAACTCCCCCCAGAAGAGCCTGAGAAACAGACCAAAACCGAGGGGTCACCCAAGAGAGATTAATGGGCTAAAAGGATGGATGCGCATGCAGCTTGCTATAAGAGTCGATGTGGATACACGCATCGGTTTAAGAGAGGGAGTCCCCCGATTGCTTGACCTCTTCAGGCGCCACTTGGTGCGTGCGAGTTTCTTTGTCTGCTTCGGCCCGGATAATTCAGGCAAGGCCTTAAGACGCCTTTGGCAACCTGGGTTCCTCCTCAAGATGTGGCACACGAATCCTTTGCGTCTCTATGGCCTTAGAACCCTACTTTCCGGGACACTACTTCCTTCTCATCCTGTAGGTGAGGCGGCACCAGAGCTTCTTAGGGCGATTATAGCGGAGGGACATGAGCTCGGAATTCATGGCTATGACCATGTCCGTTGGCAAGATCATGTGGAAGGAATGGAGGAGAAGGAGATTGAGGCGGAATTATTTCAAGCTAGGACGGCTTACGAACATCTGGTGGGGGTGTGTCCGGTAAGCTCTGCCGCGCCTGGATGGAGGTGTACGCCTTCCACCCTTACGGTTCAGGACCGGATGGGCTTGCTTTATGCCAGCGATGTGCGCGGGACCTCTCCGTTTCTACCGGTTCACAATGGTCGATTCTTCAACACCCTCCAGATTCCAACAACCCTTCCCACCCTGGATGAACTTTTAGGGAGGGAGCGCAAGATTAATGATCATCTTCTATCGTCCCTTAGAAATGGACTCAACGTGCACACAATTCATGCCGAGGTAGAAGGACGACCACACCTGCTCCTCTTTGAAGAGTTCCTTAGAGAGATCCTTGAACGGGGAATTCATGTGGTACGCCTCTGTGAATTCGCCGAGATGACACTGAGTAAGGGAATGCAGAATGTTCCACGCATGCCGATTAGGAGAGGAAAAATCCTCGGAAGGAGCGGGTGGGTGGCCTGCCAAGGATTGGCCGTATGAATGGCGAAAGCTTCGTGGCAAGGGAGAGGGAAGCAGAGAAAGGGTACGTTGATCGAGCAACCCTTTCTGTGGTCATCCCCATTTTTAATGAGGCAGAAACGCTTGAGAGTCTGCATCACCGTCTCTCCCAGACCCTTCTTGGCACGGGAAGATCCTACGAGATCATTTATGTGGATGATGGGAGCACGGACGGTACGGAAGGGATCCTCAAACGGTTGCACCAGAACAACCCGATGGTAAAGGTGATTCGTTTCAACCGCAACTATGGTCAGCATGCGGCGGTGGTAGCCGGGTTTGAACGGGCGAAGGGCGATGTCATTGTGACCCTCGACGGGGACCTGCAAAACCCACCCGAAGAGATCCCGAAGCTACTTGCGAAGCTTGAGGAAGGGCACGACGTGGTGGGTGGGTGGAGGGAGGTGCGTCAGGATTCGCCGGTTCGCCGTTTTCTCTCCTTTATAATTAATCAGGTAACCTCTCTGATCGTGGGGGTTAGGATGAGGGATTATGGGTGCATGCTGCGGGTCTATCGCAGGTCTGTAGTGGAGCGCATCTGCCAGTGTCAAGAGGTTTCGAGCTTCATCCCAGCGTTGGCCAATTCCTTTGCCGGATCTGTGGCTGAGATTCCCATTGCCCACTCTCCCCGGAATTCTGGGCGGTCGAAGTATACGCTGTTTCGCCTCATGCGTTTGAACTTCGATCTCCTGACGGGTTTCTCGCTTCTCCCGATTCAGGTGGTAGGTTTTGCGGGCATCCTTATCTCTTTGCTTGGCCTTGCCTTCGCCCTATTTCTGTTCATTCGCCGTCTTGTAGTCGGGCCGGAGGTCGAGGGGGTCTTCACGCTTTTCGCCATCCTTTTTTTCTTTGTCGGTCTCCAGATCCTCGCCCTAGGTCTTATAGGAGAGTATATCGGCCGGATTTACATGGAAGTTCGCCGTCGACCCCGATTTCTGATTAAGGAGATCCTGGAATAATGAATCGAGTTAGAGTAGCGGTTTTTGCCTACCATGACATCGGTTACGAATGTCTTAAGGTCCTCATCGATGAGGACGAGGAGATCGTTGCCGTGGTCACGCATGAGGATGATCCGAACGAAGAGATTTGGTTTCAATCGGTAGCTGAATTTGCCCGGATGCATCATCTCCCTGTCTATACTCCTTCCAGTCCCAATACTCCTGCCTTTATTGATTTGATGCGTGGGCTTGCCCCAGACCTGATCCTTTCCTTCTATTACCGTCGGCTCCTCTCTAAGGAACTTCTGGCCATTCCTCGCCTTGGGGGCATCAACCTCCACGGGTCCCTTCTGCCCAAATACCGTGGTCGTTGCCCGGTAAATTGGGTTCTCATAAACGGGGAGACCGAGACCGGGGTGACCCTCCATTACATGATTGAAAAGGCCGATGCGGGGGACATCATTGCTCAAAGGCCAGTGTCTATCGAGATGGAAGATACTGCCCTGAGTCTCTTTCATAAACTCACCGATGCTGCGGCGCAACTCTTCAAGGATACCTATCCGGTGATCAAGACAGGGACAGCCCCCAGGATCCCGCAGGATTCTCGGCTGGCCACGACCTTTGGTGGCAGGCGCCCTGATGATGGAAGAGTCACATGGGAAAAGTCGGCGCTAGCTATTTACAATCTTATCCGTGCGGTCACCCGTCCTTATCCTGGTGCGTTTACCTTCTACCGGGGTAGCAAGCTCTATCTATGGGCGGCATCCGTTAATCGTCAGGCGTCCAGTGTCAACAGCGGGCTACCAGGAACCATTCAGCAGATTCAGCTTGGGGAGGGGGTCTTTGTGGGGACTGGCAGCGGGAACCTTCTTCTTACACGGCTTCAGCTCGAAGGCGAGGAGGAACTCCCTGCGGATCTCTTTGCCCAGCACTACGGGCTCCAGGCGGGGGAGAGGTTGGGGGAGTAGTTAACTGAGAATAGTGCCTGGGGGCTGACCTCCAAGTCTTGACCCTGCTCAGCGTGCTGCCCCGAAAGGCCAATGGGTCAATGAAATGTCTCGGAAGGGTTGAGGGATAATAGTTGATGGGCGATTTGCGCTGAATGTGTTCGGGCTCGCGGCACAGTTTTTTTTCTTAGACTAGATAGCCGTGCCCTGTTAAAGACTCAGGCTGCGGGTGAGCAGGTAGAAGGCCGGGGCCGCCACGATCCGGTACCAGGCGAACGGGGCTAGGCTCCAGCGGCTCAGAATACGGATAAAGCTGGGGATAGCCATGAGCGCTACGATGAAGGAGACGATGAAGCCTACAACTAACTGGGCCACATCCTCGGAAGTAAAGGCGCCTGTCATTTTCAAAACGTCGTAACCCGTGGCGGCCACCATGATCGGCACGGCAATCAAAAACGAAAACTCGGCAGCCCCCTTACGGTCAAGCCCGAGGAGAAGCCCGCCCACGATGGTCGCTGCAGACCGGGAGGTTCCCGGCCACAGGGAGAGGGTTTGAAAGAGCCCTATTCCGAGAGCCTGCCGGAGGGTGAGTGTGTCCAACGAACGTGAGAAGCGCCGGAGCACGAATCTCTCGGCGATCAAGATTCCGATACCTCCGACCGCAAGAGCCCAGGCCACAGCAGCGGGTGTGAAGAGGTGGGCTTTGATGAAGTCATGGGCTAGGTATCCAACGATGAGGGCTGGAACCGTAGCTAGACCGATGCGCCAGAGACCGGACCAGCCTTCCAGTGCCGAGCCGGAACGAGGGATGGGATTCTCCTTGCAGGGAATCAGGCCCAAGAAACGGTCCCAGTAAAGAACAACAACGGACAAAATAGCCCCGAGCTGGATGGCCACTTCGAAGGTGGAGGCCTTTTCACCCTCGAAGCGTAGGAGATTCCCCACAACGATCAGATGTCCCGTTGAGGAGACCGGGATGAACTCAGTGAGGCCCTCTACAATTCCCAGGATAATAGCAATACCCCAGATTTCCAAAATCTCCTCCGCGGCGAAAGGATTAGGGCAGGGCTCGGCTTACCCCATCGACCTGCGGGCTTTCCATTTCTCTCTGGCGAGCCTGGTGATTGCTGGGAGAAGCGACAGGAAGATCACAGTGGCAATGACGACGTGAATACGTTCTTGAATGTTGGGGACCATTTTGCCGAGAAAGTAGCCGGTGAAGGTCATGCTCAAAACCCAAAAGAGTCCCCCAAACACGTTGTAGGAAATAAATCGCTTGTACTGCATTGCCCCTACCCCCGCCACCACCGGGGCAAAGGTTCTAAGGATGGGGATAAAGCGAGCGATGAAAATCGTAAATCCGCCGTAGCGGTCATAAAACTCCTTGGCAGTGATGAGGTGCTTACGGTTAAAGAAAAGGGAGTCTTCGCGGGTAAAGATCTTGGGCCCAGTTTTGGCTCCGATACCATAACCGACTGTATCTCCAATAATAGCGGCCAGACTGAGGGTGACGTTAAGAGTCCATAGCTCCAAATCGCCCCTGGCAGCGAAAATCCCCGCAGTCACCAGGAGAGAATCTCCAGGTAAAAAAAAGCCAACGAGAAGCCCCGTCTCTGTGAACACAATAGCCGTCAAGGCTGCCAGGCCGCCCACCCGGACCAAGGACTCCACATCATAAATCCGGTGGAACAAATTCCACAAAAATTCCATTTCCCTTTTCTCTACACTGTCTGCCATGACAAGTCAAAGAGAGACCGATTCTAAGCACTTTTTCGAAATTGGCGGAAAAACCCTGAGTGGGCGGTTTACGCCTTATGTATTGCTCTAATTGACACCCCATGGGCAGGGGATAATAGCCTATGGTTGCGGGGTTGCCATACTACCAAGAGATTCCTAAGGAGGATAAAAAATGGGTGCGCCAGGATAAGCACAGACGGTTCAACAGGTGAGAGTCCTGTCTGGAGAAAGGCTAGCCACCGCTCCAGTACGGAATCCTGCATGGAAGGAG
>JAHFAO010000154.1 GCA_023250515.1 Deltaproteobacteria bacterium | reverse complement strand
CGGAGTCGGAGTTAACATGCCCAAGGCTTTGAAATGAACTTATAGTGAAAGGAGAAGGCAAATGAGGGGAAATCGTTGGCGCTTATGCGTTCTTATTTTCGGGTTCGTTTTTTTTGCCACTTTGGCAGTCCAAGGGTTCGGGGCTGAGAAAGGCTTATATCAGGGTAAGGCCATAACCTTCGTGATCAATTTCGCGGCTGGAGGACCTACCGATGTTGAGGGGAGAATCATAGCGCGCCACCTGGCTAAGCATGTTCCGGGACAGCCGAGCATCATCGTGCAAAATATGCCCGGTGCTGGTGGGATCATAGGCGTAAACTTCTTGGGAGAAGTCGCCAAGCCCGATGGGCTTACAATGGGTTATTTTACCGGGCCCCTTTTTCACCAGCAGTTAAAGAATCCAGCGTTACGCGTTAATCTGGCTAAATACCCCTTTATCGCATCGTTGCAGGGAATTACAGTCTGCTACATCCGTTCCGACGTTCCTCCTGGGATCAAAAAACCGGCAGATATTGTCAAGGCTCAGCGATTTAAAGCTGGAGGCCTAAGCTTCGACAGTTCCAAGGATGTGCGCTTTCGCCTCTCCTTCGATCTTTGGGGTTTGAAATACGATTATGTGGCCGGCTATAACTCGAGTTCCGAAGCAAGGCTGGCGGTGCAGCGGAATGAAGTGCAATATCATGACGAGACCCTACCATCTTACCGGTCCATGGTAGAGCCTAACATGGTCAAAACTGGCGTGGTCACTGCTATTTATTACAACGACCTGGTCTCTCCGGATGGTGAAGTAAAGAGCAGCCCGGATGTCCCCGAGCTTCCTTCTTTCACCCAACTCTACAAACAGATTTTCGGTACAGCTCCTTCTGGAATCAAGTATGAGGCGCTGAAAGCGATCAATATCTCGAGCACCAATATGAGTCGGGTAGTCTTGCTACCGCCTGGCTCCCCGCCGGAGGCTCTATCCGCTCTCAAGCAAGCGATCACCTCTCTATCAAGGGACGAAGGCTTTCTCGCGGATGCCCAGAAAGTCATGAAATTCCACCCTAGATTTGAAGTTGGAGAAGAAGGGGAGAGGCTTTATCAAAAGGTACAGCAGGCGTCTCCTGAGCTCTTAGATTTTATCAGGCAATTTATTGAGCAGGCAAAAAAATAATCATGTTGAAGGGAATTGTCCAACTTTATCCTTCAGGGTAGGGGACTCGAACCAACTGGTCCGATGCGGTTCTGACATCCTCGTACCACATTTCAAGCAACTTTCTGGCGATAGGGCCGGGCTTGCCGTCGCCGATGGGCTGCCCGTCCCATTGTGTCACCGGCGCCACCTTGATCGAGCTGCCGATCAGCATCATCTCCGCGGCCGCACGCCCCTCTTCTACGGCAACATCGGCAACCACGATATCCTGCAGTTCACCCCGCTCTACCAAGCGCCGTGCAAGCTGAAATATGCGGAGAACAGTAATCCCGGATAGGATGGCATCAAAGGGAGGATGACGGAACACGCGATTCTTAGTGACGAAGGCCACATTCATGTTGGAACTTTCCGCCACCATGCCATGCTCGTCGATAAAGATGCCGTTGTCGGCCCCACGGTCTTTGGCTTCAAGCACGACCAGCACATTAGGCAAGTAGTTGGTCGATTTAACCCGCGCAAAAAATGGTGGCTTGATGGGGACCCTACTGGTCACCACTTTGATCCCCTCTGTATAGTAGGATTCTGGGTAGGTCTCAGCCCCGAAGATCATAACGTAAAAGCTGCTGCCGACGCACTCGGTGGGCGCCAGGGCAAAGCCGCCGGGTCCAGCAGAGAGCCAGTAGCGCACGGAGGCGTCACGATGACCACTGGCCGCTGCCGTGTCGATAATGATCTGGCGCATTTGTTCACGTGGAAAAGGCGGCGAGATACGCGCCATTTCCGCGGAGCGCAGGAAGCGCTCCAGGTGCTGATCGAGCTGGTATAGCATTCCATTCGCCAATGTAGCCGTATCAAACACGGCATGGCCTCGGTGGACCATGTGATCGTCGAGCGGTAGGACCATTAAAGCCGGGTCCGTAACAATGCCACCAAGCACGCTGGAATACATGGCGTAGAAATTGCCCGCTCTGGTGTGCACCGCCTGGCGTAAATGCTCTACGGCCTCGCCCGTGGTGAAGATGGGAGTCTGTTCGACCCTCGGCATATGCAGATCCTCCTTTGATAGCAGGTAAGATTGGATGCTTCTCACTATGGGTGCGCCTCTCCGTCCACCTCAAGCACCAGCTTCACTCCCTGCCAAACCTGCCGGAGCAGGTGATGAGGGAGAGTGCCAATCTTCTCCCTCAAGTACGCGCGATCGATGGTTTGGACCTGCGTGACATTCACCACAGATGGTTTCGGAACGTTACCTTCCCCTCTCCGCAGCCGGACATTACCCGGAAGTGTGGCATAGCGCAGGTTGGATGTAATGGCTACCACTACCACTGTATTGAGGCGGCTGCGGTTAAACCGATCGTGCTGCAGGATGAGGGCTGGCCGGCGACCCCATGGTTCCGAGCCCCGTGACCCTGGAAACGATACCCAGTAGACCTCCCCTTGGTGTGTTACCATTTCTCTCGGGGCCACCGACTCATCTGTAGAAACTCATCTGCTGCGTTTTTTTGTTCCACCCTGATTGTCTCGTCGTCAAGAAGCGCATCAATCCGAGCAGTAATATCCCGATCATGCTTGGCTCGCGCCAACTTCGATAGGATAGTAGCAATCACGTGACTGCGAGACATGCCCCGGCGGGCGGCCATCTCGTCAACTGTTTCCAGGACACCCTCAGGGAGGGATATTGCGACTTTCTTCATGGGCATTGGTCTAATCTCCTTTAATTGCTATAGACCCTTCTCCTTTTGGTATTCTCTTAGGTTCATACCACGATAGCATTGTGTCTTGCAAGCAAGAAGCTTCTTATCTTAACGTTGCAACCTGGGTCCCAAGCAGTCTCTAAGGCTTGACATCTGATTCATCGCTCAAATATGCTCTGGATCAAAATTTATTAATGGAGGTGAAAAACAATGGCGACAAGGAATTATCAGACCGTCAAGGTCGAGAAAGAGAATGGGATTACGTGGGTGATCCTGAATCGGCCGGAGAAGCGCAATGCGATGAGCCCGCAGCTTCACTATGACATGCTCGATGCTATCTGCGAGCTGGAGACAGACAATGAGACTCAGGTTATGGTCCTGACCGGCGCGGGGGATAGCTGGTGCGCGGGGCAGGACTTGAGGGATTTTTTCCGGGCTCTGGACAACAATCCAGCAGAGAGGCGGAAAGCCGGATGGGCCTCACAGGAGTGGCGCTGGCGACGGCTTTTTACTTTTCCCAAACCCACCATTGCCATGGTCAACGGCTACTGCTTTGGGGGGGCTTTTACGCCGCTCATCGCTTGCGATTTCGCGATCGCCGCGGAGGATGCTGTTTTTGGGTTGAGCGAGGTGAACTGGGGAATCTTTCCCGGCGGCCTGGTAAGCCGCGTGCTGGTCGATGCTATGTGCTACAGGGATGCCTTGTACTATATCATGACAGGCGATTCCTTTGACGGGAAAAAAGCGGCGGAGATGAAACTGGTGAATTTTGCCGTTCCGCGCGCGAAATTAAAGGAGGAGACGATAAAGCTGGCGAGCAAACTTATGGAAAAGAATCCCCACACACTGCGCGCAGCGAAAGAGGTGTACAAAACATGTCGGACCATGGACTATTGGCAGGCTGAAGAGTACATGGCCGCGAAGGGCGTAGCCCTGCGCGCTACGGATCCATTGCGAGGCCGCGAGGAAGGCACGAGACAGTTCCTCGATGAAAAAACTTATCGTCCCGGGTTTGGATCGTATAGTAAACGTAAAGCCTAAATAATTTTGGATTGCCGATTTTGGATTAAATCGTTCGACTGAGCTCACGACGAAATCTAAAATCCAAAATCTAAAATCGAAAATGGGTGGGTGAATAGGATAAGGGGGGTAAGGATGGATTTTGATTTGCCTGAAGAATTAAAAATACTGAAGGACACAGTTCGGCGCTTTGTCGACAAGGAGCTGATTCCCCTAGAGCGTGAATACCGTCCGGAAGGCGAGGAGATGCCGGAACACATCCTGAAGCCACTCCAAGAAAAAGCCAAGGCTGTGGGGCTATGGATGCTTGATGTTCCCCAGGAATATGGTGGGGCCGAGCTTGACCTGCTAACTCGCTGTGTCATTTCGGAGGAACTGTTCCGAACGGTGGCAGTACCCTTTCGCAATAATGAGGTATTCGGACCAGAAGTACGGGCGGTCCTGTTTCACTGCAATGAGGAGCAGAAGGAGCGGTTTCTTTATCCGGTCCTGAGAGGAGAAAAGAAGGTCTGCTTTGCCCAGACCGAACCGGATGCCGGTAGTGACCCGGCAGGCATGCGTACTAGGGCGATTCGCGACGGAGATCACTACCTCTTGAATGGCACTAAGCGTTTTATCACAGGGGCTGGCCGCGCAGACTATGCCCAGGTGATGGCTGTTACGGATGCAGAGAAACGGGCCCGCGGAGGTATCACCTGCCTTATCGTGGATATGAAAAGTCCCGGCGTGATCCTGGATCGCCAGTGGCCCACCATGATGGGAGATGCGCCCTGGCAGATCGTTTTCGAGAATGTCAAGGTTCCCGCGGCCAATGTGATAGGCAAGGAAGGTGAGGGATTTTCGCTGGCGCAAAAATGGCTTCAAGAGGGGCGCATCCGAGGGCATGGCGCCCGCTGCTTGGGGATAGCCGGGCGGGCGCTGGATATGATGATGGATTACAGTCAGTACCGCGTAACGTTCGGGCGACCTCTAGCCGACCGGCAGGCAGTGCAGTTTATGGTGGCGGATTCGGCCATGGAACTCCATGCAGCTCGCCTGATGGTCTACGAGTGTGCTTGGCGCCACGACCAGGGCGAAGACGTACGCAACCTCGCCTATATGGTCAAGATCATGTGCACGGAGATGGCAGGCCGTGTAGTAGATCGGTCGATTCAGGTTCACGGTGGTGTGGGCCTGACCAAGGACTTGCCTCTGGAGTGGTGGTATCGGCAGGTGAGAAGCATCAGGATCACTGAAGGGGCTACGGAGGTGCTTCGTTGGCGGCTGGCGCAGAACCTCATCAAGGCCCACAAGCCACAATGACGGAAGCTCGGTCCGCCTCTCTACTCTCAGCCTTCCGGGCGCTCGATCTTAGCTCGGCGATGGGTGCCTTCTGCGGCAAATTGCTTCGCGACTTCGGGATAGATGTCATCAAGGTGGAGCCTCCGGGAGGAGATCCACTGCGCTCTGAGCCTCCGTTCGCTGCGGGACATGCCGATCGCGAACGAAGCCTTCGCTTTGCCTACCTGAACGCAGGCAAGCGAGGCATTACGTTGGACTTGAGCCGGCCTGCTGGGCGGGCTCTCTTCTTGGACCTTGTGGAGAGGTCAGATGTTGTTCTAGAGAGCGAAGAGCCTGGCACCTTGGATAAGTTTGACCTAGGCTTTGACAAATTGACGAAGCGCCAGCCAAAGCTGATCCTGGTGTCGCTCTCAGGTTTCGGACGGAGTGGACTCTACAGGGATTTCCTTGCTCCCGATATCGTCACTACAGCGATGGGTGGTCTACTCTATATCTGTGGAGACCCCAGCCTTCCTCCGTGTATGCCTCCTGAAACCCAATCCTACTATTACGCGAGCATCTACGCGGCTTACGGCGTCATGTTAGCCCTCTGGCAACGTGAGGAGAAGGGGATAGGCGTCCATATTGACGCGTCGATTCAGGCCAGCCTTGCCCTCCACGAACATGTCGCTTTCACATATTCCTCAGAGGGAAGGCTCATGAAACGGGCCGGAAGCCAGCACCAGCATGTCGCCCCGGCCAACCTCTTTCCTTGCAAAGACGGCTACATATCCCTTTTTGTAACTCAGCGCCACTGGCCGATTTTTCTTGAGATGTGGAAGGATCATCCGCCTGAACTCGACGACCCCAAGCTGAAGCTTAACCTCGAGCGGCGGAAAAATGCCCATTGGATCAATCCGCTGGTTGAATCTTTCACATCGCGCTACGCAAAAGACGAGCTTTCGCATTTGTTTCAGAAGCATGGCATCCCTGCGCTTCCGGTCAATACGACGAGCGACTTCTTGTGTGATCCTCATATCCAGGACCGTGGTTTCTTCGGCACCGTGAAGCATCCTGTGCTTGGTTCCTATCAGCAGCCAGGCGCGCCCTTCAGCATTGAAGGGGAACGCCCAGAGCCGGGGCCAGCCCCTTTGCTGGGTCAGCACAACTCCGACGTCTATTGCGACGAATTGGGATTGGACAATCAGCAGCTTGAGATCCTGGCAGCGGAAGGAGTGATTTGAATTTTGGATTTTGGATTGCCGATTTTGGATCGATTCTAAAATCCAAAATCTAGCCAAAGATATTTGAAATTTTGGGCTGATGACATTTCGGCGCAGCAAGCTCTTTGCGATCTTGGCGTCTTGGCGCGAGAAAAAACACGATCTCGCGCAAAGGCGCAAAGGACGCCAAGGAAAGCGCGAAAGTCCAGCAAAAGATATTTTGGGCTGATGACAATTGTTGTCACAACGGTCGGCAGCATAAAATGTTAGAGATAAATTCTCACATTCGGAAGTATAAGAATCTACGCCTAAAATCGAAAATGCTGAGCACCAACCGAATGTTAGAGGGCGTCCGAATTATCGCCTTTACCACTGGCTATGCCGGTCCTTATGCCGGACGGCTTCTAGCCCAATTTGGGGCGGACGTGATCAAGGTGGAGTCCTTGAGCGGCGGGCTCGATACCTTCCGCCATTACGGGCAGACTGAGGACGTGGATGCGGCACCCCGTTTTATCGAGTGCAACCTCGGGATCCGCTCACTCACGGTCAATCTCAAGCTCCCCGTGGGGGCGCGGATTATTAAGGAACTCGCGGCTAAGTCGAATGCTGTATTGATGAACTTTCGACCTGGCGTTCTCGATCGCCTCGGCCTTGGCGATGAGGAGCTGAGGAAAGCCAATGAGCGAATTATTATCCTCAAGATGCCCGGGCTAGGGGAGAAGGGACCGAAAAGCTGGTATGGCACCTGGGGCTTCAACCTCAATGCCTTCACAGGTATGACCTATCTCTGGAACCATCCGGGCCAGCCTCGGCCGATAGGCAACCAGGGAGTATATCCAGACCATTTGGGCTTCATCTTGGCTCCTGCAGTGATGGTGGCGGCATTGCTCCATCAGCGCTTGACCGGCAAGGGAGCCTCAATCGACCTCGCCCAAGTCGAGGCTACCGCCTACACGCTAGGCGTGAGTTATCTAGAGACGACTGTGAATCAAAGAGATCCTGAGCCCCGGGGCAACCAAGACCGTACAGCTTCTCCCCATGGTTGCTATCGCTGTGAGGGCGAGGATCGATGGTGCGTGATCTCGGTCAGGACCGATGAGGAGTGGAAGCGGTTCTGCCGAGTTATGGGCCGAGAAGAGCTGATAGCGGACCCGCGCTTTTCCGATCGAGATGCGCGCTTGGAGCATGCGTCCGAGCTAGACATGATCGTCGAAGCCTGGACCCAATCACGATCCGCGGAGGAAGTTATGGAGGCGCTCCAGGCTGAAAAGGTTCCTGCGGGAGTAGTCCAGACCGGTGCAGACCTTGTAAAAGACCCGCAGCTCCGCCATCGAAGCTACTTTGAGCGTTTTCACCAATCACCCATCGGTCCATTCGAAGTGCCGCGCAGCGCGCTTCAATTCGGTGGGATGGTTGATGAACCCTTGTCCCTCCCCGCGCGTCTCGGCGCTAACACTGTTGAGATCCTGCGCGATCTGCTCGGATACGACGAGGCTACGATTGCCAAGTGGCAGGCGGAAGGGATTTTAAGCTGAGCGCAACAGGTTGAGTTCGCACAGTGACGTTTCCGAAAATCTCTTCTGACCTGATTTAGCCTGTCCCTATTTCTCATCTGTCCCCATTTCTCATCACGGCTCAGATGAGCTCACAATAAGATTCAGGATCGCCTTTTCTTCTCCACAAACGCAGGCCTAATCGACAAAGGTCGTCTGTACTCTCCTTGACATCTCGAAGTAGGCGATCCACACGCCGAGAGCAATAGCACCCGCAAAGATGCGCAAAAAGACGCCTATCCAAACTTCTCCACCACCTCCCGAGATTATTGCGTACAAAATAGATCGGATAGTTTCGAAGGCAAATTCTGCAATCCCGAGTCTCTCGACCAGCTTGGGAGCTGTAAGTTTCCTTTTGAAGAAAACATAAGAGGCTTTACAGGCCAAAACGCCTATGATGAGGTAACCTAGGAATTCAAGGAGGCCCACAAGCACAATGGCTGGGTCCCTGTTCCAGAGGGCCGAAAGATCCTGACTGGTAAGAAAAACAATCGTACCGA
>JAHFAO010000153.1 GCA_023250515.1 Deltaproteobacteria bacterium | reverse complement strand
CGTGCCGTTCTCTTCCGCCGAGGGGAATCCGGTCGATGAGAAAACACTGCAGCCCCGCACCGAGCTGCATGGGCAGGTGGCGCTTGGAATGCGGAAGAATGTTCATGCGCGCGGGACATACTTCTACGATTGGGACAACAATGCCTTCCACTTTGTGGGTGGAAAGCCCCTTGACAGCGATATGGCCCACTACGATTACGGCTATGACGACACCAACACGCCGTTCGGAGAGAGAGCGAAATCGTAGAGGGCCGCTGAGCAGGGAGAAAGAAAGGAGAAAGGAGGAAGGAGGAGATGAACAAGAAAATATTCTTAAGAAGAGCAGGGTCCCTGTTAGCGGTGTTGTGGTTTCTCCTTCCAGTTGCGATTGCAGATGCGCAGTCGGGCAGGACTCAGGCCCTGGATAACTTGATCAAAGGAGCCGCTTCTGAGGGGGAACTGGTCATGCTCGGTAGTGGTATCGATGATCCCAAGGCCTGGTCCGGTTGGGAGAAGGCCATGCAGGCCAAGTATGGTATCAAATTCAAGCTCAAGTTCATCCGCGGCCCAGCCATGCCGCAGCTGGCGAGCCGCCTCATTCAGGAGTTCAAAGCGGGCAAGCCGCCCACGACGGACATCTACATCGGGAGCGAGGCTCACTTTCTCAACCTCCACCGCGCTGGGGCGCTGGAGAGCGTCAACTGGAACGCTCTTTCCCCCACGATCCCTGGAGGGGCCATAGCCCCAGATAATATAGGCATCGCCTTTGCCAGCCGCATGCCCGGGGTTGTCTACAACACAAAGCTCGTCCCCAAGAATAAGGTTCCCCGGGTTCTCAACGATCTTTTGGATCCCCAGTGGAAGAGAAAAATCGCGTCCACGCCTTACGCGGCCGCCTTTGACCGGGCAGCGATGATCCTGAGTGATGAGGCGGTCACGAGGTTTCTCAAAGAGCTGGTCCGGGAGAATCTCGCCGGGCTGATTCGCTGCGCCGAAGATGAAAGGATCATCAGCGGCGAGTTTACCATGATGGCGCTAACCTGCGGCGCTGGCCAGACTGACATCTTGAATGCCAAAGGGGCGCCTATCGCGCACGTGATCCTACAGGATATTCCCCTGATCAATTACTGGTACCTGGGCGTGCCGAAGAATAGCCCGCATCCGAGTTTAGCTAAATTGTTCACGGTGTTCATGGTTACGGAGGAGGCGCAGAAAATCCTCTGGGAGACCGAGGCCTATGACCTCCATCTGATCAAGGGGACCAACACCTATCGGTTGGTAGAAGAGTTGCGCCGTAAAGGCGTTGAGCCCAGAGTGTTTGGTGTGCAGGAAGTAGTGGGGAGAGATAAGATGTTCGACACCCTTAGAGAGAAGTATCAGAAAATTCTCCTGGGCAAATGATGGTGGCCGAAGGAGTTCATGTCTGGGAGACTCTGCGGGGTGCATCCAGACGAGCCTTTTGGACCGGGCCCACTCCATTGGTCGCCCTGGGCGGGCTCTCGCTCGCCGCTGTGGTGGTCCTCCTTTTGGCAACCCTAGAGGTTGCCTTTCGGGTGGAAGAGGGCTACACGTTTAAGAACTTCTTCGACCTCTACGCGGACCCCTTTTCTTACAAAAGCCTTCTCAACACATTAGGCTTCGCTCTTGTCACCGTAGTGACGGCGCTCTTCTTCGCTGTGCCCACGGCCTGGTTGGCCGAGCGGACAGACCTGCCTTTACGGGGAGCTATTTATCCGCTCATGACCCTGGGGATTTTAATCCCAGGTTTTTTCACTGCCATGGGCTGGCTGTTCTTGTTTCATCCTCGAATCGGCATGGTCAACAACTGGCTCATGAAGTTTCTCTCTCTGGATCATGCGCCGTTCAACATCACCAGCGTAGCGGGAATGGGTTTCGTCCAGGGCCTGGGCCTCTCGTCGCTGGCATTTGTCATGATCGCAAGTTCCTTTCGGGCCTTGGATCCGGCGCTGGAAGAGAGCGCTCAGATCCATGGCATGAAGCTCCTCCACCGGCTGAGAACCATCACGGTTCCCCTCATATGGCCTGGCATCCTGGCCACTGGAATCTACATATTTACAATCGGGCTTGCGGCATTCGACGTGCCGGCCGTCATCGGGATGGCGAACCGGATATTCACCTTTAGTACCTTTGTATATATGCAGTCCAATCCCCAAGAGGGCATGCCCAACTATGGTCTTGCCGGGGCCTCCAGCGGCGCCATGATCCTCATCGCCCTTGTACTGAGCTGGTGGTATTTGCGGGTGGTCCAGAGTTCCCATCGATACGCAGTGGTGCGGGGGAAGGATTATCGGCCGAAGCCTGTGGAGCTGGGGCGCTGGTGGATTGCCGGATGGGCCTTCATCGCCCTTAAGGTCATCTTGAGCCTGGTCCTGCCGGGGCTGGTTCTCGTGTGGGCCTCGCTGATCCCTTTTTTCGAGCCCTTCTCAACTTCTGCCCTGGAGCGGGTCTCGCTGGATAACTTCCGCCGGATCCCTTGGGAAGGCTTTTGGGCGGCCGCTCAGAACAGCTTCATTCTGGTGGCCTCAGTTCCGACTCTGACAGCGCTCTTCGGCCTGGCGATCTCCTGGGTCGTCATCCGTTCCGGTCTTAAGGTGTCCGGCTTATTTGATGTTTTGGCCTTTCTCCCCCATGCGGTTCCAGGTATCGTCTTCGCCTTAGGGGCCTTGATGTTTGCGCTCTTCTGGCTGCCAGCTTTTCTCCCGTTCTATGGGACCCTCTTTTTGCTCATGGTGGTCTACGTCATTGAACGCATCAGCTTCGCCACGCGGGTGTACAATAGCACCTTAATACAGATTCATCGCGAGCTGGATGAGGCGGGGTATGTTTTTGGCCTGAAGCCGGTGACAGTGGTTTGGAAGATCCTGTTCCCGCTTCTCGCACCGGCATTCCTCTATTCCTGGGTATGGATGGCGCTGCTGACCTACCGGGAGCTCACTATAGCGGCGCTACTTGTCACGCAGCGCAACATCACGCTGCCGGTATTTATCTGGGGAGTTTTTAGTGGCGGGGCATTGACCCAGGCCGCTGCGGTCTCTGTGCTGCTTGTTTTGCTCATGTCACCTCTGATTATTCTTTACTTCACCTTTGGGAGGCGGAGGTTTTCAGTGGGCGCTTATTAAGGTCGTTGTGATTACCCTTCGGCAACTGGATAAGTCTTTCTCGGTAAAAAAGGCAACCGTGGCTGCCTTGCGAGAGGTGGATCTTAAGATCGAAAGCGGTGAATTATTTGTCCTGCTCGGCCCCAGCGGATCGGGTAAGACGACGCTGCTCCGGTGCGTGGCAGGCCTAGAAAAACCGGATGCCGGTGAGATCGCCCTTGGGCAGAGATTGGTCTTTTCCAGCAAAGAGCGGCTCTGTGTTCCGCCCGAGGAGCGTGAAATAGGGATGGTCTTCCAATCCTATGCGGTCTGGCCTCATCTCAGCGTCTTTGAGAATGTGGCCCTTCCTTTGACCCATGGTATAAGGAGATGGGATCCGTCCATGGTCAAGGAAAAAGTCCGCTCCGCCTTGAGCTTGGTGCAATTGGAGGGGCTGGAAGAGAGGCCGGCGCCGCTTCTCAGTGGCGGGCAGCAGCAGAGGGTGGCTTTGGCGCGGGCCCTGGCAGTGGAGCCCAAGGCGCTGCTCATGGATGAGCCTCTTAGCAATCTGGACGCGCGGCTCAGAGAGGAGGTTCGATCCCAGATCAGGGATGTCACCAAGAAGGTTGGGGTCACAGTGCTCTATGTGACCCACGATCAGGTGGAGGCCATGGCGTTGGCCGACCGCCTCGGGGTCATGAACGGAGGAAGGATTCTCGATGTGGGTCCCCCCCAGGCACTATACGAACATCCTGCGAGGCCGGAGGTGGCAGAGTTCTTCGGCATGATCAACTGGCTCGATGGCAGGGCAGTAGAGAGGGGCAGGATCGAGACCAAAATTGGCCTGATTCAGGCGAGCTCCTCGCCTCCTAGCGGCGCTGTGAAGGTCGGGATCAGGCCGGAGAATCTCCGTCTCCACTCCGCACCAAGGGGAGAGGCCAACGAGTTTAGAGGCCAAGTTATGGGCAAGGTCTATCTCGGGGACCACCAACTGTGGAAGGTTCAGATCCGTTCAGAGCTTTTGATGGTCAAGGTTGTGGGACAACCCGAAAGGGGTTGGCTGGGAGGAGAGGTCAGCCTCTGTGTTCCTAGAGATGCGATATTCGTTTTTTCTATAGCGTAGGAGTTTGAAAGATGGCATTACTGCTTGAGCGACATGAGGTGGAGCCCTTGTTGGACATGAAGGGAGCCATTGAAGCTACTGAGGAGGCCTTTCGAGAGCGAGGGCAAGGAAAGGTCTTGTCCCGGGCTCCAACCATGCTTCATGTGGCCCACGGCTCTCTGAGAACAGTGCAGGGGGCGCTTCTGGAAAGCAAACTCATCGGGGCCAGATTGGGTGCGGCCAGCGGGTTCAAACGGGGGGGCACCCTCGCTGTTCTCTGTGACTCTGAGACCGGGGAGGTTCTCGCCGTGATGTCTTATCCCTTCGGCACCTTTCGCACGGCGGCGACCACAGCTCTGGCAACGAAATATCTCGCCCGGGAGGATGCCCAAGTGGTGGGGCTTCTAGGGAGCGGGAGAAGCGCTCTGAGCTTGCTCCAGGGCGTGAGCCATGTCCGCTCGGTTAAAGAAATAAAGGTCTATAGCAGGGATCCCGACCACAGGAAGGAATTCGCTCAGCGGGCGAGTTCCGCCCTGGGGACGAACGTTCGTGCCTGTTTCGATTCTTCAGAGGTGCTTCAAGGGAGCGACATCCTGCTTGTCGCCACCAATTCAAAAGTCCCAGTCTTTAATCCTGAGGCGATGGAGAGAGGCTTGCATGTGAACAGCATGGGGCGGCCCAGCGAGCTGGACATTGGCGTCTATCGAAGGGCTGGGCTTACGGTAGTGGGTGACAGGGATCAGGAATTGAATCTCGATGTCAGCGGGGGATATAGTCAGCCCCTGCTCAAGCTCAAGGAGGAGGGTTTTTGGGAGGGCGTTCTGGAATTAGGCGATGTTGTCTGTGGTAAGGCAGGGCGTACGAGCAGAGACGAGATCACAGTCTTCAGAGAGTCTCAGGGAGGCTGGGGAGATGTGGCTTTAGCGAAACGGGTCTTCCAGCAGGCTAAAGAATTGGGTGTGGGGAGAAAGGTTGTTTTTTAACGGCTCTTAGAAAAGGAGGTTTACGATGATTCAACAGGAAAAGGTGAGCGCGAAGCTTTCACTGAAGGAGCGGGATCGCAGGTATGCTCTTATCAGAGCAGGGCTTAAGGAGAAGGGAGTGGATTGCGTCATTGTGAACGGGAGCAATCTCTTCTATCTCACCAACGGGGTTCCAGGCGAGCTCTACGGTATTTTGACCGTCGATGAGGTCCCGCCTTGTGTTATTGTCAATCGGAGGCACTTGGTGGATATCTCCACCCAGGTGCTCATTGAAGCCCAGGAATGGGTCAGCGATTTTAGGCCCGGCACCGATGGCTCCGCTGCGGTGGAAAGGATCAGGGAGCTCCATCTGGATAAAGGGACCCTAGGGGTTGCGGGTGGGCTCAGCTATAGATTCTATGCGCAGCTCCAATCGGCCCTTTCTTCAGCCAAGATCGTGGATGTGTCGGACATCTTCACTAACGTAAGGACCGTCAAGAGCGAAGAGGAAGTTGCGCTGATCGATAAAGCCAATAGGGTCTTCGATGTCGCTATAAAGAGGGTCCACGAGGTGGCGAGGCCGGGGATGCTGGGTTCCCAGGTAGTCCAGGAGGGAATTAAAGGCATGTGGGAGGCGGGAGGTGATCTCGACTCCACCTTCTCTTTCAACTTCGGCTCCGTTCCTGCCCAGAACCCGATCCTGGCAGAGCTCTGCTTGAACCGGCGAATCACACAGGGCGATATCGGAACCCTGACGGCCCATGCCCATTACAGTGGCTACGCGGGGCACAGCGATCAAGAGATTTCCTTCGGCGTGGCCAAGCCGCTTTACAGAGAGATGTTTCAGGCCGTGCTTCACGTCAGAGATGCGGTGCTGAGACAGGTGAGAGCGGGCGCAACACAGCGGAATTTAATTGACGCCTACAGGGCGGCCTGTAAAGAAACAGGTTTTACATCATCCCCCCATTCCCAGATCCATCAGTATGGGATTGATGTCCCGGAGTTTCCCGGCCCCGCTTATAGAATCGCCGATCCCGGGGCGGAAACCGGTGGCCTGGGCGGCGGGGGAAATTTTGCCCTAAGGGCGGGGATGATCTACAGTATCTCCCCGACTGTGGTGGCGCGGGATGGCGAGGACACGCTTCTGGGCGGGACCTCCCTGGTGGTTACAGAGGATGGTCACCTTGAGTTGGGTGAGCGCATGGTGGAGCTACTTATCTCGGCTTGAGAGGTGGATTGGGCAGTGGCTGAGGTAGAGAAGCTAGAGGTCCCGCGTTTCTCCCTGGCCGAGCGCGACCGCCGTTGGCGCTTGGTGCGAGGGCTCATGGCAGCCGAAGGTCTGGACGTCATCGTCACTGCAGTGAATAGCGGCCATTGGGACCACTTTCAGGCCAACACGCGTTATCTCACGGGCGTTGGAGGCAATTGCGGCGAAGCCTCAGCGGTTTTTCCTATGGAAGGCGAAGTCGCGGTTATCGCCATGGGCATTCCTCCCAATCACTACTGGCTGGGCTTCCAGGACTGGGTGACTGACATTCGCAATTGCAACCGCTACTTTGGCCGTGGCATCGTCGAGCGGCTGCGCGAGCTTAAGATGGAGAAGGCCCGCATTGGGATTGCGGGACTTTACAACATCACCCGAGCGCCCGAAGGGGTCATGCCTTACGGAACCATGCGCGCCATCGAAGAGGCCTTTCCCCAGGCTACGTTTGTGGACGCAACGGAACTTATGGAGAGGGCCAAGTACGTCAAAAGCCAGGAGGAGATCGACGTCCTCGCCAGGGCTGTGGAGCTGGTGGAAAAGGCCATTTTGGCCATGGCGGAGACCGCCGGGCTAGGCGTGCGCGAATGCGAGGTTTATGCGGCAATGATCCATGCCATGGTCCGGGAAGGGGGTGAGCTACCAACCATGCTGCAGTGGTCTGCGGGTCCGGAGCCCCAGGGCAACAACATTATGCCTACGCTGCGTCCGCTCCAGCATGGCGATATCGTGATGAACGAAATAGAGGCGCGCTGGGCTGGCTACGTTGGCCAAGGTGTGCAGCCCATGTTCATAGGCCAGGTGGATCGAGTCTGGCATGACATCTTTCGCACCTGCCAGGAGATCCTCCAAGCCACCTACCGGGTTTTCAGGCCAGGTCTCACTGTGGGCGAGCTGAATCAGTTTATCCTGGACTGGGGTAAGAAGCATACATCCTTCGGAGTCCGGCCGCTGTTTCACGGGAGAGGGCTTGGCGATGACGCTCCCCTTACAGCGCGCAGCACCAGCGAGGAACACGCTCGGTGGGAGCTCAAGGAGAATACCGTGTTTATCTTGAAGCCCACAGTCTCTACGCCCGATGGGAGAAGGCGTCTCTACTGGGGCGACTGCGTCGTTTGCACTCCCCAGGGAGCAAGACGTCTTGGGAAACGGCCAATGGAGGTCATTGAGATCAAATAGTCACGTCCGCCAAAGGAGGTTTCTATATGGATAAGGACAGGAAAACGTTAGGCGAGGTCCGACACCTGGACCACTTTGTGTTGCCCGCAATGGAACCTGACCGGGCGGAAAGGTTCTACACAGAGGTTCTCGAGGGAAGAGTTGTAACGAAATACTCGGATCCAACTGTAACCCGGATCTTCATGAAAGTTGGACAAAACCATATCGGCCTGTTTTCCCAGACAAAAGCGACCATCCCAAAAAGGGAGACGCTAGACTCCTACCCCAGGTGCGCCTTTATAGTGCCGGAGAATGAATTTGAGAAGACCGTCGCTCAGATCGAAGGTAGAAGTTCTCTAGTGAAAAGACTTGAGAATGGGAAGAATTCACCGTGTGGCTCGCAGCAGGGATTCGTTTTCACCGACTCTGAGGGGAACTTAGTGGAAGTATTGAAGGGAGATCAGGAAAAAAGCACCCGGGTGCACCATCTACACTTCGATACTTTAAATTTAGACGAAAGCATTAAGTTTTACACTGGCATCTTAAACTTAGCCCTCCTCAAGCGGACCGATGAAGTGGCTGTAATTAAAATACCCTCCGATCAAAGCGTGGTGCTCCACCAGGTGAGAGAGCTGTCAGAAGTTACAAAGACCACCTATCGGGGGAGGCATTTCGCCTTCCATGTCACGGATGATAACTTCCACGCCATTGTAAACAAGCTCCATAACGCGGGGATCGAGGAGCGCGACGAGCATGGCGAGAGAGAAGGTCGAAGACCAGGGCAACTGGGGACCTACTTCAAGGATCCCAGCGGCTTCCGCTTATAGATCACCAACGAGGATTCAGCCACCTTCGCCCAAAATGCTTCAAAGAGATAACCAA
>JAHFAO010000152.1:6561-8486 GCA_023250515.1 Deltaproteobacteria bacterium | reverse complement strand
CTAGGCTAAGAAGGGGAACCAAGGGCTTTCTTCAGGGGCAAAAGGGGATCAATTATTGACATGCTGCCGCTGCTTCCTTAGCCTCTGCGTATGCCCTATCTTCCTAAACCCAAGCATCGATCCCAGGGTTGAGAATGATTGCAATTCCACCGCAGCAGTAAACGACAAAAAAAGGAGAGCTAAGATGACAAATCTGAGAACCTTTACCATGGTAATTTTTTCCTTGGCGCTATTGGCCTCTTGGAACAATCCTGCCCTGGCCCAACTGGCCAGGTTAAACGTCGGCTACAGCGCGATCAGCGGGGACCAACTGCCAGCCTGGGTCGCCAAAGAAGCGGGAATCTTTGAAAAGAATGGATTGGATGTGCAGTTGATTTTCTTCACGGGCGGCACCACGGCGGTCATGGCGTTGGTTTCCGCAGACACACCCATCAGCCAAGTGGCAGGGTCTGCCGTAGTAAATAGTGTTCTGGCAGGCTCCGATTCCGTCATGATTGCTGCGGGCGTCACTTCCCTCAACTACTATTTGATGGGACGACCCGATATTAAAACGCCGGAGCAGCTTAAGGGAGGCTCTGTGGCGATCAGCCGCTTCGGTTCCTCCTCGGATTTTATTGCCCGCTATGCTTTGTCAAAGGTCGGCTTGACCCCAGGGAAAGATGTCACAATTGTCCAAATCGGCAGCACCCCTGCGCGCATGGATGCCACTTTAGCGGGGCGAGTACAAGCCACAGTGATCAATCCTCCGGCCAGCATCATTGCAGAGAAAAGGGGTATGACCATCCTGGCAGACCTCCCCAAGCTCGGTCTTGTCTACCAGCATACCGGTGCTGCTACGACAAGGAGATTTCTTCGTGAGCATCCGGACACCATCAGGCGCTATGTTAAGTCTCAGGTGGAAGCCGTACATCGGATATACACGGACAAAGAAACTTCTTTGAAAGCATTATCGAAGTATTTTGGCCGTGGGGTGGAACGCGATGTCCTGGAGAAGACCTGGGAAAATCTCCTCAGCGAATCCGTTCTACCCAAGAAACAGTATCCTTCTCTCGAAGGGCTAAAGACGATCTTAGCCTCTGATCCTAAAGCGAAGGCCGCCAAGCCTGAGGACTTCGCCGATTTGAGCTTCATCAGGGAGCTGGATCAGAGCGGCTACATCGACGGCCTCTATAAAAAGAGGTAATCGGTTCTCAGGGCGGTCTGAAAGATCCAAAACTCCTCTGCCCCAGGGATGTAAGCACGACATCTGCACCCCTCAGCCGGTATCCGTGGTGCCGTACAAATGGGGTGTTTGTGCGTGGCCAAGATTACTTCACTTAGGATAAATTTGATAAACGCTGTCAGGGGCGCCAACTTGACTGGGTGAGCTGGCGGTCGGCCTCGCGCGCAAGGCTGAGGTCGTAGGCTCGCGCGGTCGGGATAGTTTCTTTGCCCCCAGTTACCTGACGGATAATGTCGAGATCGTTCCTCTGAGTCTCGTCGTCTACGGTGCCATTTCGGGTGAAGGTGCTAATCAGATCGTCGTAAATGCGCCCTGCCAGGGCCCGCTCCACGCCAGAAAACTTCGCTACGGCAGCAATGGTCGTTTCCCGATCCTGGCGGATGAGACGTAGCGCCTTGAGGGTAGCCTTCATGAAACCAGTGAGCAGTTTCGGTTGCCCCTTAATGAAGCGATCAGTGGTCGCCAGAGTTCCCCAGGAGTTCTTTACCTCGTTTCCAAAATAGAACAACTCCTTCATGCCACCATCCAGGCCAACATAACGCTGCTCGACACTCAGAACGGCGCCGTCCACTGCCCCCGCCAGGAGCGCTGGAAGCTGGTTGCCTGTCCCTGTATCGATGTAGATCACATCTCGGCCGGCGTCGAGGCCGTGTTTGGCCAGGATCTGCTTGAGCATAAAGGTCGCAACGGAAGCCACACCGGT
>JAHFAO010000152.1:0-6461 GCA_023250515.1 Deltaproteobacteria bacterium | reverse complement strand
GTGCCGGCCGCGGTGAAATGGACGCTTCCGGCAACCAACGCCTGGATGCTGGGGGTTGGTTCAATAAAGAGGATCTTTAGATCGATTCCCTCCTCTCGCATGTATCCTCGCTCCTGGGCGAGCGGATAAATGACCTGCTGAAAGCTCTTGGTTGGGATTGCCAAGTTAATGGTCTCCAGGCAGAAACCCTGCGCTCGCACAAGGAAGAACCATGCTGTCAGACTGACGCCGGTTACAAGCATGAACGCACTCCACTTCATTCTGCCGGATCCTTCCTGCCACGAGGGATCTCCAATGCTTGTCATTTTCCCATCCTCTCTTCCGAAGTTGTCGGAAGTTTGCCAGGCCGTTGAAAAACTCTCCGTTCACCCTTCGACAGGGCTCAGGGCGAACGGAGGGAGTCATGAAATCATTCATAATTTTCCGTTCATGCTGAGCTCGTCGAAGCATACAAACCACTTTTTCAACAGCTTGTTTATGCCAGACCCTTTCCCGCCTTCTGTACAAGACAATTCCTAGAGTGGATAGAATTTTCGTGGGTTCTCACACATGATTCTTTCTGTAATGTGGCTGGGTATGTCTTCGCGAGCCCTCATAGTAGCAACGAGGTGGCGCTCTTCCGAAGGGTCTTGGTGTCCGTAGTCAGAGCCTATGATGATGTTGTCCTCACCCGTGTACTTCACAAGGTAGGGGACATCCTCATCCGCTTCACACGCGACATAGAGCCTATAGTCACGGAAGAGATCTACACTCGATAAGTGGTTCCAGCGATCACGGAACAGCCTTCTTAGCACGTGAATGAGATAGGGGATCCACCCCGCAGAGGCTTCTATGAAACCGATCCTGAGTTTGGGAAAGAGTTCAGGTATCTTATTGGCGACAAGATCTCTAAAGGCAATCAAAGGAAGAATTCTGCTGTGAGCGAATGTGTGGTTCCGCTCCACGTCGAACATGCTCAAGAATTGCGGGTTGCCTGCCCCCGTATGGATGCAGATAGGGAGATCTAGTTCACTGGCGGTCTGGTAAATCGGAAAGAAATAGGGATTGTCCAAGGTGAGAGCACCCTCCATGCCACGAAAGAAAACGCCAACGGCCCCTTGTTCCTTAGCCCACCTTATCTCCTTGATCGATTCATCAATCGATCTTAGGGGAGGGACAACCACCCATCTCATGCGCTTCCGGCTGTTGGAACAGGCCTCTGCCAGGTATCGATTGTACGCCCGACAGAGAGCAATCTCCAGGCCGACGTCGTCCGTGAGGTAAATAAGAAACAGCGTAGGATAGATTACCTGGCTCTCAACGCCAAGTTTATCCATATCCGCAAGACGGGCTTTTGGGTCGGTTAGCTCGCGGCAGGCAATGTGGATATCTCCTCTTGAAGACTCTTGTTTGGACGCGGAGGGTGTGATGAGACGAAAACTCCCTTTCCCCGCGGGTTTGGGAAAGATGTTTCCATCTATCAGCCAAAAGGCGTTGCGATTTCCGTATAGGGTATCTTCGGGAACGGAGACGAGGACCGGTCTCCGATGGTACATCTCCTTATCCATCATTCCCCACATTCCTTGCGATTCCGAAATGTGGGTGTCTGAGTCAACTACACCAGCCATATGGACCTCCTCAACTCGGATCTCTCTTCTGTCTCCTCCGGCACATCTGCAAAGAGAGGTTGTAGAAAGAATTGACTGTGCGTTCTTCTACTTCAGGGTGACCCTGGTTCGTTTGGTACAAGATCATCACTATCAGGTCTCGTTTATAAACCTCCAGCAGGTGCGCTCCTTTCATATCGAGGTACGCTCCTATGGCGCGCAGGATGCTTGGCAGGCTGTAGAAGTCAGGTAGCCTTTGTGGACTACGGCGTCTTGCCCGCCCTTCTCGTTCCAGCCGCTCTATATCCTGAAGGGTGTAATTGAGTCGGCAAAGCCCTCCCGGTCCACTTTGACGACCTTGCCATTTTCGCAAGAACGCTTGTAGGGCACTGATTTTCCCTAGTTGTCCACGGACCAGGTAGCTATCACCATTGCTCGTAAGGTTGAAGTCATTTATTTTCTGGGCCTCGAGTGCCTGGCCGATAGCCCGTAGGGTTTGGTCATACGTCAGGTTTTGATTCATTGGATTCCCCTGGGGACAGGTGCACCGAGCACTAGTAAATCGAAAGGAGCCTAGCTGTCAAGGGATCCTTAGCCCAATTGACCATCTAACCCACTCTTGAATTTTGATCAACCTGTCCCACCTCTTTACTATTAAAAAAGGGTTGTCATGCCATCTATTAGGACATAATATCCCTTCGTTGGCGAGGAGCATAGGCTCCTAGGATCTGAATTGCGGCTGGCCCTGGAATCCAAGGTAGAGATGCGGTCTCTTCCCGTTTAAGAGTGATGAATCCTGTGGCATACTGGAAGGAGGTTTTGTCTCATGGCTAAATTGCTCACCGAGGAGGAACTTCGTCACCAAGCAGTGCAGGTTTTAGCTGAGAAGCTCGGTCCTGTGGAGGCATTACGTTTTCTAGCGTTGGTCTCTCGCGAGCCTTTTGACTACCAGAAGTGGCGGAAGAAGTATTTTTCCCACTACGGTGCTGATGAGTTGCTACAGGAAGTCCGCAAAGATCACAGCCGTAAGAGTTCTTGAGCGTTCCAAAGAAGCCTCGTAGCAAGAGATATCATTCGTCATGCTGCGAGGTTATCTCACATTTCTAAGCGTATTGATTGCACCACTTTGTTTCACTCCCCTTGACTTTCCGCCGCTCGAGAGATAAATAACATGCAGGCCTTTTAACTCAGTCCTGTGAGATTGGGAAGGGTGCCATGACAGCAAAAAAAAGATTCATTGTCTCCGTTCGAAGACCCCCTCGGTAGTCCCGTGGGGGTCTTTTTTTGGACTATGGAAGCCCAAAAGCAGATTCTATTTGAGGGCGAAGAGGTTCATCGGACTATCAGTCGCATGGCCCATGAGATTATAGAGAAAAACGGCGGGATAGAAGACCTTACCCTGATCGGGATCCGCTCCCGTGGGGCACACCTGGTCAGAAGGCTTGCCGTAAAGATCGAAACGCTAAGCGGTATAGCCCCCCCTGTAGGTATCATCGACGTGACTCCTTTTCGTGATGACATAGGCAGAGAAGTGATGCCAACGAATCCCCTCCCTGTTCAGGTCCCGGTTTCCGTGGATGGGAAGACAGTGGTTTTGGTCGATGATGTGATCTATACGGGGCGCACCATACGTGCAGCTTTGGATCTGCTGGTGGATTTGGGAAAACCCAAAAGGATTCTCGTTGCTATTCTAGTAGACCGGGGAGACCGGGAACTTCCGATCAAGGCAGACATCGTGGGAAAGAATGTTCAGGCTAAAGATTCGGAGAGGGTCAATGTCTTGCTCCATGAAGCGGACGGCGTCGATCAGGTAACGGTGACGGAAGATCGACAAAGGGGGCTTCGTTCCCCTAGCAACGTTTAAAGAGAGGTCTTCTTTGAGAAAGCGGGATCTAACAACTATTGCAGATCTTAGCGATCAGGAGATCCTGGAGATTTTCTCTCTTGCCGACACCATGGGATCTCTGGATCGCACCGGTCCGGAGTCAAAGGTCTGTGCGGGAAAGATCATGGCCACCCTTTTTTATGAGCCCAGCACTAGAACACGCCTATCATTTGAATCCGCGATGCAGCGGCTGGGGGGATCTGTCATCAGTTGCCCGGACATGAAATCCTCTTCCACAGCTAAAGGGGAGAGCATCGCTGATACGGCCCGGGTTGTCTCCAGCTATTCCGACATCTTGATCATACGCCATTACTGGGATGGGGCAGTACAAGCGATGGCCGAGTATGCCGATGTTCCAGTCATCAATGCGGGAGATGGGAGTCATGAGCACCCGACCCAAACTCTCTGCGATCTCTATACCTTGAGAAAGGAAAAGGGCGAGCTAAGAGGTCTGACCGTAGTGATTTGCGGTGACCTCAAACACGGAAGGACCATTCATTCGTTGGTGTATGCCTTGGCAAGATTTGGAGTCCATTTGATTACTTTGGCCGCGAGCGGGATGGAGCTTCCCCAATACGTCATTGAGAAGCTCGAGAGAGAACACCATTACAGTTTAGCCCCCGTTGCCTCAGATGATCTTCACGCCGTGGTCACGGCAACTGACGCCATCTATTTGACCGCCAGCCAACCCCATCAATTGGCCCTTTTTACTCAGGTCGATGCGGAAATTCAAAACCGATTGACAAGGATGGTCTCAGGACTCAAGTTTGACGCTTTCTATGTCACCCGTATGCAAAAAGAACGGATCAGAGATGGCAGCGCGGGGACCGACGGGGGATACCCCAGAATAGATGAGAGATTCCTTAAAGAAAGGCGCTTCAAGGATACCGTGGTGATGCATCCCTTGCCGCGGGTGGATGAACTCTCCCAGGAAGTCGACAAGGACCGCAGGGGAATTTACTTCAAACAGGCCGCCTATGGAGTGCCAATCCGAATGGCCCTTCTCAAGTTCCTATTGGATGCGCTGGGAAGTGGAAAACCACGCTCGGCACAGAAAAGGTATCCCCAGTACGAGAATCCAGAACCTCTTGTCTCCCAATGTCCCAATTCCAACTGTGTGACCCGCACCGAGATCGATTCCACTCATCCCAGGTTCGAGGTGCTTTTTACCGGCCCTGGAAGTGGCCTGATTCTTAGATGCTTCTATTGTGATCATCAACTTAAGGTTCAATATGTGGGTCATACGAAGTCTAAACGGTATTGCCCGTACGATGCCGCGCTGGGGGAAACGGTACGGAACTGGCTTAAGCAAAAGGAATTGGCGATCTTCGATTCCATTAAACAGGCGGAGGAGCTAGGATATGAACCCTATAAGAGCGGACCACAGCGGAACATCATGGATGCGGCAGAAATTAGAGTGGCGATCCGTCAAATGAGCGAGCAAATCTACCAGGAGAGCCGCGATCCTGACCGCCTACTGGTCCTTGGTATCAGGACCAAGGGGGTATTTCTTGCCAGACGCATTGCCGAAGAGCTAGAAAAGAAATGTAACCGCAAGATCGAGCTTGGCGAGATCGAGATCTATGGCCCTGGGGACGAGCTCCGAAGGCTCTCTTCCTCAGACCTGGAGCCATCCACCCTAAATCTCAAAGACCGCGCGGTGATCTTGGTGGACGATGTCATCCATACGGGGAAGACAGTGAAGAGTGCCTTAAGCATCATCTTTAAATCCGGCCGACCACAATCGGTGCGTTTGGCCGTCTTGATTGACCGGGGACATCGAGAGGTTCCGGTGAAGCCCAACTATGTGGGGAAACACATACCGAGTTCTGAAAGAGAAAGGGTTCGCGTGAAACTGCGCGATGTGGAACAGGACGAGAAAGACAAGGTGGTCATCTATTCGATTATCAGTCCGGATGTTAGCCAGGCCTTCAACCCTCAGCTTAATCCTGATAGCTAACTGCTGACAGATATACTAGCTGAAATTATGAAAGCCATACTAGCACTATCGGATGGTCAGTTTTATGTGGGTCAATCCTTCGGCGCCGAAGGAGAGGCCGGGGGGGAGGTGGTCTTCAATACCAGCATGACCGGTTATCAGGAGATATTGACCGATCCCTCCTACGAAGGACAGATGGTCGCTATGACCTATCCAGAGATCGGTAATGTCGGCGTCAACCCCGAGGATGTGGAGTCACGCAAGCCCTATGTGAAGGGATTTATCGTCAAAGAATACTCTTTCGTCCCGAGCAACTGGCGAGCTACACAACCCTTACACGAATATATGAAAGAGCACGGTATCGTAGCGATTGAAGGGATCGATACCCGTTCCCTGGTGCGGCACCTCAGGGATCAAGGATCCCAAGAGGGAATCATATCGACGCTAACCGATAATCCTCAAGAGCTTGCCGCCAAGGCCAAGGCATCTCCCGGCTTGATCGGAAGAGATCTGGTCAAAGAGGTCACTTGCCGAGAACCCTATGACTGGAGCGAGGGGAGGTGGGAGCTGGGGACAGGATACAAAAGGAGAGAAGAGGCCGGGGAGGTAAAGAAAAAGAGGAGATCTAAGGCCCCAAGTTTCACCTCTCCGCTATTTTTCGTCGTGGCCTACGATTACGGCATCAAGTTCAACATTCTAAGAAATCTTGCCGAGTCCGGTTGTAGGGTCAAGGTCGTCCCCGCCTGGACCCCTGCGGAAGAGGTCTTGGCTCTGAATCCCGACGGCATTTTTCTCTCCAACGGCCCTGGAGATCCTGATGCTGTGCCTTACGCCAAAGAGATCGTTCAAAAACTCATCGGGAAGAAACCGATCTTCGGAATCTGCCTTGGCCATCAGATCATGGGCCTTGCCCTGGGGGGTAAGACCTATAAGCTCAAGTTTGGCCACCACGGCGGCAATCAACCGGTGAAAGATCTAACGACCGGCAAAGTAGAGATCACAACGCAGAACCACGGCTTCGCCGTAGACGCCGATTCCCTCAAAAGGGCGG
>JAHFAO010000289.1 GCA_023250515.1 Deltaproteobacteria bacterium | reverse complement strand
TATCTGGCATCGTCTGTTTGAGCTTCTCGAGATCCTCTTTTGCCCTGTCCCACACCTCTTTTAGAAGTTCCACGCTATTAGAGCCTATGATGGGACCACTCTTGAGTCGCTTTATGAACTCTTGATTATCCGGCTTTTCGCACGTCTCTGAACGAGTTTTTTTTAAATCGATAATGGGTGACGGCAGGAGTTTCGCGAGGGTGCCATATCTGGGCGGTTGAGTCACCTGAGACTTTTCAATTTTGCCGAGAACATCTCGATTTTTAACGATATCAGGAGCACGGGGATTGGATGAGACGCTGCGATCTCGCTCGATGTACCCTACTTCCTTGTATAGCCATGTGAGATTCCTTGGGTGTGTCCCACCTATCCAACTGCAGTAGAAGTAGAATGACAGGGCACATGTGGGGGCTCCTTTCCTGGAGACAAGGTTAACCCTGGTTCCTGACCTTCCAGCGTTTCCGGGAGAACTGGGGCGAGCATGGTTGGCGGGTTATGGATAGACCAGCCCAGGTATTTCACCGCTTGATAGATGCGCAAGCAGTTCTCCCGGCCTTGAGGCGTCCGAAAGCCATCATGTCCCGTCTCCAGGCGCCGCAAGACCCGCATCCCAGACTCGGCTAGGGAGTTGCGTTGGACGTCCTCATGTGTGAGGTACGTGATCATCTGCTCGAAGTGCTCCTCCAAGAAGGCCAGGACCTTGTGGATGGCGCTTTGAGCCTTGGGTTCGATCTTGATCTTCTTCAGCGCCTCCAGGGCCTCGCGGGCGTCCTGGGCGTCTCGGCTGTCACGGAAGATATGCCAGACGCCATGCAGGAACGTCCGCAGCTTCCCCACTTTGGGATCGGCCTCCATGATCTCCACCAGCTGTCGCTGCTCCTCCGGGCTCATCCCCTGGTCGGACTTGAAGAGGAGGTAGCGCTGCTTCCAGAGGGTCTGCGCCAACGCTTCCAACTTCTCCCGGTACCACGCCGTGTGGACTTGCTGGCTGCGCGCCTTGACCTCGCGCCGGTGGGCCAGGGCGTAGATCCAGAGCTTCTTCCAGATGTTCTGGATAATATGGAAGTAGTCGTACTGGATCCGGGCCTCCGGGTACACGACTCTGATGGCATTGCGCAGGGCCTGGCTGTGGTCGATGTAAAAGGTCTTGATCCCCAAACCCAGCCTCTTCATCCGCTCCAGCATCGGTTTGACCTGGTCTTCGTCCTCCGCCTTGACCTCCTCGGTGGCCACGATACGGCCATGCTCATCGCGCAGGACCAGGACGCACTTGTCCTTTCTGCCACGCGGAAAATACCCGTCAAAGTGGCCTTCTGTGATGGGTTGCCTGCGGTCAAGCTCCTGGACGATGGCATCCGCACTGGGCAAGTCCTCAGCCACCGTATCGATCCAGCGATCAATCGAGGACTTACCAACGTTCACATGGAAGAGGACCTCCAGCAGCCAGGCCGCCTTGCGACAGCCAATGCCAGCGATGATCGACAGGAAGACCCCGGCTCGCATGGCCACATGGGACACGTTGCGCTTCAGGCACAGGCCCTTGAGCACAGGCACAAAGTAGTGCCGGCGGCCCTGCAGATCTTCGTACCACCCTTCAGCAGTGGTGATGCAGTAGCGGATGGGCCAGCTGAGCCCTGAGAGCTCCTGCACCTCCACGGTGTAAGTCGGTCCCCAGTGCATGCGCGTCTCTTGGGGCAACCCCAGCCGCTGCCAATGATCCTGTTGCAAGGCATCCAGGTCGATCATCAGGACCCCGTCCCGATACGCTCCGCCGGTGACGCACTCGGGGTTGTGTTCAATGACCTCGGTCGAGAGAGGAACGAGTAATTCCAGTGCCATGGGGCTCTCCTCCTTCACATCGTTGCCCTTGAGAGCGGATGTCGCCGATGGCACTGTTCCCTGCGTCACGCACCGTGTCAAGCCTCAAAATTTGGCGCCTCTGTGGTGTGTTACTGGGTGCGTATTTTATTGCAACAGACGAGCGATGTTCTCGAGTTCTCTCGGAATGGACATGTACATCCCTTCAAAATTATTTTACAATTGAGAGTCTTTCAAGAAAGAACTAAAGGAACATTTGAGTATTGCTGATGACATCCTATAAAATTATGAAGATACTTTTGAGCTTCACGTCATGCTGTGCTCGCCCTATTATCGCCCCCGGCCAATACTCTGGAAACCGAAAAAGAGACGTAATCCATTATTTTAATTGAAGTTATATAGCCACGAAAAATACTGGAGAAGCAAGTTTGGTACCTGGGACATACCCTTCTTTTACTGCAAGAATCTTTTCAAACTTCTCAAGAGGCAGGCACGCCAGCAATTCCGTCAGCAGGAAAAAGGTCAAAGGATACACCGGCCAGAAGGCAAGGAAGACGGTAATCAGCGTAGGAAAAATATGGATATACACCATAGAGGCAAGCGCACCAAGCACCAAAGCAACTACAACCCATATAATCATCCATAGTGGCCCCAAGATAATGCAAAAGACACAGAGTAAAATAATATGCACAAGAAGGATAAGCAATAAAATACAAAGGTCTTCAAAAGATTGGATTTTTGTAGACCGGCCTCCAGCATAGAATCCTGTGATCGCCTCCGCCAATTTCTTGCCCGCTTCAAATCCCGCCCCTATAGTTTCTGAACCAATAGCAGTTCTGTCATGCGTCCACCAATACATGGAAGAATCAGCCCAATATCTCAACCGAAGATGCATGACTTGATAATTCCAAAATTGGTAAAACAGCATCACGGTAAGGATTGTGGCCATGAGTGCCTTACTTCGTGGCCGGTAAAACATAATCACTCCAAGAGAGAATGCCAGCTATCATCCTTTGGCGTCTGCCAGATACTGTCCAGTATGGCTCCGGGTCGCTCCAGCCCGTAGCGTTCCTCGCTCGCAAACCAAAACATATTGACTCTCTGGTAATTTGCGTTATCCTCTAGTATATTAAAGTGGAGTCAAAACAACAAGTTATACT
>JAHFAO010000151.1 GCA_023250515.1 Deltaproteobacteria bacterium | reverse complement strand
GGTTCTCTGATGGTTGTGGTCTGGACATCTCGAGACGACGATGTTCGCATTATCTCGGTTCGGAAACCGACACGAAAGGAAAGAAGGACGTATGAAGAAGGAGTATGACTTCTCCAAGGGCAAACGCGGAGCGGTGATTGCCCAGGTTGGGAAGACCCGCATCACGATCTATCTCGACGATGCAATCCTGAAGCGCTTCAAGGCTGAGTCCGAGAGAACCGGGAAGGGATATCAGACCCTAATCAACGATGCGCTCAACTCTTATCTCGGTCTGACGGAGAAACCCCTTACGGCAGAGATGGTCCGCAAGATCGTACGCGAAGAGCTTTCCTCTCAAAACTGAGAGCTAACCCGCCGCTGGAGCCGATGTCGATGATGGTACTTTACAGTTATGTTCTTAATTACGGCTCAGCGGCATCGCGTTAGGTGACATATGACCTTGATTGACATTGCTAGGGATACCCTCAAGGAACTTCCTATATCGGACGTACTCCGCGAGCGTCTTTCGCTTGCGTTCGACTTCTCGGCGCAACTGGAAGCGAAGATAGAGGTTCTTCAGTCGCAAAACGCCGAGCTTAAGGCGCAACTTGAGATTGAACGTGTGAACCATCAAAAGTGCCAACAAGAGCTGGGGCGTCTCAGGAAGGAGCATGAAGAGGAAGTGCGCATATTTCACGCGATCGAGTTTCGTCGCGGCAAGCGCACGGGAAACCAATGGGTCGCATTTTGTCCGAGGTGTCATATGCCTGCCTCCTTTGAAAGATCCTCTAGGCCGATGTGTTCAGATCCTCGTTGCGATTGGGGTGGCGACATTGACTGCAAAGAACTTTCAAACATCATCAAGCAACTTTGAGCGAAGTCACCTAACCACAGGCTTGAGTAAACCAAGTGTAAAAAGGGGTCAGACATTTAAAAATTTAATTTCTCATAGGACGACACTCCAGGTAAGGGAAGGGGGACAGGTATTGCAATCCTACATTGTCGTAATGCTAAGGCCCGACCCCTTTGTTACTCGAATAAAAGTCTTGACAGAACGAGGCCATTTGATATCTAGAAGCCGTCTCTTGGAATGTCTTTCTGGTCTCTGTCGTAGAGGCGTTCAAAAATGGAGGTTCCCATGAAGTGGCGAACCGTTAGGATATTCATCGCAGTATTAATAGTGTTGCTTGTCGTGGCTGGCACCGCGCCATTGGCCGATTCCCAGACCCGAGTCTCTGTCGGAGTTACCGAAACCATGGAGACATACAACCCTTATGGCGACAGCGTTGCCCTGCTGTACTGCATCTGGTGCCAGGTCTTAGGTTGTCTCGGTAGCTATAGTTTCGAGAAAGGCGAGTACGTGGGATGGCTGGCCGAACGCTGGGAAGTCAAAGACCCACACAACTGGGTGTTCCACCTGCGCAAGAATGCCAAATTCCATGACGGCTCACCTGTGACTGCAGCCGACGTGGTCCACTCCTTTAACCGAGTTAGGACCGACCCCCAAAGCAAACAGAAGCAGAACATTGCCCCCATCGCTAGCGCTACAGCCATCGACGATCATACCGTCAGGTTCACGACCAAGGAGCCCACCGCGCCTCTGGTGGATTATCTTTTCGACCGCCTTATTATCACGAGCAAGGCAATTTACGATAAGTATGGCCCGGAGGTGGCCGACCGGAAGTATCCCATCGGAAGTGGCCCTTACAAGTTCAAGGAGCTGATCCCAGGCCAGCGCTTTGTCATTGCCAAGAACCCAGACTATCCGGGAATGAAGGAAAAGAGACAAGCGCCCGATGAAATCGTTTTTCGCATCATGCGCGAGCCAGAGCAGCGGGTTACCGCCCTGCTCAACGGTGAGATCCAAATTGCCCAGTTCATCCCTCCCCACTTGCGCGAGCGGGTGGAGAGAAACCCTAACACCAAGATAGCTGCGGTGGACTCTGTGGAGATTATGTTTTTGGCCATGAGTCCCAAGTTCAAACCTTGGGATAACAAGCTTTTGCGTCAGGCCGTGGCTTATGCCATCGACCGGGATACCATCATTGCCACAATCCTCAGGGGAGAGGCCACTCGCCTCGATGGGCCGGTCGGGCCAGGGCAGTACGGCTACAACCCTAATCTGAAACCGAAGTATGAGTACGATCCGGCAAAGGCCAAAAAGCTGGTGGCCGAGGCTGGATTCCCCAACGGCGTTGACGTGGACTTTTACACGCCGGTAGGTCGCTACACCCTGGACAAGCAGATCGCCGAGGCTGTTGTTCCTATGCTGAATGCGGCAGGCATTCGGGCCAAGCTCCAAACTCCGGAGTGGGCCACTTTGTGGGCCAATGTCCAGGCCGGCAAGGTGCCCTTCTATTACATGGGGCGTGGAGGGGTGATTGATCCGAGCGTGGCTCTGTCCCAGTACTTCGAGACCGGCGGTTCGCCAAGAATAGGTTACTCCAACCCGAACCTAGATAAGCTATTGGCTCTAGAGCGCCAGACTTTTGATCCAGCCAAGCGTAAAAAGGCGCTCTCCGAAGCCATGAGCCTTATTACCGAAGAGGCCCCCGGTCACTTCCTGTGGCGTCATCACATCCTGTATGGCATGGCAAAGAATATCGACCACAAACCGAGACCGGACCTCCGCATCTTTGGCGAAGAGATCCGCGTGCTCCGATAGAAGGTAGGGGAAGACGCCTTCATCGAGTCTCCTCTCATGAATGCATGGTACCCGTCAACCAGGTTCAGGCGTATTAGAACAATAATGGAATCAGGTAGGTTGCAAGCAACGAACCGACCAAAAATCCGATCCCAACCAGCGCAACGAGGATCAGTACTACAGTCCTAATAGTGAAAGATCGGAGAATCTTTCCCATCTCTCAAAGCTGGAGGAATCCTGCTGTGGCTAGCTGTGCTTACTTCTCAAAGGCGGCCTTGAGCATCGGCTCGAGCTCGCCTCTTTCGTGCAGCTCGTGGAGAATGTCGCATCCCCCGATCAACTTGCCGTTGATAAAGATCTGCGGGATCGTGGGCCAGTTGGAGTAACGCTTGATCCCTTCTCTGACCGCTTGATCGGCGAGAACGTCTTCGGTCTCAAATGGATATCCGTAGGTCTGCAGGATATCCACCACGTGAGCCGAAAAGCCGCATTGAGGGAATTGCGGATTTCCCTTCATGTAAAGCATCACCTTATTTTTCTTCACCTTCTCTTCAATCTTTACCAAAACATCTTCCGCCATACCAGAACCTCCTTCTTATGAACCAAGACGCTCCCATTGTTCCGGAGTAAAAGTCTTAAGAGCCAGCGCGTGGATGCGTTCGCTCCCTAGCGCTTCCCGAAGCGCCCCATAGACCATTTGATGCTGATCCAACAATCCTTTTCCCTCGAACATCGAAGAGACTATTACGACTTGAAAGTGATCCCCGCCTCCGGTTAGATCTTGAATCTGAATCATGGATCCGGGCAGGGTCTTTTCCAAAGTCACCTTGATTTCATCCGCACTAATCATATCCCAAGTCTATCACAATTTCCGCAAAGAGCTATAGCCCCGGTGTGCGGGCCTGCGGATCGAAATCCGCCCGACACTTCTTCATCATGGCCCTCAAATCCTGGCGCAGTTCCTCGATGGTCGCACGACCCACATACCAATAGCCGCAGTAGATGTTGTGAACCGTTAGATCGGGCAGCAGAGAAAATGCATACGGGATAGCCGTCTCGCCACGTGACTTGGAGGTCTCAACCATATCAAGTTGCTTGATAACGAGACGCTCTTTGTCGCTCAGAAACGGAAAATCAGACCCGAGCCCGGCCCTAAAGGCTGCGTTGACCTCCGGCGGGTCGACACTCACGACAGCAAGCTTGCAGTAATTGACCGCTAGCTCCTTCTGGAACTCAGTGAGAAGGCGCAACTGCACCTGGCACTTCGCTCACCAGTAGCCGCGGTAAAAAACAACAATGAGGGGAAACTTTCCGGCAATCTCGGACAGCCTCACGATCTGCCCGTCATGGTCCGGCAACTCCAGATCCGGAAAGCGTTTGCCAATCGCTTGATTCATGATCTAACTCCTCTTGCTAGAAAAAGACCGACGACCGATGACCGACGACCGCCTGTTTAACCGTCTTCCGTCAGCCATCGGCGGTCGGCCGTCTGCTTTAGATTAGAAATTCATGGGAGTTTGGACAATATGTTACTCATCTCATCTGCCGAGTATGCGCGCATCGTCTGGGTGCGGATATTTCCCAAAGAGCCCGCGCTTAGGGCCAAGGCTGTGATCGAGTCGTCGTCGGGGGCATCGGCAAGAAGCACAGCGTCATACGCCCCCATCGTCCAGTAGGTATCCTTGATCTTGATCCCTAGTCTGGCCGCAGCCGCGTTTAACACCTTTGCCCTTTCGGTGGTCTGTTTTACATTGCGAATCCCTTGATCGGTGAAATTAACCAGAACGATATAATTGGCCATGACAACCTCCTTAACGGTTTTTATTTCCGGTCGGACATTCTCAACAGATGGCCTGATGTTGCCGCCGAGTCCGATGACATCGTTTATCGGATAGTATCCGATGAAAAACTCTTAAGTCAATCATGACTATCGACCGCGCTGAGAGCCGCCGTTAGTACTCATTAAACATTCGCTGAAGCTCGCGTGCATCCCTGGTCTTGGTGAGGCCGGCTCTCCTAACCCCTACGTGTCGAGCGTGCTTGGGTGAAACATGTCCTCTGGCGTAAACCTATGCTGGATTAAGCCATGTCGATGAGCGTAATCAAGCATCTTATCAACCTCAGCCCGTGTTTTGTGAAACCCCCAGGGGTAAATATCCCGACCCGCGGCTGCCTGTTCTTCCTCCCACAATGCCCGGAACCACAAGGAGGTTTGGTGCACCCGCTGCCATTCTAGCCATTCGTAGCACCGCTGCTTAGATTCCTGCCATGCATTAAACATGCTCATGGCGACCCATGGATCTTTCTCCAGCACTGCCGTTTTGATAAGCAGCGTGTGCATGATCGGGAAGAAACCGGTCCGCTTAAAATATTCCCGTTCTAGCTCAGCATAGTTAGGGAATAGAAAATCGATGTCCGGGTGGCCGTTAGGCGCCCATGTGCCTGTGGTGATTCCAGCGTCTATATTCCCGGAGGCCAGCAAGGCATGTTGCTTGACTCCCTTCGGGGCGATCTCCAGCTTGAGCCAGGATGGTGGTTTCCAATCACCGATGCCCTCCCATCGCTCGGCCACCCAAGTGATCGATCGGAGATCGACCCCGTGCTCGTCCTCGAGAATTCCTCGAGCCCAGAGAGCCGTTGTGGTAAACCACGTCTGAATACCCACCCGCCTGCCGTTAAGATCAGCCGGAGACTTAATGCCTGCGCGCTTGTTGATATAGATATACGAATGGCGGAACATACGCTTTACGAAGATAGGTATGGCAGTAAATCCCAGCGTCTTGTACGCGAGGTCGGCGATGTACATCCCCGTATAAAACTCGACAATGTCGAATTTACCCTCTCGGCTTTGGGTCTGACGACCCGGATCATCCGAGTTGACATGAATATTTAGCTCGATGCCTGCGGGCTTGACAGTTCCGTTGATAAGCGCCTGGGCGCGGTCGTAAGGTCCGCATGTCATGCTCAACTTCAAGGCCATTTTCCTCTTTCCCTCACCGAACCTTAGAGATTCCCTTTAAATCCTTTGCGAGCTGTTCATATTCCGCTGGGCTCACCGACAGCTTTGACCGCTGAAGTTAGGGTTTCACAGGAATCGGAGAGCCTTTCGGCGGGGCATAGAGCTGAAGAAGATTGCCTTCAGTGTCAAAAAAGTAAAATCCTCTGCCTGACGAGCGATCCACGCTAGGGGTGGTGTGGATTTTTACGCCCCAGTCTTTCATCTTTTTTACTGCAAGCTCGAAGTCGTCGTTGTCCACAATAAAGGCCTGATGCGTAGCGCCATCCTCTATTAAGGCGTCCTTTTCTATCGGCTTGGGGCGCTGAAAGAGGACCACCATCCCATCCCCCGAACGAAGGTCTGCCCGGTTTAGATTATCCCCCATATCATCCCGGTTGAGCTTCGCAATTTTCATCCCCAGAACCTCGGTATAAAACTTGACAGCCCGCTCCATATCGTTCACCGGAATCCCAATATGATAAATACCTTTGGTTGTAATCATAAAAACCTCCTACAAACTTCGGCTTCAGACCGCCCAACCCTTTTCAGAGATGTAGGTTGAGGTCAGGGGTACCTCTTTCCCATATCAACAAAAAAGCCTTCTTTCTCCAGTTCCTGCAGCAAGCTGATATCGACGAACTGCTCTGGCTTGGCGCTCTTTGCTTGGGGTAATTTGGCTGAAACTTCATCGAGAAGGAATTGAATTCCTTTGAGTGTAGGGTAAGGCCTTTTGGCAACCCTCTTGACAAACCAACCGTGAGTGGCCTCAAGAACTTCAGGATCGGTAGTACGCAAATATCTGGTCAAGATCTTTCTCGTCTCCTCTTTGTAATGATGGATATAATATATAGCCTCTACGTAACCCTTCAGCGCAGCCTTAACAGTCCCGCGATTGCTCTTAATAAAAGACCGCGAGGTGGCAAAGCCGTTGCCTTGAACCTCAATCCCCAGCTCCAGCATGTCATAGATCTCGACAAAACCCTGCTTCTTGGCTCGGGGAATCTCCGAGGGGGTAAGAACCGTAGCATCGATCTTCCCACTTTCGAGGGCAGCCAACCTCTCCATAGTCGCACCGGCCAAGACCACTGCCACATCCCGATTGGGCTCGAGGTTAAATTTTTTAAGCAAAATCAACGCTGCATTGTGTGACGCCGAGCCGAACCCGCTCACCCCGAACCTCCTGCCCTTGAGCTGTTCGATCCTAGCGATCCCGGGCCGTACTACCACCGAATAGTTATAAGCGTCCTCTGAGGAAGCGATTAACACTACGTCGTGGCCTTGAAGATTGGCTTGAATTACGGTGCCGATATTGACAATGGGCGGATCGCCGGCAACCAGGGCTTGGGTCGCCATCTGCCCTCCCCTAAAGAAAATGATCTCTGCATCTAAACCATATTTTTTAAAGAGGCCGGCTTCTTTGGCCACCCAGATATGGATTTGATTGTAGGAGATTGCAGGATAACCGATCTTGATCTTTCTGAGTTCTTGACCCTCGACAACTGTCGAAGTCAAAAGCATCAGTAATCCTGTGAAAATAAAGATACGGCGGCATGCCTTCATCTCACGATACCTCCATTTCCGAACAGGACCTTTCCTTTTACGAGATTAACGGGTCTTTTTTGATGCCTTCTCCAAGGCTTCCTTAAGATCGGCATTTTCCTTTTCTAAGTTGAGTTTTTCGTTAGTGATCTTTCCCAGGTTGGATTCTAGATCCCCAGCCTTCTTCTTAGACTCGGCCACCTGGGACTGAACTGTTTTAAGTTCCTTTTCCACCTCGGGCAGCTTTGCCGCGCTTGACCCCCAGGTTCCGTAGCCTACAAGAATCCCTACGATCAGAGCTGCAACCGCAATGGCAATCCAGTAGCTGTTTTTCATCCAAAGACCTCCCCTATTCGATAAGTCATCAAATGTTTATAGGAAATAAGCTTTTTCGTCAATTGGATTTCTTAAGCCAATCCCGCGCATCAAAGGACTTTCCCGTTACACCTCGAGATTCGGTGGCAGCCAGGTAGAGAAACACCCCTATGATCTCTCCTGGAGTCGGCAGGGTCATGGAATCTTCGTCGGGATACGCCTCAGCACGCATCTCTGTCCTTGTCCCACCTGGGTTCACAGCATTGACCCGGATGTTGTACTCCTTGACCTCATCAGCCAAAACTTGCGTAAAACCCTCCACGCCGAACTTGGAAGCGGCATACGCCCCCCACCTTGCCTTCCCGATCCGTCCGACCCCTGAGGAAAGGTTTATGATCGATCCTTCTTTTTGCGGGACCATGATCCTTAAAACCTCCTTGGTCAAAAGAAAGAGCGCTGTCAGGTTAACCTTCACGACCTCTTTCCACGAAGACAAAGGGTAACGTTCAATCGGTACGCGGGGCCCGAGGATGCTGGCGTTGTTGACCAAGATGTGGATCGTGCCATAGGCATGGCACACCTCCCTCACGAGACGTTTCACCGCTCTCACCTTTGATAGGTCAGCCGCAGACCAATTGACTTCGCCGCCTTTGGAGCGGATCTCCGCTGCAGCCTTTCTCAGATCTGCTTCCTTTCGTCCGCAGATAAAGACCCTTGCCCCCTCCCGCGCATAGGCCATAGAGATGGCCTTCCCAATTCCGCGACTTCCGCCAGTGATCAGCGCGACTTTACCATCCAAAACACCCACGATGCGTGCCCTATGTTTTTCTTTATCCTTCTAACACTCTGGAGTTTGACATTAAAGGCTTTTGGGAGATACTTAGGTTTAGAAGTTGAGTTTATATGGGTGTGATCAGAAAAAAGCTTCCGCTTGTTGGTGCACGCCGGCAGAGGCAGATAGAGTGCCTCTTTGACACTGGCGCTTCATCAAGCTTCATACACCCCGAACTCGTACATGCATTGGGCCTTTCGACGGCTGATCTCCCTAAGCCAGTGCGTATTCGGCTCGGAAAAGGAT
>JAHFAO010000150.1 GCA_023250515.1 Deltaproteobacteria bacterium | reverse complement strand
TGGACCGCGGTGGATGGGGAGGTAATTTGAAAAAACGGCACGGCCTTCGATTGTTTGCTCAAAGGGGCTAAAGGTATCGCGATGGGTAAGTTGACGAGCCACTTCTCCGGCTTATGCCGAAAGAAATCCGGCATCGTTCCTTTTATCTTTGCCTATCTGTTTGGCCTTCGTTAAGAGAGCGGTCGCTCCCCATAGGGCGATAAAACTCGTGATTGAAAAATAGCGAACGAGTGTGAACATGCTGAGAGAGGAAAGGTGACATCCTAGATGGAGATCGAACAGAAGCGAGCGCGGAAGAAGGCCATGATCCTGAATCCACGGACAACTATCCAAACAGGCCCTTTAGGAAGATCCGCCCTAAACCAGGGTGTCTGAGGGTAAAAAAAATAACGTCCCCGTGCCAGTCGAAATGGGCTTTGCTAGTCACCGCAGACAAAATTCCATCGGATTGGACAATGCGAAAAAGATCGTCAATATCCTTGTCGGTAAGACGTTCAGCAAGGCGCCGAAAGAAGGCGGCGATTCTGATTTCGCGACCTAACTTCTTGCGCCACTCCTCCTCATATCTGCTCAAAGTGCCTAAACTGAAGTCGCCCCTCTCAAATGCCGCTACGACCGAATGGACCGCTGCCTCAGCACAGAGCAAGCCATAGAAGATCCCTCCTCCGCTAGTCGGTTTGGTTTGACCTGCAGCATCGCCCACAGCCAGAACACGGTCTGCAAAGGTCCGAGGCAGTGGAGCAATAGGGATGACCCACGAGCGAACAGGCACATTGGAAGAAGAGAGATATCCGGTGTCGTACAGATTATGGATAAGTTTTCTCAGATAAGGGACAGGACTCGTTTTGGCGCTCACACCAATTCGGGCAAAGTCGTTACCTCCACGCCGGAAAGGGACGATCCAACCAAAGGAACCAGGAGCCACTGAAGAGCCCATGAGGACCCTCGCCTCCTCGACTCCCCGGACCGCCACCTCTGCTTGTGCCGTCCTCAGGAAATCGCCGGGTTGCCCCATGCCCAGTTTCAGTTGGATTCCATAGCGTGGCCCTCCAGCCAAAATAACCATCGACGCCTTTAAGGTCTTTTGACCGTTAACCAGTGACCGTTGACCATGGACCGTTGAGCGCGGAGCATTGATGATCTCTTTAAAAACTACTTCCACACATTCTTTCAGCACCTGTAAATCAACAACTGTCGATCCTAGATGGAATGTGGCACCCGACCGCGAGGCCTTATCGGCAATGGTCCGATCGAAGGCAGCTCGATCTACAATATAGGCTAAAGGAGATGGCGGCGAGAAGCGGACTTCTAACTGAGAAGGAGAAACAAGGGTGAGGGTTCTGATCTCCCCCAGCCGTAGAGACTCGGGGAGCTCCAGTGTCGCGAAAGCCTCGGCCCCGATAACACCCGAGCAATCCACGGGTTCACCGATAACTGGGTGCTCCTCGAAGACATGAACGTCAAAACCCTTTTGGCCCAGTAAGGCTGCAGTATGACAACCCGCAGGTCCTCCTCCGACTACTACAACGTCATGCATGGCGATTATGCCATAAATTCTAGCCCGCCAGGTTTTCTAACTTTCATTGTCTTAAAATTTTTTACCCCTATGCTCCCACTTACCTCTGAAACTGATCCAAAACGAAAGAGCAATCAATTTCAAGTCTAGCCATAAACTTTGCTTTCGAATATAAATAAGGTCGTAAAGAAATTTTTGCTGCCTGGGAATATCTCGGGCCGCGTACACCTGAGCCACGCCGGTAAGACCGGGCTTGACTTGGTGCCGCTCCCTGTAGCCTGGGATCTCCTCTATCCGAATCAAGGCGCCGTTTCCGTTCACCTCGATTTCCTCGGGCGCCAAGGCACGCGGTCCCACAAAGCTCATGTCGCCTTTGCAGATATTCCAGAGCTGGGGCAATTCGTCCATTGCAGTCGCACGAAAAAGACTCCCTACGCGGGTAATCCGAGGGTCGTTCTTTGTAGCCTGCTTGGGACCGAAAAGGCGATCGGCATCTGGCACCATGGTGCGAAACTTCAGCACTTTAAACACGCGTCCCCCTTGACCCACACGTTTGTCCCTGAAGAATACGGGCCCGCCGTCTTCCCATTTGATGGCAAGAGCAATAAGACCCCAAAGCGGCAAAGAGGTTAAAAGCCCAGTGCCAGCGACAATAAAATCCAGCGCTCGTTTTGCGCCGGTAGAGTATCGAAGCTGTGTTCCGTCCTCACTCGCGTGCGGGAACGAATAGGAGGTCGCATTTCTTGCGGTTTCCATACAGACACTCCAAGAAAAAGTTTACAGACCAGCTTATTACGCGAAAAAGTTAGATTGGACTGGCTCTATCGATGATAAAAATGTCGGGACAGATGATCCCAAGCGTCGCAGTTGAAATTACCGCATACAAAAGAAGCGCGGCCGCCATGTGATGTAGGCAACTAGACAGAGACCAAGTCGCGAAACAGCTGATAGTAAGCGCGCACCTGAAATCGGCGATCGAACTCAAAGGCCGCCCCGCGAGCGTTGGCTCCAAGATATAAGGCAAGATCACGGTTGTGATAGAGGGTCAAAATTTTATGAGCAAGGTCCTCGGCATTACCCTGCTCGGCTAAAAGGCCGCAGTCATACCGCTTTGTGATGGCCGCGACTTCGCAAGCCTCTTCTACCGCCGCCACATACGGTCGCCCTGCCGCCAAGATCCCATAAAGCTTGCTAGGCACGATGTACCCTGCCAGACCTCGTTTCAGGGACACTACAAATACATCCGCGCTGGCAAATGAATCCTTGAGCCTCTCCTTCGGCTGATACGGAAGGAACCGGACATTCCTGAGCCCCATCGTCCGAACACGGTCCTTAAGGACAGGCTTTTTGACTCCGTCGCCTATGAATACCATCTCAACATCAGGAAACTGTCTCAGATGCGCGGCCGCCTCTACAACGGTCTCCAACCCTTGGGAGAGGCCGATGTTGCCGGAGTGCATGACCACGAACTTATCAGCCAGCCCATGCGCAAGCGAGAAGGGATTCCGTTTAGGACCCGGCGAAATCTCGGAGCAATCCGCCCAGTCCGGGATAACTAGCGTTTTCGCTGGATCTGATCCCTTGCCGTCAATCAGTCGCCGCCTCATCGTTTCGCCCAGGGTCACAATGCGCTCGGCTTTGCGAACCAAGAGGCGGTTTACACGCTGAAGAATCGTGTTCACGGCCTCGCTCTGGAAATCCTCCAGGAGCCGCGCGACTTCAGGAAAGATATCTCTATAGGACATGATGAAGGGAACTCTGAATCGACGCGCCGTCAGGTAAGCCGCTAAGCCGATGACAGGAGGATCCGTAAGCGCGACGACAACATCCGGGCGATCCAGACGAAGCCCGGCATAGCAGGCGGAGAAAAAGTAGCTGACATAGTTGCTGAAACGACCAATGAATCGTCTTTTAGAAAAACGGGTTCCATGTGCTCTAAGGATATCAATCCCCTCGTGACTCTCGCTGTGAAAGATGTACCCATTGCCTCTTTTGGTGCCGTTGTCTGAGGCCGAAAGAAGGGGAACCCCAGCCACTACGGACACACGACAGGCATAGTCCTTAACGAGATCTTCGCACAGCTCCGTCAATAGCTGGCCAGTGGCGGCAGTGTCGGGATGGAAAGAGCGGTTGAAGAAGACGATATGCATGCACGTCAGCCTTTCCGAACGCTGACCATCTGTTCCGCAGAGGGCTGTACGGATCTTGCGGAAAGGGGCACGATCTTTCCCAGTTTCGCCGTGACCTGCTTCTCAATCCAGGCATATGTCCCGCGCAGGCCCTCCTCAAGAGAGATCTCAGGCTCCCATCCTAAAACCTGACGTAGCCGGGTATTGTCCGAATTGCGCCCCCGCACTCCCTGCGGCCCTGGAACGTGCTCTTTCACAATGCGGATGCCTGCGATCTCAGCGATCATGTCGGCGAGTTCGTCGATTGTCACCATTCGATCCTGCCCGAGATTAAGTGGCTGAGCATAGTCAGATCGCATGATCTTATACAGGCCTTTCACACAATCGTCGATATAACAGAAGGATCGAGTCTGCTGCCCGTCGCCCCAGATCTCCACCTCGGGATCACCCGTCAGCTTTGCCATGGCTATCTTGCGACAAAGCGCGGCCGGAGCCTTCTCCCGACCGCCGTCCCATGTCCCGAGGGGGCCAAAGATGTTATGAAAGCGCACGATGCGGGTTTCGAGGCCATAATCTTCTCGGTAGTGCATGCAGAGCCGCTCGGCTATCAGCTTTTCCCAACCGTAGGCGTCTTGGGGTTGCGCGGGATAAGCATTTTCTTCTTTGAGCGGCGCGACATTAGCATTCATCTGCAGGTAGTCGGGATAGATGCATGCCGAAGAGGTATAGAGACAGCGTTTAATCCCGTTGGTGCGCGCCGCCTCGAGGGTATGGATGTTGATCAAAGAATTGTTGTGCAGGATCTGGGCATGATGATTCGAAATGAAACCCATGCCCCCCATGTCAGCCGCCAGGGCATAAACTTCCCCTACGCCTCTGCTGGCTTCCAGACAGTTTTCCCACTTGCGCAAATCGAGGAGCAAGAACTCGTCCGCGTCTGTAGCCGTAACCTCAGGATACTTGAGGTCAGCGCCCCGCACCCAATAACCCCGCCGCTTGAGAAACGTCACCAGGTGGTGGCCAATAAAACCTCCCGCACCGGTCACGAGAACCCTTTTCCCGTTCCAATCCATCTAGCCACATCTATCGCGTGACGTGTTAACCTTGATCCGACATTTTTTTCGACATCAGCAACAGCGCCGGAGAGTACCAGATCGGGTCGGGGCAACACGCAGGCACAAGCGGAATTTTCGTTCCTGGTGAGGTTAAGGACTTCCTCTCCCTTGAGAGACTGTGTCGCAATCGGCCGTTCGCCCTTCGACAAGCTCAGGACGAACGGCTAAGTGATTGATTTTCCGTGTGCCGTCGTCCGTTCGTGGTGAGCCTGTCGAACCATGAACGGACTTATGACACAGTCTCCAAGGGGCGAGGCAACGTTTGCTCTGCGGATTGTCTAACGAGGGCACGTTTTTTGTCGGAATAGGGTTGAGTGTAACGACTTTTGACAGGTCCGCCATCCACCTTCTTACCGCTTACTCCTTACTGCTGACTCCTCACTCCTTACTTTTTCTACGACATACTTCCCCATCACCAGCACGTCCATCTTTGTGCGGAGAAAACAGTCAAGGGCCTCCTGCGGGGTGCAGACGACCGGCTCGTTCTCGTTAAAGGAAGTGTTTAAGAGTACGGGCACACTGGTAAGGCCTTCAAATTCCTTGATCAACTGCCAGTAAATGGGGTTTTGCTCCTTGTTAACAGTCTGAAGCCTTCCGCTTCCATCCACGTGAGTGGACGCCGGGATCACGTCCCGCTTCTCCGGCTTGACTTTGTAGCTCATGAGCATGAAGGGCGAAGGATAGGTCTGCTCAAAGTAGTCCGCGACCCGCTCTTCCAAAATCGAGGGGGCAAAAGGCCTGAATGGCTCGCGGTGCTTAATCCGACTATTCAGGATCTCTTTCATCTCAGCCCGCCTCGGATCAACAACGATGCTGCGGTTCCCCAATGCCCGAGGTCCCCACTCCATCCGCCCCTGAAACCACCCCACGATTTTCCCTTCGGCAATATGTTTTGCCGTATGCTTGCAAAGCTTCTGCTCATCATCCACCTTTCGCACTGCACATCCCTGTCTCACCAACTCCTCACGCCTCACTCCTAACTCCTTAAGGATTTCAGCGTCACTAAATCCCGGCCCCCAATACGCATGGTCCATAAGAAATGACCGCTGATGGCCCAAAACTTGATTTCCCACATAGAATGCTGCTCCAATGGCTAAGCCTGCATCTCCAGCGGCAGGTTGGATGTAGACGGCATCGAATGGTGTCTTGTCGAAAATTTGGCCGTTTACGACGCAGTTAAAAGCTACCCCACCGGCCAAACAGAGTTTTTTGAGTCCAGAAAGCCGGTAGAGTCTATTGAGAAGGAAAAACATCGCCTCTTCCAGCCGGGCTTGAAGGGAAGCGGCTATATTCCGGTGGCGTCGCTCAACCGGATCGTGGATTTGCCTCTCGGAGCCAAGCCGCTTGATGAGCAGGTCTCCATAGAGCTTTCCTAAAAGCGGTTCCCCTTTGCTCCACGTCATCTCCGGACCGCTCCTATGATGAACGAAATAGTCGAGACCCAATGAGAATCCGAGACTGCCGTCGGTTTGAACAATCTCATCAAAGCAGTCCTTATATTCCGGCTCTCCATATGCAGCCAAACCCATGACCTTGTATTCATCCCCGTATTTCCAAAAACCGAGGTACTGCGTCAAAGCCGTGTAGTAGATCCCGAGAGAATGAGGAAACGCTATTGCGCCATAAATGCTAAGCTTTGAACCTCTTCCCACTCCCCACATGGTGCTGGCAAAATCACCCAAGCCGTCCGCAGAAAGCAGCGCCGCTTCCTCAAACGGGGACACAAAAAAAGAGCTGGCTAGATGAGCTTTATGGTGCTCCACCCGATGAATCTCCGCCTTCAACTCCTCATGACCTACTCCTAATGCCTCACTCAATTCGTCCTTGATACCGGCAAATTTGGCATGCGCGCTGAGCCGATCCAATGCCAGGCGAGGCATGCGGAGGGCGTACAGTGCCTTTCTAATAAGCCGTGCCCGAGGATCACGGGCAACGGCAATGTGGTCGATTTCTCGCGGCTCTATTCCAGCAGCCTTTAGGCAATAGCGAATAGCATGCGCAGGGAATCCCGCGGAGTGCTTGACCCGGTTAAAGCGCTCCTCCTCCGCTGCGGCTACGAGCTGACCATCAAGGATCAGCGCCGCGCTCGCATCACCGTGGTAGGCATTGATGCCGAGAATGACCATGTCCTCTAGCGTCTTCAGGCTTCACTCGAAATTGTGCGTCGTGTCATGGGTGTATGAGAGGGGAAGGATGACTTTGAGTTTATTTTACCCGACCCTCGTTGGCTTGCCGTGTTTTCAGAAAAGATCCTTACTGGATAGTGATCGGCGACAAGGCAACTGGCCTCTAACTCGGCTTTCTCGTCCGATATGTAATTGCTGCCGTTATTGTACTCTTTGAGTTCAAGAAGCTTCTTAATCTTCAAATAAGTCTGATAAGCCACTGTTGGAAAAAAGGAAAACTTCCCGGGAAGAACGCTCAGATAGTTACTGTCTCTGTTCCACTCTATCCAGTATGAATAACGTCTTTTTTCCTCTTCGTCGCTAAGGAACTCCGTCTTGATGCAGTCGTAGAAATAAAGCTTCCTCGAATAAAGTTCTTTCTTACCAAAGCATCTCTCGGCCGCATCAAGGAGATAATCCACGTCAACCACATCCTGCTCGACATCGGCTTCATCCTGCGAAGATGCGGAATTCCCAAGCATGGAGTATGGGGAACTGCTCTTCTTATCCTTTGCCTGGTGGACCAAATGATTAAAATGAAATTTGTCTTTAATTGACATCCGGGCAAAGTTGATTCTGCATAGAGGTGGCGATGCAACTACCATAGCGCTCTTGCTCATCTTCAATCTGACACGCACATGCAATTGCTGGAGCAGCGTTTTAAAACCAGAGCCCACGGCAAATACAAAAAGTCTAGCCTTCAAATGATGCATCACGCCACGTGGGTCACGACAGAGCAAACTCTTAATCCTGATCGGTCCGAACCGGTCGATGACAAGGTTTTCGATATTTATGCCGGTTTCAAAGTCAACTCCTTTTGAGATACCGCTTGCAACAAGATCGCGCATGATCGCTGCCGTATTCATCGAAACGTCTAGTGATTTTAAGATATTGCAAGGGGATGAATTCAGGCCAAAAGTTTCACCGTACCGTTTGCATAATGCATCAAGGATTCCGGACTGGTCCTGCAAGCTGCAAGCCTCACCTCTGTAACTCTCAATAGCGCGATAACTAGGGGCCCGACATTGTCCCTCCGGGAACCAATTATGCTGCAGCCCGAAGGCGGCCTCCATTCTATTGAACACGCGTTGTCTTTGGATCTCCCAGAGAAGCGAGTCATTCTTGAAACGGGAAAATTTGATATCTGGAGATTCTTGATTGGGAAGGATGTAAAAAACCGGGGCAGCATTAAACCATCCATCCTCGTGAGGTATGACCGCAGGAGCAAAAAGATTGGGTTGCTTTCCTTGCAACACCATGTTGCATCGACCATCAGAATAGGTTGAGTAGTGATTGATAAGGTCTTCGATGCCGTTGATGCAGTTCATGAAGGTCTGGGCATCATCGTTACCCGAATAAAGAGCCCCGGAATGAAACCACCCCTCCAACTTACCAGATGCCCCTGTGCCAAGCTGTGGGGCATGGTCAATAACCTTGATCGATAAATTGGTCTTTCGCGAGAGTAGTTCGGCGATCGCAATGCCGGCAATTCCTCCCCCGATGATAACGATATCGTAATGATGAATCGCAGTTGCAGGCGCCTTCAATTTCATCCGTTCTTCAGAAAGGACCATCGAGGACCTCATTTAACTATTACGAAAGATGCTTTACCAAGCACCTTCCTACGTGCTCAGCCTCTTGCTGAGTCATCC
>JAHFAO010000149.1 GCA_023250515.1 Deltaproteobacteria bacterium | reverse complement strand
GACGGCAGGGCCGAAAAAATGACCGTCTTGCCAGACGCTGTTGGCAAGGACACAAGTATCCTGTTTTTGCCATTGTCGCGGGCTTCCTGGATGGCCGACAAGCATTCGTCTTGATATGGTCGACGGATCATAATAGTTTGCTCACCTGATCGATTCTTTCTCCGATCCACCGAATACAGGGGATCGCCATGGAATTTCCGAGCGCCTTATATCGCGGACCGTCCGCCGCCAGACCGAAGCATTCCTCCGGCGTGAGAGCGCCGCCCCGCATTAGATATTTCAGGTAATCCTCATCTAGTTTCTTGCGCAGGACCGGTCCGTATTTGATTAATGTATAATCGTCCGGAAATCCTTGAAGGCGCTCGCACTCACGCGGGGTAAGGCGGCGAACACCGACTGGAAGCGATGGAACCAGCGATTCGCATGTATCAACATCTGTGCCTGGCGGTCGATCGCCACCACCTCTGTTTCCTCCTGCGCGAAGCGTCGGAGCAACGCCGACAATAAGATTATTCCCTTGGGCCTCTCTATGGCTTCCTCCACGGTCAACGCGGGTTCCAAGCGGAAGGGCGACACAAGTTTCTATGCCATGATTCGTTCCAAGCGCATTGAAAGTATCTCCGCTGCATGGGTCCTGTGATCCGTGGATGGCAGTTGGTATCACGCAGTCTTGCCCCCTGGTATCTCCGACTCGCTCAAAGCCCCGGCCGCTTGCTCCAATGCAAGGCGCAAGTTCGTGGGTAGATCCTTCCCCCGCCTTTTTGCGCGGCGGAGGATTCCCCGACAGGCTGTGGCGCTCAAAAAGTACCGCTGCGGCACGTCGCCAGTCTCCAAGATATCCGACAACGAAGACGCGACGGCGGCGCTGGGGAACTCCAATGTACTGAGCGTCAAGAACCCGGTAGGCGAACCCATACCCGAGTTCCGCCAGCCCCCCGAGGAAGGTTCCAAAGTCCCGTCCTTTATTTGAGGACAGAACGCCGGGGACGTTCTCCCATACCACCCAGAGGGGGCGATATCTACGAGCAATGGCAAGATAGGTGAGCATGAGCGAGCCACGCGGGTCATCCAGTCCCTTTCTAAGTCCGGCGACTGAGAAGGATTGACAAGGGGTTCCTCCGACGAGAAGATTGATTGTTGAATCGGGCCATTCATGGAATTTCGTCATGTCTCCTAAGTTTTTTACTTCCGGGTGCCGCTCGGCCAACACTGCCGATGGAAAGCGATCAATCTCCGAAAACCAGGTCGGGCGCCAACCCAACGGTTTCCATGCGATGCTCGGAGCCTCGATTCCAGAGCAAACACTTCCGAAAACTATTGTTTATTCTCCTTCAGTCTCAGTGGATGAAACTTAAACCGCTTAAATCGTGGCAGCTTCGAGCAAGACTCGCACAGATGCCACGCCCCGCTTGACGTGCTGACGGTTGCCTCGTTCGGACAGGCCCCCTCTTCATCGGTGTACGCGGCCCGATCCTTCAGCGGATTATATTCACAGATCTCGCTCACGGCTTCTCCTTTACTCCAGAAGAATTAAAAAGTGGTGCATCATCGGTAATTCTTCTTCTTGCCATCTCCACATATATTGGGTTTAACTCGATCCCGATAAAATTTCGGCCGTGCCGATCAGCAACCAGCCCAGTAGTTCCGGCGCCGGCAAAAGGATCAAGGATGATATCGCCGGCTTTACTGCCGGCAAGGATGCAGGGCTCAATTAATTTTGGTGGAAAGGTGGCGAAATGACTTCCAGGAAAGGGTTGAGTGGCGACGGTCCAAACTGTGCGCTTGTTGCGACCGTTTGAGCATTGTTCTTCTTTAGTCATCTGATCCCAATGATCATTGAAGCCATCGTGCCGTCGGGAATGTCCTCTTTGTTTATCTCTGTAGGTTGCTAGATTTGATTGTGTCTCTGGAAGGCTTTTCCTGGCTCTTCGCGTGAACCCCTGCCCATATGGGCTTTTTATCGATTCTGGGCTGTTGGGAACCCCGTAAACAGATTCCTCTTTAATCGCTTCATGGTTGTAAAAATACCGCTCCGATTTCGCCAATAGAAAAATATACTCATGCGCCTTCGTCGGCCGATCGGTCACGCTCTCCGGCATCGGGTTTGGCTTGTGCCAGATAATGTCGGATCGGAGGTACCATCCGTCAGCTTGAAGTGCAAAGGCAACCCTCCAGGGAATCCCGACCAAATCTTTCGGTTTGAGGCCGGTTTGTCTTCTTGCCCTACCCACCTGAGTTCCATGTAAATCTTTGGCGTGTTTGCCTCCTGTGGCGCCGCCCCACTTCCAATCGTTTGCATAAGAATCCCCAAGGTTCAGCCAGAGGTTTCCATCCGATCGGAGCACCCGCCGCACCTCCCGGAAGATCTCGACCATTTTCCCAACATATTCTTCTGGGGTTTTCTCAAGACCTAACTGACCGTCGATCCCGTAATCACGGAGTCCCCAGTAGGGGGGCGACGTGACGACACAATGGATACACTCATCGGGCATCTTCCGCAGGACCTCCATGGCGTCACCTTGCTCGATATGCCAAGAAAGCTCATTACTGAGAACGCGCTCGATCGTCATACTCCTTTATTGCCCCCGCTATGACAGCTCAGCCGGTACTTTAATTTTACTTTTGTTTTTTGCTTGGTCTCCGCCTCTCCGCATCGGGAGCAGACGGAAGCATAGCGATGGACGCATTTCTGGGCGTCGACTTTCCAGGCCTTCCTGAAGATGTTGAACTTCGGGAGATTGGAACATGGAACACAGAGATGCCATTGACCATTGCTCCCTGCGATCACGCGGGCGCCATTCCGGCAATCGGAATCCCTTGGCGGATTCGAAGCGCGCTCATTGAGCGTTGGATTGAATTCACATCGGGCCATATTACTCCAAGGCCTCCGCCGCTTCGATGATTGCAAAGCAGATTGCTCGTGCGAGAGATGACCCTGTTTGCTGGAACAGTCTCCGAATATTATTTCGGTCCCTGATTGCGACAAAATAGAACCCTTCGCCCGGGTTATTACCGCATTTCCAGATAAACGAGTTCTTCCGGCAAAACTCCTTCAGCGCATATAGTGCCAGGTAGTCATTATTGGGATAATCCGGAAAGGCATCAGCCCGGTGTTTTGGTGCAGGCCGCATAGAGCACGAATTTTTGGTGCAAGCATTTTTCATTAACGGCCAACCACAGATACGGCAATAGTATTCATCCCATTTCCGACCCAGCGCTTGATAAACCTTTTCGGACAACTCTAAATCGCTCACGGCTTCTCCTTCCCCCTGAAAATCACGATTGCGGATGGAAATGGGGCGCTGCTGGAAGACCCGCAAAAGCGGATCCGGCCCCGAATAAATCTGATCTCGCCCTTCATGGCTATGTCGTGCCACCAATGGGAGTCGGTCCGGGATGGGATCAAACAAACAATGGTAGCGCCCTCAAGGGCCGATCGATAGGCTTTCTCCATCCACTTTCTAATCTGCTTCCCGTAGGGCGGGTTCATCCAGCAGACTCCATCCCATTTTTGGATAAGGCCGTCTTGCTCTTCCGTGAAGAATCGATCGCACTTCGTGTTTTCTGGATCCGCGCAAACATCCAAGGTAAAGCCGAACTCGGCGTTGAGCTGCCCGAAAATATCAGCAGGAGTTGCGTAGCAAGAATTCTTGTTACTGAAATGAACCCCGATCATCGCTCACGGCTCCCTCCCGGCTGTGCGGTCTTTACGTCTTTTTATCTCTCTTTCGGATGCCTCACGCTCTGCCACCTCGATATGATAAACAGAGTCATTAAAAGTAGGTTCGTTTGGTTCATTCCAGATCGGTTTACTACCATTCCCGGCGCACCACATGACCCGCTTAGGATTTTCAGCCTCATACTTTTTACAGATCATGCCGATAAGGGCATCAAGGGCCCGCTCAAATCCAGGAGGGATATCTACTGGCCGCTGAAACTCTATTTCTATTTTTATAATTTTATTCACTTATCCCCCTCCCGCACGAGCTGCTTAAACCTCTTATCAATTTCATTGATTGCGGCGAAAGCCCTCCTCTGCAATCTCTTTTCTTTCTCATTTTTCTTCTTTTTCTTATTGGATAAAAACACCCCACAATCCGGAGCGTTTACATGCATCAATGGCTTTCCGCATACACCGCAATTAATCATTCTCCCCCTCCCCCCGCGCCTATGATTTGTTCGGTGAGATAATATGTTCCCCGCCAGGGATATCAACATCTGGGACTTTCGAGCCATTGAGTTCCTGATATCTTGCGACCCGCTGCATCATAAGATCTATGGCGTGAAGCTGAATTGAATCAGCCCCTTCTAGGCGACAGGCCTCTCGATAGCTTATATTGTCTTTGTGGGAGCGCAAAAAAGCTCTATCTGACGCCTTGAAAAATGCACCATCATTTTCTGTATATTCCCTGCCGTGTTCCGTGCTGATAACTTTAATTTTGTATTTCCTGTCGATCGGCTCTCCAATGCTTTTCATTTTTACCTCCAAATTGTTTTTCGTCTCTCCCCCCGCGCCCTCGCATTGCTTGAGGGCTTCAGATAGCGCTTTATATGCCACCCCGGATCTAAGGAAAGTATCCGCGTCTGCCTTTTCAGACTCCATTGCGCACATACACTGCTTAAATTGCCGCGCCGCCTGAGCCACCGCTTCCAGCGTGGCGTTCTTCTGTTCAAGCGCCGAAAAATCCTTATCTATCTCACGATTGTTTGAGAACACGCCTTCGGAAAATTGCTTGTATTCGGCTTCGAGCGCGGCGCTCTTCTCCTTCAGCTCCTCCGTCTCCTTCCGGGCGGCGTCGAGGGCGGCGAGGAGCTTGGGAATGTCGGTACGGGCATGGGCGACAAACTTAGCAAGTGCAAGTTTCTTTTTTTCCGTAAAACGGTGACCATCAAAACCGGCCCATGGGATGATATGGCCGGAACCAGACTGAACCTCGAGTATTTGTGTTGGAAACTGAGGACGGAGTTTTCCTTGAAAAATATGCCACGGTCCAGGAGCCGCCGCCTCACATCTCTTCCGAATCGCTTCAATCTCTTCCGCGTCCATCTCTCTCCTCGTCATCTTCCGGCTCAAATCCGGCGCATGGGCACTCATCACACGATCCAGACCTGGTATCGTGGTCTTCTATAATATGGCCACAGGTACACGTCTCCCCCGTCATTTGGCATCCCTCACATTCACGATCTCAAATATGGGCCTAAGTTGTTTGAGTTGTGATATTGTCAATTCAATTCTTACAGGAGAAACAGTGTTTTCTTTTGAGTCTGCCATCTAAACCTCCCGAATCCGAACCCCGTGAACCGCCAGCATCAGCTTTTTCTTAATCCGATAGACGTGGGTATGAAATCCCTTGACGTCCTCTACCACCCATTCATGATTCTGAGTGTCCAAATAATAGAAGTCAGCCCGATAGTTGCCGATCTTGACCCCGTTGACCTTCAACTCGAACGACTTCTGTAATTCAAGGTGCTTGATCTCTCCAGCCTTCTGCATGTACGTCAATTCTCCGTACCGATCAGCCTCTTTCTTAGAGTGAAACCGGATGCCATCCACAACCGTTATACGATTGCTGTATTTCAACTGCTTTGGCTTTTCGTATCTGGGAATGATTATCGGCATCCAATGACCTTCAATTGCTCCTCCTGAACTGTTGCGGATCGTCACAGGTCGCGAAGTGGGAGACGTGGCCGCCCTTCGAATCGAAGAGCTCATCTCCCTCGGTCACGGTCTCAGCGTCGACCGGAATCAGCTTTCCCTTTTCGGTCTTTAGGAAAATAATCTCAGCGCCGCAAGATCGGCAGGCAGTCGTTTTCCTCACCCGGCCGCCTGGTCGATTTCGACCACGACCAATCCCTTCTGAATCGCATAGACGATCAGCTGAGCGACATTCCGGAAGGCGAGTTTGTTCATGATGTTGGCCCGGTGGGTCTCCACCGTCTTAACGGAAATTCCGAGATCCTTGGCGACTTCCCGATTTCTTCGGCCCTCGGCGACCAGGGCCATGACTTCAGTTTCCCGCGGTGTAATCGTTCTTGGTTTTCGCGCTTCCATTGAAGAGTTCTCCTGAAAAGTTCCCCCGCCCTTCCGACCACACGGCCGGAAGGTATCGGCAACACGGTTGTCACGCAGTGTAAATCCGCCGACATGGTCATTCCAACGGAGGAAGACTATGATGTAAATTTTCGAAACAGTCTCCAGATTCCCCAGTAGGCCCAAATCACGGAGAGAAGGAATGCAAAGATCCAAACGCCTCCCTCAAGCCTGGAAAGAAATTTATATCGGCATAACGGACAGTGAAATTTCATTTTATTCCTCGAACGGTAAGCCTTCCTGCGCCGATTTGATCGTAATTTCTACCGCTCCCGTCGCTTGAAGCGTCGGCATTCCCTCAATTGCGCCGGGATTATTCGCCGTCAGAAAATCGACGGTGATTTGTCCGACCAACCCGGCATCGGTCATTTGCGATTGTTGCTTTTTAATGTGCCCCATGATCTTCATTCCCTTGCTCATTGATTCCCCCTTTAAACCGACACCGGTTTATTATTTAAAAGATTGCCAGCCATCCGATGGCCCGTCGCCACCAACTTATCCCGATCAAGAATGTTGTGACAGTGTACGCAAATCCATTTCACTTCTAACGGCTTGTCGTAATCCTCATGATGCCCATGGAGCAACCGCGCCTCGGTCAACCTCCTGCAGATCGAACAGTGTGTCGGCTTTTTTATCCGACCCCTCCGAACGGCGTCCCGAAGTTTATTTCTCGCGGTGTCCTTTGGATCAATCATCAAATCGGTTCCATAAAGGTGATTTCAATCGGAATGATTTTATAACCATACTTTTCAGCCTCGTCCCAAGATGAAAAGCTTTCCTCTTTATAGACAGTAGAAATCATGAATCTATCTTTAGGTTGAATTCTGTTTAAACTGGCAGTCCAAAACATTGGAGCCCTAATAATCGGACTCCAAATCGCAAAACCGGCTTCGGTCTTTTTATTAGGTCTATCACTGGGGTCCATCGGATTTCCTTATTTTGGTGAGGCCGGAGCTTGAGTATCCGGCTTGAATGTTCTCTTCGCCCGAAATTTACCTTAGATCCGGAAGCCCCAGACCCTCCTTTTCCGCTAGCAGAAAAAAGATTAGGCTTTCCTTCGGCATTCATACTCCCTCGGGCCTAGCGGGGAGGCGGGTTCTTTCCCGCCACTCACCATTAATCTAAAAAAGCATCTTCTTCGGTCTTTCCTTATTTAGTGGGGGGGGGGGCCGGACTTGATACCGGCTCGATGCCTGCTTTTAGCGGCACCCGGAACAGACGGGTCTTTTCGCCCATTAACGATCAGCCGTCCCAATCATCTAGGGGTAGTCCCTGCACGTCCTTCCGTGCTGCCCCACCATCAATTTAAAAAAGCGCCTTCTTCGATCTTGCCTTGACCATTCCTTCTCTTGAATTTGCAACAACACCAGGAATTTTCATTGCGCTTTCTTCTAAATCAGCCCGACCGTTCAGGTAGACCATATTTGCTTCCACAGCGGCCAACGGGACCTTGCCATCAGCGACCGCCTTGACCAGGACCATAAGATCAGTAACATCTGCATACCAATAGTCCCGAACCCCGCTATTAAGCTTCGGAAGTGGTGCTGCAGTCGGAGGAGCGACCTTGATCGGCTCCGCTTCCACTTTCAGGGCATGCTCAATGAGCGCGCTTGCCTGATCGACATCCCCCGACTTCTCGATATCCGCCGCTTGTCGGAGGAGCTCTTCCGTCTCTTTCCGCTTAGACTCTTCCGCCTCCGCTTTCTTGATTTTATTGAGTCGTGCCTCCTCCTCTTCTCTTGCCTTTTTCAGCTTTGTCCGATAAGCGAGGATTTTTTGTTCGAAGATCGCCTTCCCCATTTTGAAAGGCTCGGTTGCCTCCCTTAAAATCGCCAAGGCTTTTTGATAGGTCTCGTAGGCCGATGCCCGGAGCGGATCGAATTTAACGAACCGCTCCTTTTCTTTTTCAGCGTAAAGATTAAAATATTGGTCGGCCTTCAGAAGTGACTCCTCGCCCGTAATTTCGTACTGTTGGGCAAAAGTTAATGCCTGACTCCCCTCTTGCTTGATTTTGTTTTGATCGATAACGGCGGTTTCCATTTTTATCTCTCCAGTTTGATGATTCCTTTTTCGACCTGCGCGTTGAAACAAGTCACGGCGGCCAGGGCGACCTCTAAATCTTTTCTGTCGGGAAACGGTTCCATATGCGGTTTGCCCTTGCCGATCCGCTCCAATGCAAAACGCTGGATCTGCCAGGGATAAAGCTTCTTTCCTAAAAGGCGGAGGGAGTGCTCACAGAGAAGGTGAACATAAAGAGCGGTTTGATAAGCCGTCGATACCATCGCTTCGCCGCGCTTCCAGTCGACCAAAACGAGCGTTTCCCCGCCGTGAATCGTGCCGAAAGAATCGAAGGTGCCGGCGTACCAATTGATTCCTGAAATCAGGAGGAGTTCACAGAGAAAGTTCCCGTCGATGTCCTTTAGGGCTTTAAATCCGACACGATTTACCCATTCGACAAAGCAGAGAACTTCAAAATAGATATCCGCCTCCACTTGG
>JAHFAO010000148.1 GCA_023250515.1 Deltaproteobacteria bacterium | reverse complement strand
AAGCAAAGAAAATGGCCCGCAAGTTCAACTTGGAAGAAAATTGGGTTAAAACTCTGAGAAGGTTAAAAACAAAAGATTTTTTTTCAAAGCTGAAGGATCTATTTAGATAATAACAAATCCGCCCTTAGAGCCTGGCCTCTGCATCCACACCACCTCCTGAAGGGAACCCTGCGATTATCCGGATGGTCTTTCCTTTATAAAAAGTTTCCTGCGCAGAGACGGGCACACCCCCTGTGCAAATGGCAAGGCTTAACGCCGTGGTTACCAGCGTGTACCAAAGTTTCTTAGTCATAAGCTCTTCCCCTTTGAACGGCCTGTTACTACTTCCCCTCTGCAAGGTGACATACTCGTAGGTGGCCTGGAGGCCCTACTAATCCTCGACGGCCACAAACCGGCAGGGTGAAGCTCCGCCGTTTTTGATCAGCAGAGGGAGAATGATCATCCTAACTCGTCTTTTGTAAATCATATGGCAATTGACCAAGCATTTGCACCCGCCAATGACCTTCTTAATAATCGCGCCATAACTGCTGGGCTCCTTGCTCGCGTGCCTGGGGGCCCCCAGATCCATCGCCCTTTCCCTCGCTTCAATAGACGGCCACGGCTTCGGGGGCGGATGAAGCGGGGATTCTCCGAGGAACCAATTATGTCCCTGGACCCTCGGTGGATTCACCAGCCCACAATCAGTCATAAAAACACCACTATCTACTTCTTCCATCTTCTGGGCCAGTAAGACTGCAGCGTCATACTGGACTGAAGGCGTCCTCTTATAATAGTCAATGCCCAACTCATAGGCTCTCTGTATAGTCCCCCAGCCGGTACGAAGAAGAACGTGGTCACCTTTTTGAAAGTCCGTTCTGGCTATTGCCCTCTGCATCTCATCAGGGGTAATCTCGTGCCCCTCTTTAGCCGGGATATCGACAATGACTGTGTCGTGCAGGATCAATTTATCCAGAGGTATTTCGCTTAGTGTCCACATATATCGGGGATTCGGTTGCAAGGGAGTCATGTCGAAAGGAGCCCTCTGAGGCGGTACCATAAAAGGACTACCCGTCTCGCCGTCCAGCTTCATTCGAGTCATCCGGATGCCGTTCTTTTCATAAACCATATATTCAAAGAACTCGACCGAGGAGTTTGTAAAGGGCAGTATGTCGCCGTAACCAGCTCCCGGCCATATCGGCATTGTGAGATCGATAAGCCTCATCCTATTAGTCTAAAACAGCAGTTACGCGGCAGGTCGAAGACACCCCACGGACGATATGCAAAGGGGCAACAATGATCCTTACTCTTTTCCCCGTGATAGCTCCACAACGGATCAGTCTTTTAACCGTCATGATCCCTGCCGCGGCAAAAACGATCTCGATTGCAAAATCTTCTTTGGCCTTCTCGGGTGTATAAAGGTGTAGATAGACACGTGCCTCTGGGGACGGCCAAGGGCCCGGTCTCGGCCGGATAGAGCACCATTCCGGTATCAGGTGTTTGTTGGGCCAGCCAATAACCGCCAAGTCTGTGAGCAATAGATCGCTATCCTTTCCCTTCATCTCCGAAGCTAGGAGCTCTGCCGCTTTGAGAGAAAAATGCGGGCTTTTTAGGACATAGCCATCTCCGGGCTGCGTCTCAACTCCGGCATCGCCCCAGCCGGTCCTGAGGAGGATCGCCTCTCCTGGGTTAGGGTTTGCCTCGTTTAGCGATCGACGGATATCCTCCTCAGTAACTTCTTCACGGCTTTTCTTAGGTATCTCTACGATTGTTGTAGGGCGGAGAAACAGCTTCTCGGCCGGCACCTCATCAAGCCTCATTGTCTTGCGGAACTCAGCAAACTCGGCCGGAAGCGTTATACAGGTCCCGCTCTCGGACCCTACTACAATTCCCTTTTCGTGGTGATCCTTGGGTCCTAAAAAAAAGCGGGTTGAATTGGGAAAGACTTCATCGGGCATCCACTCGTGGTCCAACGGCAGGGTAAGGTCAAAATAAGGCACGAGAATGGTTGCCTCTTATTCTTACTCGTCCAAATGCGTTGCCTTCATGTGCTTGTCCGACCTCACCGCCACCAAGCGGCCGAGATGGCGAAGCATCACTTCGGCTGTGGACGGAGAGATGGCCCGGCCAAAGAGGCTATAGCGCCTCCCCTCCTCTTCTTGACTATTGGCCCAGTCCGCAAACTCCTCGGGCGTCGGCGGACGGCCCAGGGCTACGGCGCACCTCCGCACAATGAAACCGAGCATAACCCTCTTCTTGTTATTTGGCCAAGAACTATCCGCCACGGCTAACAAACCTTTCAGGGCCTCGACGAACCCCCTCTACTCGTCCAAATGCGTTGCCTTCATGTGCCGGTCGATCGTGGTGTATCCCTTCCATTGGTCTACCAACCAATAGCGGACGCCGAACTCGAATCTGAGCTCCTTCATATCCTTGTCAGTCGGGTTGAAGTGCTGGTGGTGCATCATACCGGGCGGGACGTGCACGGCATCACCCTGCTCCCATTCATGTCTCTTGCCACCGATCTCTGAATAACCGCTTCCCTCCAGGGCATAAAGATAGGCTTCGGGGTGGGCGTGGCTGTGGCTCTTCGATCGAGGTAGATCGACAAAGATCGAGCTGATCGCCACCGCCGTGGCCTTAAAGCCGTTCTGCTTGCCACTCCGGCCCATCAGGAAATAGGTGGCGCCATGCTTGCTCTCTCCGGAAAGCTCGAATTGCTCCTCATGCATGGAGATCCTGCGCCCATCAGTGGCCCAGTATTGCGATTCCTCGCGGGGCACTTTAGCCAGCACAGCCGGGTCGTTGGAGGCTGCATCTTCGACCTGCTCCATGCGCCCCATGTAGATCGACGCCTCTAGGGGCCAGGCCAGACCCGAGATATAGATCACCGACTCTTTTCCAGTGTTGAAGAGCTGGTGCGGCGAGCGATAGGGGACATGAAATATTGTCCCGCGGCGAAAATCGTAGCGCTTGTCATCCAGTAACATGAAGCCTTCACCGCGCTCGATGTAGATGGCCTCTTCGCCGTGGAGATGCTTGCCAGTATGCCAGGCAACCGGGATCTCTGCCTTCATTAAAAGACTCCCTCCGGTGGGAAATCCAGTCTCCGGTGCAATCATGAGAGCTACTTTAAAGTCCTGGCGGGTGCGTACCCAGTTCAGGCTTTTGCCCTTGGCGACCCGTGGGGCTTCCAACACTGTCTTCTCAACACGTTCTGACTCTGCCAACCAGGCTCCGTAAAAATCCTGCATCTCTCCTCCGATAGCGGTTTTTTAATTTGAGACAAGATTATTCAACGATATAGGCTAAGTCAACCGGAAGTGGCCGCTTTTGAAAGCTCAGAGCTGAAATGAAAAAAGGAACCGACTAGGCCAGCGGATAAGATAGAAAAAGTAAACAAACTGTTGAAAAGTGTTTTCATGCTTCGGTGCGATCAGCATGAACGGAAAATTGCCAACGATTTCACGACCTCCTCCGTTCGCCCTGAGCATTTTCGAAGGGTGAACGGAGAGTTTTTCAAAAGTCTGTAAAAAATTCTGACGCGTAGGGAGAGAACCCAGGCTGTCGGAATGAACCATTCCCCGGTATCCTTCACTCTATGCCGGCCAGCCATGCTGCGAGAGATCGATGGGATTGCCATCAGGATCATGCACCCGGTACTCAGCCTCGCGATTTTGCGGTCTCTTCTCCACTTCGCTCGAGGCGCCTAGTTCTTTGAAGACAGGCCTCAGGGCATCAATATTCTCGACCTCGAATCCGAAGTGATAAAGCCCCTCCTTGTACTGAGGCCTCTTCGGTATAATGGCTAGATTGATGTACCCGTCCGAGAGATATATTGCAGGACCTACGCCTTCCACAACTTTCATACCGAAGGCGGTCGTGTAGAACTTCACCAGCCTTTCCCGATTTTCCGTTACGATTGCCAGATGACGAATCCGAGCCATAAAAGACCCCCCCTTCTGCCTTATTGTAGCGTGAGACTCTATAACAGCCGCATCAACTTGCCGTAGCCCTCAATCTTTTCTCTCATGCCAATAGCCTTGAAGGCCACGTACAACTGGGAAGTGATGTTCGAGATAACCGGGAGTCCTAGATCCGTCTCGATATCCTCAATCACATCCACAACCGGAAAATTCGCGCAGGGTATGAATATCCCTGTTGCATTGCCAGCCTCTTTAACCGCCTTCTTGGCCGCGCGATAAATGTCGCCGATCGAGGCCACGCTCGATTCCGTAAAAGTCGTTCCCAGGCTGACCACCGAAGCCACATCAAAGCTCCATTCCTTAAGATATCTGACCATCTTTTCATTGAGATCTGGAGGATAGGGATCTACTACGGCCAAGCGCGAGGTGGAGAGGTCCCTAAAGGCATCCATGGCCGCCACGATGCTCGTGGTGCAGGGAACACCTGTAATCGTTTGCAGCTTTTCAATCAGGCTGGCTTCAAAGCCCTTTCCTTGGCTTAGTACCAGAGGGGCTCCTCCATGGATAATGAAATCACAAAATCGCCTGCTCAGCTCTTTGGCACAATTCTCGACTTGAGCCAGGGCCTGCTTGTAGGCGTCCTCTTTCCAGCCGCCCACCATGCAGGCCACCCCTATCATGCCGACACCTTTCGGAACTATGCGATAAAAATCGTACGCGTTAAGCTCAATAACAGACGGAGAGATATAACCAATCCTGGCGCGATAGCCAAACATGGTGTCACTCCTTTCTTAGGCCCTTCTTCTTTAAAAACTCCAGTACCACTTCTTTTACCCCTCGGTGCTCACCGTCCACCTGGAAGTTCAATTGTCTCATCTCTTCCACTGAGATCAATCCTCCAAGCATCCCGAGGGCCTCGCGGACCTTAGGAAATCTCTTGAGGACCTCTTGCCGGACTATTGGGACGGCGTCGTAGGGTGGAAAGTAACGGCGGTCATCTGTGAGTTGGACGAGGTCATGGCGGGCAATCAACCCGTCCGTGGAATTTCCCGCGATCAAGTCCACTTGGCGCTCCACCAGGGCACGGTAGGTGAGCGAGAGATCCATCTCGCGCAGCTGCACAAACTTGAGTCCGTAGGTACGAGCAAATCCTGCATAACCGTCAGGACGTGACATGAAGTCCTGGCCGAAGCCGGCACGCCACTTCGGCGCGTGCCGTGCGGCCTCGGTGATGGTTTTTAAATTGAGACGCCGTGCATCTTCACCCCGGACAAGGATCGCAAAGGTGTTATTGAAACCCATCGGCTCGGTCCACTCGATGCCGAACTTAGCGGCATAGTCCTCCTTGACGCGACGGTACACCTCCCTTGGATCGGTCAATGGCGCTTGTCTGAGGATAGCGGTAAGAGCAGTCCCGGTATACTCTACATAGGCATCTATCTCGCCCGCCACCAAAGCCTGGTGAGCAAGGTTGCCGCCGAGATCGAAGCGCCGCTCAGCCCGGAGTCCGGCTTTTGACTCAATGATCTGCGCTACCAGTTCCCCCAGGATCACCTGTTCAGTGAAATCCTTTGACCCGACCGCGATACGACCGTCCGTTTTGGCCGGATAGATTGTGACGGTAGCCCAGACACCAACTGCAAGCGCCAACAATAGAGAGGCCCAGGCGACTCCGCGGCTTCTGACCCACCCAGCTACGCCGGTACTAAAGAGTCGCTCCACCCACCCGAGAAAAATATCCGCTGCCACCGCCATGAAGGCAGCCGGAACCGCTCCAGCCAGGATCAACGTATTATCATTCATTCTTAGGCCGCGGAAGATGTACCGGCCCAAGCCGCCTGCGTCAATGGCAGCGGCGATGGTGGCTGTCCCGACAGAGATAACCGTGGCCACACGTACGCCGGCGATGATAACCCCCAGGGAAAGCGGAACCTCGACTTGAAATAAGAGCTGACGATTCGTCATTCCCATTCCCCGTCCGGCCTCGCGGATCGCCGGATCGACGTTACTAATCCCCGTGAAGGTGTTGCGGATGATCGGTAGAAGCGCGTAGAGAACCAGCGCGACTATGGCCGTGCGCGCCCCGATCCCACCCAGGATGCGGACATGGAACAAGTAAATGTTGAGGGGGATCAGAAAGCCGAACAGCGCGAGGCTGGGAACGGTCTGCATGATATTGGCAAAGCCTAACACCGGTTTGCTCAGCGAGGGCCAGCGCGTCAGCATGATGCCGAGGGGCACTCCAATAAGAACGGCGATCCCGGTCGATAGGCCCACCAGGAAGAGATGTTCCAGCGCTAGCTCAAAAAGCTCGCCTCGATTGTTCAGGAGGAATTCCCAGAAGTTCATGTTGTTCCCACAGATTCATCAGGATCATGGAGACAGTCCGCAAAGGCCCGCACCTCAGGGTCTTCTGACTTCAGCAGATCGGCTGGCTGCCCGAGCAGAACCATCTTCCCGTCCTTGAGCAGCCCGATACGGGAAGCAAGGAGAAATGCCTCCCGGACATCGTGGGTGACAAAGACCATAGTCTTTCCTAGCCGCTTTTGGAGGGAGCGAAATTCCTGTTGGATCTCTCTGCGAGTAATGGGATCAAGGGCGCCAAAGGGCTCGTCGAGCAGCATGAAAGGTGGGTCCGCCGCCAAGGCCCGGGCGACACCGACCCTTTGGCGTTGACCACCGGAGAGTTCCCGTGGATAACGGGTCGCGAACCGCCCAGGATCCAATCCGACCATATCCAGAAGCTCACGGGCCCTTGCCTTGATTTTTTCCGTCACCCATCCTTCGAGGCTGGGGACCACTCCCACGTTGTCCTCTATCGTAAAGTGTGGGAAGAGGCCGATCTCCTGAATGACGTAGCCGATCCGTCGCCTGAGCCGGATAGGGTCCCACTGGGTGGTTGGTGTCCCTTCCACCTTCACCTCTCCCTCTGTAGGATCGAGGAGGCGGTTGATCAATTTCAAGGTAGTGGTCTTACCACAGCCGCTGCGTCCCAGAAGGACCAGGGTTTCACCCTGATGGACTTCCAGATTGAGATCGTAGAGCAGCGTCTTGCCGTTCAAAAGACCGAAGCTCACATTATGGAACTCTATGGCTTTTTGGTTCACGTCCATTGGAGACTAAAATACCCTATCAGGCTCTACTGGACAAACTGGGCATTTTTCACTTATAGTCGCAGCGCCATGCAAGGACAAGACAAGCCTCATATCCTTTCTCCCAGTCGGCAAGACCTCTGGCGTTTTACAGAATCACATATCTGGACGTTCGATACCAACCATGCGGATCCAGACCCGGCCCTCTCTATCCTGAGAACCCTACTCGACCAGCCCCGCTGGCTGGAGGCCCATCTCTTATACGATGAAAGAGGCTCCCAACTATTCGAACAGATCTGCGAGCTTCCCGAATATTATCTGACCCGCACGGAAAACTCCATTATAGCTGAGCAAGCTGGGCAGATGATCGCTGCAGCTCCGGTGGAGTGCATCGTGGAGCTAGGAGCAGGAACTTCTAAAAAAACCATGCACCTATTGAGGGAACAAGTGAGGCAGAGGGAAGGGGGAACCTTTGCTCCGATCGATGTGAGCCTAACAGGTCTGATTGTCTCTAGAGACATCCTCAGACAACAATTTCCTCAGCTCAAGTTCCAGGGGCTGCATGCCCGGTACGAGGAAGGGATTTCCAGCATCGAAAAAGATCTACCCACACTATTCGCCTTTTTAGGCAGTACGGTGGGCAACTTTACCCATTCCGAATTCGTCCGCTTTTTTCGGCATCTATCCGACTCCATGGGTCCCAAAGACTTTCTCCTACTGGGAGCGGATCGAGTCAAAGAAGTGGAGGTTTTGGAAAAGGCCTACAATGATTCTCGAGGGGTGACTGCCGATTTTATCCTCAACGTCTTTCAGAACATCAACCGACAGTTGGGAAGTGACTTTGATCTGCGCAAAATGCGTTACTATTCCTGGTATAACCCTGAATGGCAGCAGGTAGAGATGTATGCTATCTCCACTGCTACTCAAGAGATCCATTTCCCTACTCTATCGATATCATTCGTCTGGGAAAAAGAAGATCGGATCCTGGTCGAGATCAGCCGAAAGTTCGAACCTACCCGACTCCAGCAACAGCTTCAATGCTTCGGCTTGAAACCCGTCGCCCATTTCACGGATCCGAAAGAGTGGTTCTCCCTTTTACTCTCCAAAAAATCCTAAACCTTGACTTGAATCCGAGCTAAATGCTGTGGGTTTTAATCTCTAGGCATTTGGGGTGCTCACCATAAAGCCGCTCCTTTATAGGTGCTCTTAATAATTGAAAGCTCCGTCCCATCCACAGGCGCAAGCGCTCTAACTAGTGCTGGCCAGCATATCTCGGTCGGCAACTTCTTAATGCTAGCGGTAATTCTATAATGTTCTTCGAGTGCTATAAAGAATATCGAAAGTGTTGGACTAAGATAAGCACTGCGGTGCTGTCAGCATATTAAGCTTTGGATCGGACTCAATATAAGTTCATCGGCCGGGCCATGAACCCGCTTGCCCCTGCGCTTCATCTCTCTTTTCTCCGGCGGAATTCTTTAAACTTGGCCGCCTCACGTTTCTTGTCCCGTGCTCTCTCCTCGAGCAGCGCTTTGGTGAGTGAGGTTTTACTTTACAGCAGCCCGGACAGGCTGCGGAAATATTCCTTGGTAACAGGCT
>JAHFAO010000147.1 GCA_023250515.1 Deltaproteobacteria bacterium | reverse complement strand
CGGGATAGGTTGCTTTCTTTCCCTCTTTATCCCCATCCTCTCCCTTGCTGGCATGATCACCAGCATCTAAGATATCATCTGCAACTTGGAAGGCCAGGCCTAAGAACTCCCCATAGCGACTAATTTTGCGTAGTTCCTTTGGCGTTGCCCCACCGATACGGGCGCCAACCCAAGCAGCTGTGAGAATCAGCGCCCCGGTTTTACGCACATGGATATCCTCAACCGTCGCTATATTCACGTCTCGATTCTCTGCCTCCAGGTCAACTACTTGGCCGCCTACCAGCCCGCCAACACCCGCCGCATGAGATATTTCGTGGATCAGTTCCAAGGTTAGGCTTGGCTTTAAGGCTCGCACCACTTGCGGACTGGTCATTAGGTGGAAGGCCTCGGTGAGAAGCGCATCGCCGGCCAGCAGCGCAATCCCCTCACCAAAGACCTTATGGCTTGCTGGCTCTCCTCTTCTGAGATCAGCGTTGTCCAGCGCAGGGAGATCATCGTGGATGAGGGAGTAGGTATGAATAAGCTCGAGGGCACAGGCAAAGGGGAGGAGCAATTTATGTTTCCCTCTGAACAGCTCTCCGGCGGCCAAGGTTAGGATAGGACGGAGCCTTTTTCCTTCGGAGAAAACACCGTGATGCATCGCTTGATAGAGGGTCTGTGGGCAGTCTTTACACTCCTTAACGTAACGATCCAAGGTGCGGTTGATAAGAGACTTTCGCTCCTCCAGATAATCACGGATATCGAAAGTGGGCACGTCCTATGGCTCCTCCGTCCCTGGGTCATCATCTCCAACTCTCGTTAGAGGTTCCAGTTGGAGCTTTCCCTCCTTGTCCTTGACCAATAACTCTATTTTTTTTTCAACCTCGTCCAGCTTTTGATTGCAGTATTTCACCAACCTCACCCCCTCTTCGAACGCTGCCAAAGAATCCTCCAGAGAGAGCTCGCCGGACTCTAGTCGTTCCACCACCTTTTCTAGCTCTTCAAGGGCCTCCTCAAACTTCTTCTTCTCCTGATCCTTTCTCGCCATCACCGCCCAAGCCGCCTTCTGTTTTCTTCCTCTCGCCTACTGCCTATTGCCTACTGCCTCCAACAAATCAAAGGGGTTCACTCTCGCCCCATTCAGGCGTACCCCCCAATGCAGGTGAGGACCCGTCACTCTCCCTGTCATTCCGGCCAAACCAATCAGATCTCCCTTACGCACCTGAGAATCCTTTTCGACATGAAAATCGGCGAGATGGAAGTACATCGTATAAAGTCCGCCGCCATGGTCAAGAACGATACTCTTACCGCTGAAGAAAAACTCGTCTCGAAGAACTACCTGCCCGTGATTAGCCGCAACAATTTCTGTTCCCAACGGGGCCTTAAGGTCAACCCCGCCATGAGGAGAGCGGGGCGATCCGTTGATGATTCTACGCAAGCCGAAGGGTGAACTGATTCCTCCGGAAACCGGGGTGAGAAAGCGGCCCTGCCACAAACGGCGGGGGCTGGAGATTGTCCAGAGTCGGCCTAACTGCGCCTGTTCCCTCTCAATCCTTTTTCGTGTGACTTCATCGATACGGTCAAAGGACGCAGGCACAGATATATTTTCCTGGGGAAACACCTTTTCCGTGACACGAAGGTTGATCAGCTTCTCCTTCCAATCTCCCCCTTTACTCCAGCTTTTGATAGTGATTCCCACAGGTCCGGGCCTCTCCTCCAGATCAACACCCAAAAGGGCAGCATAAGAACCACCCTCCTCAAAGAAAAAGGGTATCTCCTGATTGCGAAGAAAACCTTTTACCCCTGCCATATCTCCTCCCGAAACTCTAATCTCCACGATACCTCCCTGGAAAACCTCAGCGGACTCAGGAGAAGTAGTCCAGGGGGCCTCCCCCGCAACAGAAGCCCTAGCGAGAAGATAAAGGGAAAAGGCAAAAAGCCCTACCGCTTTCATCTTATTCCTCTTATTCCTTTTCTTCTACCCTGCAGAGAGATTTTCCCCGCGCAAAGGTGATGCGGAGGAGATCTCCGACCCTCACAGAGGCGCTATCTTTCACGATCAGCTCTTCGGGCATTTTGTGCGCAATGCTATAGCCCCGCTCCAAGACAGCTAGAGGGCTTAATCCGCCTAATCGTGCTGCGCCATGAATCAAGCGATCCTTTAACCGTTCAAAACGATCCTGAAATCGGCGCCATAGATTCAAGGAAAGATCATCCAGGCGCATTTGATTCTCCCTAAGTCGCCGTCTGGGATCCACTAGCCTCCGCACCAATCCACCCCACTCTTCCCTCTTGGCTTCAAGCCTGGCTTGAATCTCCCTAAGGAGGCGACTCTCCAAGCCTTCGATCTGCTCTACGAGATCTTCCCTCCGCGGCACCGCCATCTCCGCCGCTGCCGTTGGAGTTGGGGCACGACAGTCCGCAACAAAATCGGCAATGGTAAAGTCCACCTCATGGCCTACGGCGGATATCACCGGAACCGGCGAAGCGCAAATCGCTCGCGCCACCACCTCCTCATTGAAGGCCCAAAGATCCTCCAATGATCCTCCACCGCGCCCGACAATCATCACCTCAACCATCCCGGACCGACCCAGTTCTGTGATTCCCTCAGCAATTTCCAACGCGGCTCCCTCACCTTGAACCTTGACCGGACGAATAATTACCCTCCGTTCTGGAAATCGATCACTCAACATACGAAGCATGTCTCGAAGTGCCGCTCCTTTAAGAGAGGTGACGATGCCAATCGAGCCAGGCAGGAATGGCAATGGCCTTTTCCTCTCAGCAGCAAACAGGCCTTCCTCCCCAAGCCTTCTCTTTAACTGCTCAAAGGCCAAAAAGAGCGCCCCTTGCCCTCTTGGCTCCATAGTCTCCACATAGAGCTGCAGGTCCCCGCGCACCGAATAGAGGCTGACACGGCCCAAACACAACACCTCCATCCCATTCTCAGGCTGAAAGGAAAGGGTTAGGCCCTGGCGCCGGAACATAACGGCAGCGATCTGACTCTTGTCGTCTTTGAGAGTGAAATAGAAGTGACCGGAGGGTGGGACTCGAAAATTGGAGATCTCCCCGACAACCCAGAACGCATCAAGCTCTCTTTCGAGAGTCCCCTTGACGATCTCGCTAAGCTCGCTAACCGTCAAGAAGGCCCGCGGCTCGTCAGGGAACAAGGGCAGTCTTGCTTCCCCTTTCATCTCTCTCGCCTCTCTTATTTCGGCCCCATAAAAAGATTAGCCCTCCACCGGGAGGGCTAATCTAAATGCAAAATGAAGAATGCAAAATTAAAAAATCAAACCGGCTCTCTATCTCTCATTTTACAATTTGCATTTTGACTTTTGCATTCTGTTTTGTCATCAGGCAGCCTTCTTCTGTGCCATATGTTTAAAGACATCCCAGCCCTTCAATAGCTCCAAGGCCCGCCTAAGTTGGGCATCATTTTCGATGCTGTCTTCACTCTGCTGTTGCGCTGGCTTTTCTTTTTCCTTCTGGTCCTGTTGGTTTTGTAAATGGCCGGGAATGTTCTCCTCCCTAAGGTTAGGTCGCTTTTTCTCCTCGGCCTTGGTCTCCTGTGCAGGCAAATTTTCCATAATGATGTCAGGCACAATCCCAGTAGCTTGGATCGAGCGGCCTTTAGGGGTGAAATAACGGGCCGTAGTCAAGCGAAGCGCGGAATTGTCATCCAAGGGAAGGATCGTTTGGACAGATCCTTTGCCAAACGTCTTGGTCCCTAAAATGACAGCCCGTTTATGATCCTGCAACGCGCCGGCCACGATCTCAGAGGCGCTGGCGCTTCCCCCGTTCACCAGAACCACAATCGGGAATTCAGTCCAAGAGCCCTCCGCTCGAGCAAAATATTTCTGCTTCTGACTTTCTGAACGTCCTTCCGTATAGACAATCATGCCAGAGTCGAGAAAGAGATCGGCAACCCTCACGGCTTGCGTCAGAAGCCCGCCAGGGTTATTGCGCAAGTCAAGCACCAGACCCTTAACGCCCCCCTTTTCCGAACCCAGCTTCTCGAGCGCCCCTTGCAAGTCTCGGTCAGTACGCTCTTGAAATTGGGCAAGGCGAACATAGGCGTAACCTTCCTCCAAGATGCGGCTGCGGACACTTTGCACTCGGATCGTGTCCCGGACGAGGGTAAAGCTCAAAAGATCTGTGACTCCTTCTCTCTTAATCGAGATGCTAATCTTGCTTCCTCTAGGACCGCGCATCTTCTTGACAGCCTGCATCAGGGTTATATCCTTGGTAAACTCATCTTCGATCTTGATGATCTGATCCCCAGGCTTGATCCCCGCCCGATACGCGGGTGTGTCCTCGATCGGAGAGACAACCGTAAGGACCCCGTTCTTGATAGTGATCTCAATGCCCAGGCCGCCAAACTTGCCCTGGGTATCCATCTGAAGCTCTTTATAGAGATCGGGGGTTAGGTAGGCACTATGAGGATCCATGGAATTGAGCATTCCGTTAATTGCGCCCGTAAGCAACTCCTTGGTATTGACATCGTCCACATAGTTTTTTCTCACTATCGCCAAAATATTTGTGAAGGTCTCCAGACTTTCATATTCCTCCCGGGGGATTGCTGATACGGTCGTTACCGCCTGACCGCTTAGAAAAAGACCCAGTCCAAGACAGAGCAGCATTAACATGACAGAGTATTTATGGCTCCTTAGCAACCGCATAGGGTATCTCCTCAATGAAGTTTATGATAACAAACAATCATCTTATATCAAACGCTGCTAAATAGCTATCGTTTTCTGAACCAGGGAAGCGGGTCTAAAGGTTTACCGTCTTTACGAATCTCAAAGTAGAGTCGAGGCCCTGTAAGGGAGTCACTGTCCCCGACCAAGGCTATTGGGTCACCCTTTTGGACGGCTTCCCCGCTCTTCTTCAAGAGGTCAGAGAGATGGGCGTAAATCGTATAATACCTCTGCCCGTGATCAACGATCATCATCTTGCCGTATCCGAAAAACCGATCTGCAAAAACCACCTTACCGCCCTCCACAGCCCTAATTTCTTCCCCTAGAGGGGCCTCGATATCGATTCCTTTACGAAAGATCTCGGCAGAAAACTCCGGGTGCTTCGTCTTCCCAAACCCTGCCATGACTTCCCCCCGAACCGGATAGTCTAGCCTCCCCCTCATCGTCTCAAAACCAGCCCCGGCAGGCAGTTCCTTGGTTTTAACAACTGCTTTCCGGCTGATCTCGTCCATCATTTTCTGCAGCTTGTGGGCTGCCTGCTCCAACTCCTTGAGGGCGCGCACATGGAGCTCCTTCTCTCGCCGGAGACCGGAAAGGATCTCTCTCTTTTTCTCCCTTTCTAGACGAATCGACTCCTTGACCTCCACCAATGCCCTTCTCTGTCCGTCTACCTCCTTCCTCTTTAGCGCCAGTTCTCCCTTGAGGGCCTCTTGACGGGCGGACTCCCCACGCAGGGTGTTCAACAGCTCCTGGTCATAGGCTAGCGTCAACTCCAAATAACGCTTGCGCTGCATTAGTTCGGCCACAGAAAACCCTCCATTGAGAAGAACGAAGAGACTGCCCCCCCTCTGCCATTTGTAAAGCGCCTGCGCCCTTTTTTTCAGAAGCTCCCTCCTTGCCTTGATGGAGGAGCTTATTTTTTCAGCCTCTTTCTCTTTTTTCTGCAGGTCCACAAAGATGGATTCTAACCTTGAATTTATATTTCCTAACTGCTTATTTTTATTGCCTAATTCTTCTCCAATTCTTTCCAAATCATGAAGAACGGAACCTTCTTTTTTCCGTACCTTGGTGATCCCCTGCCTCTCCCTTTCTATTCGCCTTTTGATCCCCTCTAATTCCGTCTCCACCTGCGCCGCGAGTGCCAAGAAGGGTAGAAGAAAAAAAAGAAGCGCCATGGTCGATAAGAGCAAGGGCTCTCTTCCTCGAGGAAAAAGCAAGCTTGTTTTTTGCGCTTGGATCACCTTCCCCATGTCTTGAGAAACTTCCTAAGAGAAAAAAGGCTTCCACCTGCCCCCATCACCCATCCGAGAAAGAGCAGAAGAGAGACCCCGTTCCAATCGAGGAAACGAAATTGGTTCTGGGGGATGAAGACCCCGAAAGAGGAAGCAAGCTGGAAACTCAAAAAGAAAAAAAGGAGCCAAAGCAAAAGGAGTGAGAGAGAGGCTCCCACAAGACCCTGAATCATCCCCTCGACCACAAAGGGGGCTTTAATCAACCCTTCTGGGGCACCGACCAACTGCATTATCTCAATCTCATTCTTGCGTGCCAGAATCGCCAGTTTCACCGTACTCCCAACAATCAGAAGCGTAGCGATGAAAAGAAATCCGCCTAAGACCCATTTCGCCCACTGAATTCCTAGCATAAGGAGGCTCAACTTCTCCATCCATTCTTCAGGATACTCGACCTCGCTGATCCCTTTAAGTCCACGAAGTCGTGTCGCCACATTTTCCACGGATGTGCGATGTCGTTGGTCGCTTTTGAGAACAATCTCCAAAGAAGACGGCAGGATGTCAGCCTGCAAGCCCTGAAGCACGCCAGATTGCGCCCCCAGGGCTTTCCTAAAACTCTCCCAGGCCTCTGCCTTTGATACAAAGCGGACACTCTCCACCTCGGGGTAAGAGCGGATGCCTTGCAGGAGCGGTTTGAGATCTGCCGGGGAAAGGCTATTTTCTAAATAAGCAAAGATTTGGAGCTGGCTGCCCCACCCCCTCAGCATGCCGTGAAGATTTTCTTGGATGAGTAGAAAACCCCCAAAAATAAATAGCGTCAGTGCCATGGTTCCAGAGGTAAGAATATGAGTCCAGAGCAACTCCCTGAGGCTTTTGAGAACACGCCGGAAAACAAAAGAGATCTGCGGGAACTTCAAGGACTTCCTTCGCCATCAGCAAGCTTAGAATCACCCATCAAGCGTCCGCGCTGCAGAAAAACCGCCCTATGGCCAATTCGCTTGAGCAGCCCTGCATCATGGGTGGCAATGACAATTGTGGTTCCCTTCTCGTGAATCTTCAAAAAAAGTCGGATAGTCTCCTCAGCCATATCGGCATCCAGGTTCCCTGTGGGCTCGTCAGCCAAGACTAGAATTGGGTCATTGACTAATGCCCGTGCGATAGCCACCCTTTGTTGCTCTCCCCCGGAAAGCGTCAGCGGCCTGGCATCATGTTTATCCTTGAGCCCAAGCTCGCGCAGCAGGTGGAAGGCCTTTCTCCTGCTCTCGCGTCTGGAGGTCCCAACCACCTCCGCAGCCAGGGCGACATTTTCCAGTGCCGTCATGGTGGGAAGAAGCTTAAACTCCTGAAAAACGAGGCCGATCTCTTGTCGTAGCTGTGCGACTCCTCCCCCGTTCAGCCGAGTGATGTTCCGACCATTGACAATGATCTGGCCTTCAGTCGTCTCCTCTTCGCGAAAAAGAAGTTTTAAGAGAGTGGTCTTGCCGGCACCGCTAGGCCCGCTCAGAAAAACAAACTCACCCTTTTCAATCTGGAGGTTAATATCCGCAAGGGCAGGATAACTGGGAGGGTAGACCTTAGAAACACGAAAGAGATGGACCATTCAGACGCTAAGTCGGGGGAGGCCCCCATTACAAAAAAACTTGACATTGGAACAGGTCATTGCTAGAGTGCAGCAAATTCCGGCAATAGCTCTACTACTTTTAGATATAAGGTATGTTCGACCAACTTACAAGTACTAAGGGGATGGGTGTGCTGACAGAAAAGCCGCGGATTAAAAGATTCCGGATCGTTCTGATCAAACCCTCCAAGTACGACGATGACGGTTATGTTATTCGCTTTTGGAAAGGCGTCCTACCGAGCAACACCCTAAATGTGCTAAACGGCCTAACGGAAGATGTGAAAGAGCGTCGAGTATTTGGAGACCTCAGGATAGAGGTTGCTACGTTCGACGAGACGGTTGAAAAAGTTCCGGTCCGAAAAATCATCCGCTGGGCACGCAGCCCTGGTACAAGGCTTCTGGTGGGACTGGTCGGCGTCCAAACGAACCAGTTCCCGAGGGGCTTTGACCTGGGCCGACAGTTCCGAGCTGCTGGGATTGACGTGATCATGGGTGGGTTTCACACGAGCGGAACCATTAACATGCTCGGCGAGCAACAGCCTGACATTCAGGAACTTATAAAAGAGAGGATCTCTATTGTGTCCGGTGAGGTGGAGGGAGAGTGGGAAAATATTTTGGCGGACGCCCTGCGGGGAGAGCTAAAACCGATCTATGCGTATGCCCAGGATCTCCAGAAGCTCGTCGATATCCATGATGCCCCATTACCGCTGGCGAGCCAGAAGACGATGAAACACTTTGCCAAGTCAGACTTTGGAACAGCCGATACTTCGCGCGGCTGTCCCTTTGCCTGCACCTTTTGCACCATCATAAACGTCCAAGGCCGTAAAATGCGCGAGCGCAGCCCCGAGAGCATCGCTGAGTTGCTGCGCAGGAACTATCGCGAGGGCGGCATCTCCTTTTACTTTTTCACCGACGACAATTTCGCCCGTAAAAAGCTCTGGCGCGAGACCTTCGAAGAAATCATCAAGCTAAAGAAGGAGGGCATCAAGATCTCTTTCATGATGCAGGTAGACCTCGCCCGCAAACCGAAGGATTTCGTGCGCCTTGCAGCCGAAGCGGGCTGTACCCAGGTCTTTATCGGAATGGAGA
>JAHFAO010000146.1 GCA_023250515.1 Deltaproteobacteria bacterium | reverse complement strand
TCCATTGGTTGACCTTGGAGGAGATCAGCGTTCCGATACTGGCCCCGGGATTGGCCCTTAAGGCGAACAAAATTGCCACGATAAATTCCGGGGACTCCGAGGCCAACGGTGCCAACCACTGAACTAGAAGAAACTCTTCGATCCCAAAGGTCCGGCCTGTGGCCAAGAGGCCCTCGGCAAAGGGCTCAGCCGAGATGAAGATCGTATAACCGGAGAGAAAGAACAGCAGGAGCGTAACTGCGCGGCGCGGCTGCTTTCCCCAACTTGCTATCATTGCGGCAGGTCCTTCGAGTTCCGGCTCTACATAGGCAGCCCGTGAGGCCGTACGTATATAGAACACAAAGATCGTGATCAAAACGAAGGCGTCCAACAGATCCAGCCTGCCTTTGAAGGGAATGAAAAAGGAATAAACCGTGGCCAGGCTGAGATATCGGATCTCGATCTTGTGAGAGGGCTCCAGAGTGAACGACTTCTTGCGGGTTTTAAGCCAATAAGTGAAGATCACAGTGGCCCACCCCATCCCGATCAGAAGGCGGTTCGCCCCGGTCATATTGGCCGTGGCGTAGTGGATGTAAGTAGGATCCTTGCCAGCCATCCAGGCAAAATACACATCCACCGCGTATTCTGGGAGGACCGTGATCAAGGCTAGCGCTGCCAAGGCTAGACTTTTCGGAATATCAAGCTGCACCACCTCTGCAGCCCAAGAGAGAAGAAAGGCCGCCCCGAAGATCCCAAGGCCCGATAGCAGTGCCTCCCAATGGGGTTCCAGATGTGCCCCGGTAATTCGGAGGAAAATCCACTGCACGGCCAGAGCCAATGCTCCTAGCAGCCAAAAAACTTGCTTGACTGCAGATCTCATGCTGGGTTCCCTTCCGTCCGAGTGCCTACGCCGCCGACCTTTTCATCACAGGCATCTTGGCTCTCAAAACAGCCTTCGTGATCTCGATTGTGATGAGCACAAAAAGGCCAAGGCCGAGGATCATTCCAAGATCAAAGGCCGTAGGTATGGAGACTCCAAAGGCGGTACTTACGACGGGGAACTGGATCAGTACGGCAGTCACTATGAGAGTCCCCGCAATGGAAAGAAGAAGCGATCTGTGGGGAGGTGCCTGGAAGAGGCTGTAACTCAAAGAACGGAAATTGATAGCGAGGATAAGCTCGATGAGCACAAACATGAAGAATATCCTTGTTCTCGCGAGTTCCAGATTCGCTTGGTTTTGGAAAAAGACCCAGAGGAATATAGGGCATTCAATGAGTAACGCAAGGAGAATAAGGATCCTTACATCCCGTGAAAAGACGCTTTCTCTTGGGTCTCGCGGGGGTCTCTGCATGATGTCAGGGTCAGGGGGCGCCACGCCTAAGGCGAGGGCTGGGGGTCCATCTGTGGCTAGGTTTATATAGAGGATGGCCGCTGGCAGGAGAGGCAAGAACTCGGGGTCAGTAATCATGACGACCCCGCCGAGGACAACCACTTCGGTGATGTTCGCCCTAAGCAAGTAAGTGAGGTACTTCTTGATGTTGTCGTAGATCCACCTCCCACGCTCAATAGCCTTAACGATGGTGGCAAAGTTGTCATCAGCTAGGACCATGTCAGAAGCCTCCTTGGCCACTTCGGTGCCAGTGATCCCCATGGCGACCCCGATGTCAGCGTGCTTAAGGGCGGGCGCATCATTGACTCCATCGCCGGTCATTGCGACTACTTCGCCTTTCCTCTTCCATGCCCTGATAATTTTCAGCTTGTCCATTGGAGAGACCCTGGCATAAACGGTCACTCTCTCCACGATGCGTTCAAACTCTTCATCGCCAAGCTTACTGAGCTCCTCGCCCGTTACCACGAGCTCCCCTTCGTGATAGATCCCCAGTTCTTTTGCTATCGCCACGGCAGTCAGCTTATGGTCGCCTGTGATCATGACAGGTTTTATTTGCACCTGTTGACAGACCTTCACTGCCTCTATGGCCTCTTCTCTCGGAGGGTCCATCATCCCAATCAGGCCGAGGAAGACCAGGTCTCTTTCAACGAGCTCCTCTCCGTACCCCTCCATATCCGGGAGCTCTTTATAGGCGACGCCTAGGACCCTTAGTGCGTCCTTGGCCATCTCCTCATTCGCCTTCAGAACTTTCCTGCGCTCCTCATCTGTTAATGCGCTCTGTTCATTTCCGTTCATAAGATAAGAGCATCTCTCCAGAAGCATTTCTGGGGCACCTTTCATAAAAGCGACTCTCTTCCCGGCTGCCATCGAATGGATGGTCGTCATCCTTTTTCTCTCTGAGCTAAACGGGAACTCCTCGATTCTAGGGCACTCAAGCCGGGTCTCCTCTTGATGCAAGCCTGCTTTGGCGGCGAGCACGACGAGGGCGCCCTCGGTGGGATCACCCCTCACTACCCACCGCCCCTGATCTTCATGTAGTACGGCATCGCTACACAGGAGCCCCCCAGTTAGGAGTAAGTGGAATGAAGGGTCGCTGGCAACGGGTTTGAATTCTCCCTCCGGAGAGTAGCCCACCCCGGTTACTTCTATCATTTTGCTAACCGCAAAGATCCTTCGGACCGTCATCTCACCCTTGGTAAGGGTACCGGTCTTGTCGGAGCAGATTACAGTCGTGCACCCCAGCGTTTCCACCGCCGGCATCTTCCTCACGAGGGCGTTTCTCTTGGCCATTTCATGCATCCCGATCGCCAGAGCGCCGGTCACGATGGCGGCGAGCGCTTCTGGGACAGCTGCCACCGCTAGAGCGATGGCGAACATCACCATTTTGATCGTGAACTCGAGATCGAGTTTTCCTCCTATCAGCTCCTTGACAATGCTGATTCCCCCGGCCAAAAAGCATACGCTCAGGCAGATTATCCCTAGCCATTTACCGATCTCGTCTGTCCTCTTTTCGAGCGGCGTTTTTTCTTCGGTGACCGCCGCCACCTCTTCTGCTATCTTTCCGAATTCAGTGCTCATGCCAGCGGCCGTAACCACTCCCTTCCCCCTCCCGTAGGTCACGGTAGTGCCCGTGAAGATCATGTTTTTCCTGTCTCCTAGCGCCGCATCCTCAGGCAATAGCTTTGACTCCTTTTCCACAGGGAAGGATTCCCCTGTCAGGGGAGCCTCGTCACATTTCAAGGAGTGGATTTCAATTAGGCGGGCATCAGCGGGGATCTTATCCCCAGCATCAAGGAGCATGATATCCCCGGGAACGAGTTCCTTTGAGGGGATTTCTTTCTCCCTCTCTCCCCTGATAACCGTGATGGTGGGAGTGAGCATCTTCTTTAGGGCCTCCAGGGATCGCTCTGCACGATACTCTTGAATAAAGCCCAGTACCGCACAGAAGATGACGATGGCCATAATGATGGTGGCATCCACCATCTCACCGAGAAGAGCCGACAGGACCGTAGCGATCAGAAGGATGACGATGAGGAGGTTCTTGAACTGGTTGCAGAATAGGGTCAGGGGAGAGCCTTTCTCCTCCTTCTTGAGCTCGTTATATCCGTATTGTTCGAGCCGCCTTCTGACCGCATCCTCTGTCAAACCTCGGTGGGGATCTGTATCGAGTTCCCTCAAGACTGCATCGACGTCCATTGAATGCCAGTTCAGCCTAGCCATAGAACCCTCCGATAAGTAAACTGGTGAGTGTAGTTACACTATCCAATGGATCTATTCAATGGTAAAAAAATAGCGTCTAGAGCTTAGGCCGATTGGTGATCGGGCGAGGTCAGCCCCGGATGCGGGCGTGACCTTGGGGAAGAAGAATGAGCCAAAAATTGGCTCCTTTGCCAGAAAAAAAATAGGGGGCTGGTATTCCATCAGCCCCCTGAACTGGTGGAGCCGAGGGGAGTCGAACCCCCGACCTCTAGAGTGCGATTCTAGCGCTCTCCCAACTGAGCTACGGCCCCACACGACCAACGAAGGAGGCAGTTCATCCGAAGCTTACTTTTCAAGTATAACCGTACGTAGATACTCTTTGACCTTTTCCCGAAGCTCTGGTCTCTTAAGCGCATAGGCGACGGTCGCTTGGACAAAACCAAACTTATCACCCACGTCGTATCTGGTCCCTACGAATTCATACCCGTAGACCTTTCTTTCCCGCACGAGCCGCGATAGCCCATCCGTGAGCTGAATTTCCCCTCCTCTCCCAGGCGAGACTTTCTCTAGCAGAGTGAATATCTCTGGCCGCAGAATGTAACGGCCGATGATCGCCAATTGGGAGGGGGCATCTTCAGGGGCAGGCTTTTCGACCATGTCCTGTATGGCATAAAGCCTAGATACAAGCCCTTGTCCCCTGATCACTCCGTATCTCTGGACTTCTTCTCGGGGCACCCTCATAAGGGCCACAACAGAATCTTTCTTCTCTTCAAAAACGTCCAGAAGCTGCCGCAGGCAAGGAATCTGAGCATCGATCAAGTCATCGGCCAGTAGCACGGCAAACGGCTCGTCTCCCACCAGATCACGTGCGCAAAGGACCGCATGGCCCAAACCCAAAGGTCTCTTCTGTCTCACGGACACGACCTCTATCATCTCAGCGATCCGCCGGAGGGTTTCCAGCACTTCTATCTGTCCACGCTCCTCTAGCACCTGCTCTAGTTCGGGCACCCAATCGAAATGGTCCTCAATGGCGTCCTTCCCCCTGCCGGTTACGAAAATGATCTCCGTGATTCCTGACTCCACGGCCTCCTGAACCACGTACTGCACCGTGGGGATATCGACAATAGGCAAAAGCTCTTTGGGGACCACTTTGGTAGCCGGGAGAAACCGCGTGCCCAGACCTGCGACGGGGAGAACGGCCTTTTTAATCTTCATGAAAGGGGAGAGACTAGACGAGACGCTTGTATTTTCTCTCTTCGACTTCCTGACTTGACTTGCAATCTATGCAGAGGGTCGTTACGGGACGGGCCTTCAAACGGGCAAGGCCGATCTTTTCGCCGCATGCCTCGCAAATCCCATACTCTCCCTCATCCAATCGCCTCAGGGCCTCTTGGATCTTGAAGATGAGCTGGCGCTCCCGATCGCGGATGCGGAGAGTGAAATTGCGATCTGTCTCCAGGGAGGCACGGTCAGTGGGGTCAGGAAAATTCTCTTCTTCGTCCATCCCTTCAACCGTCCTGCCTGCCTCGAAAAAGAGCTCCTGCATACGTTGTCTTAAAAGCCGACGGAAAAGATTAACTTCTCTCTGATTCACAAGAACTCCTCAGAGACTCTATAGCACCGATGGGTCTCGAAGTAAAACCATTCACAGTCCGTAAAAAAGCCGTCTGCGTACGCCTGCCAAGGAAAGGAAGGGGAGGGGGCCTTACAATGGATCACTCCCAGCGAAAGGTCGGTCGGGGGTGAGTGAGAATGAAGATCTCGGTTGACTTGGGAAGCATGGAGCGACTCAGGATAAGTTGGGAATCCCCAATCCGGCGAACAGGATAACGCTCCCCAACAAAACTAGCGAAGAGGTCGGCCTGACGCGGCACATCGTAATGCATCGGAATCACAATAGGAGGCCGCACCTGTTCGATCACCTTGGTCAGATCCTCAAAACCCAGGTTATTCATGGCATCGATCGGGGTCATCATCACATCCACCCGATGCAGGACCTTCTCCTGTTCCGGCGTTAAGAGATGACCTATGTTGCCCAGGTGGGCAAGGCAGAGGCTGCCCATCTCGTAAATGAATATCGAATTCGCTACCCCGCCATACCATAGTCCCCGCTGGCTTGGGATGTTGACGATGGTGATATCTTTCACGCTCGTTCGTATGGGATTCCAGGTCTGCCGTAGGGTAATGCCTCTAAGGATAATGGGGTTCCCGGAGACTGCCCCAACGTTGTTGTGGGTGAAGTGATCGTTGCTTACCGTCACCGCATCGGCCTGTATGCCCGGAGTCACATTGAAGTTAGGATCTGTTACCACTTTGGTTTGGCTGCCAGAGTGGACCAGGAAACTGGAATGACCGAACCACTGGACAAAATAGTGCCCCAGACGAGGACCACGCCCTGAACGGATCTGGACAAGGTTCTGTCCCCGGTCCAACAGGCGGACTAAGGATGGATTACAAACCGCATGAGCGACGCTCCTCAGTGGCAGCAGGCAAGATGCCGCGAGCAATCCGATGAAGCCTCGCCGTTTCATCCTTCCTCCTTAATGATTAAAGCTGTAAAAGTCGATATCTGGGTCTCAGGCCTCTGCCAAGCATTTTTTTTCAGGCCCGCCTTGATGCAGGCTTGACAGAGAAAGGCTTTCATATCCCAACCGTATTGGATCGCCACCTGGGGGAGGAGGACCCCTCGCTTCTCCCCGCTCGACACATGAAGACCGTGCTTGCCGACCTCTAAGGAAAAGGGATCATGCACCAAGTGTAGAGGCGATAGGATAGAGATGTCAATGCGGATATCAGCAAGCTCGTTCGGGTTGATCGGAGAAACGCGGTGATCCCGGCACGCCGCTGCCTCGGTCATCTCCATGACCGTCTCATATAAGGGGTGCGTGGGGAAACAAGTCCCGATGCATCCTCTCAGCTCCTCTCCCTTGTGCAAGCTTACAAAGGCACCATAATCAGAGGTCAGAAGGTAGGGGTCTTCGATGGGATCCGCCTGCTTTCCTTGTCCGCAGACAAACCTCTCCAGAGTTTGGCGGGACAGATCCATGAGTCTCTTCTGGGAATCGGGAGGAATATAGATTTCCTCCATCTCCTTTCCTCCAGGAGCGCTCACAGTCTATCCTCGGCTCAGTCGCTTTACAAGAATGAAGTAACCTCCTAGCTTCCCCTTCCACCATTTCTAACTAACATCGAACTGCGACCACCTGGGTGGACGCCTCAGCCCCGGCTATGCGACCGAACACAGCACCTGCCATAAGCCCTGACCCGCCAGGATAATTATAATAAAAGAGACCTCCTACATGTTCCCCTGCGGCATAGAGTCCCGGGATAAGGTGGTTTTCAGTATCTAGCACCTCTGCCTTAGGGGTTATTCTAAGCCCGCCAAATGTGAAGGTGATTCCAGTGGTTACTGCGTATCCCACAAATGGCGGTGTATCGATGGGTAGGGCCCAATTCGATTTGGGCGGAGTAAGCCCCTTTGTCCTTTTGCCATCTAAAATGGCCGGATTGAACTCACCTGGCTGGACTGCAGCGTTGAACTCACGGACAGTTCGAACCAGCCCATCGACATCAATCTCCAGCTTTTTTGCGAGCTCTTCAACTGTAGTGGCCTCGGCTTTGGTCACTTCGCGTATCCGATACTCGTCACGGAGAAGAGGGAGCACCTTCGAGTCGAAGATTTGAAACGCAGCTCGTTGAGGTTGTCTGATAATCCGACGTCCGTATTCGGCGTAGGTGTAGTTGCGATAATCTGCCCCTTCATCAAGAAATCGTTCTCCCTTAATATTGACGACGATTCCAAGAGGGTACGAATGCTTTTGGAAGAGGTCACCGATTTTACGGTCTCCATAGGGGGGGGCATTAAGGTCCCAGGCCACTGCATGGCATGAACTCCAGTGCCCGAAAGGCTGAGCCCCGATGTCGAGGGCCATCTTAATCCCATCACCGTTGTTATAAGGAGTGCCTCGAATCTTGGCGAGCTCCCAGTCCGGGCCTAAGTAGCGGCAGCGCCACTCTGCATTGGCCTCGAATCCGCCTGAAGCCAGTACCACAGAACGGCAATGGACCTCATAAGGACCTTCGGCTCCACGGATCTCAATGCCCGCAATCCTACCTTGTCGGTCCGCCAGTAAACGCGTCGCCTTCGAGGCATATCGGATCTCAACTCCGTCCTTTGTTGCTCTGTCGAAAAGGGCCCCGACTAAGCCTGGACCAGCCCCAACAGCCTCCACCAGGAGCCCACCCCAGAACCTGAATTTGTTGCCAACCCGGAACGCCTGACGGCCAAAGGCAAGGTTCCATCGCACACCCTTCGTACGGAGCCACTGCATCGTAGGCAAAGACTGGCGGATCAGGGTTAAACAGAGATCGGCATCCGTTAGGTATTCCGTGACCCGCAACATATCGTTGTAGAATTGGTCCTCGTCATAGGGCTCGATCTCAATCGACTTAAGCTCCTCTTCGGACAAGTCAGGGATCAAAGTCCTGATATCGTCCAAGCCGCGGAAAGCAAAGCGTAATCCACCGCCCGTAAAGAATGAATTTCCGCCCCGCCACTCCTCTGGGGCCTTCTCCACTAGCAGCACCGAGACGTCGAACTCTCTGGCAGCGAGGGCAGCGCAGAGCCCAGCATTGCCACTACCTACGACAACCACGTCAAAGGAAGACTCTGGGCTTGATGACATGATTTCCCTTTCGGTTCCCCTTAACGTTCTCTTATCAACTCTCGGCAGGGATTCCCAGCCGTCTGCGGAAAAGGGGATAGAAGAGTGCGACCAAGGCTAAAAGAAGAAGAACTGCACTTAGAGGGCGGGTCAGGAAAATCGTGGGGTCGCCTTGGGAAAGGACGAGCCCACGGCGAAAGGAGAGTTCCGCTAGATCCCCCAGCACTAGGCCCAGAACTGCCGGGGCTGTTGGATAGCCAAACTTGGCCATGAGGTAACCCACGACGCCGAAGATGAACATAACGTATAAGTCATCCACGCTGTTATTAACACCAAAAGCCCCGACAACGCAAAGGAGCATGAGCGTAAGAATCTAACAT
>JAHFAO010000145.1 GCA_023250515.1 Deltaproteobacteria bacterium | reverse complement strand
TTGGCCATCTGCTGCCACCCAAATAAGGGAGAGGTGACCGAGCGGTTGAAGGTGCACGACTGGAAATCGTGTGTACCCCTAAAAAGGGTACCGGGGGTTCGAATCCCCCCCTCTCCGCCAGTTTCGTTATACGTGATTCGTTATTCGGTACTGGTTAGCTTCACGTTTAAAGAATAGACGATTTACGAATACACGAACGACGAATAGACGATTAATGAGGTCGGGATGTCGATTGCTGATAGTTGGGTCCTGTGCAAGGTGGTGCCGTAAACCCCGTCAGGTCCGGAAGGAAGCAGCGGTAACGGATCTTCCCCTGTGCCACAGGGTAGCCTGGCTGTCAGCAATGGGCGTCCCCAGGATTAAACGTAGTTTCGAGTTTTGGGTTTCGTGTAGAAAAAGCAACTCTAAACCCGAAACCGATCGCTAACAGCATGTCTTACCTAGTCTTAGCCCGGAAGTGGCGTCCCCAGCGCTTTGAAGATATTGTTGGTCAGGACCATATCACGCGCATTTTGCGGAATGCTATAGCTGCTGGCCGGATCGCACACGCTTATCTGTTTACCGGGGTCCGCGGTGTGGGGAAGACTACGGCCGCCCGCATTTTGGCCAAGGCGCTTAATTGCGAGAACGGCCCTATTGCCGATCCCTGTAACCAATGTACGAATTGCACCGAGATTGTCGCAGGAAGTGCCATCGATGTTTATGAGATCGACGGGGCGTCGAATCGCGGCATTGACGAGGTTCGGCAGATCATTGAAAACGTTCGATACCAGCCGGGCAAGAGCCGCTTTAAAATCTACATCATCGACGAGGTGCACCAGGTCACCAAGGATGCCTTTAACGCTCTTTTAAAAACCCTGGAGGAGCCGCCTCCATTTGTCAAGTTTATCCTTGCTACCACTGAGCCCCATCGTCTCCCGGAGACGATACTTTCCCGCTGCCAGCGTTTTGATTTCCGGCGCATCGCAGTGCGAGAGATCATCCAGCGGCTCAGAGAAATCGCTGAGAAGGAAGGTCTCTGTATAACGGACAAGGCCCTCCTTCTTCTTGCCCGTGAAGCAGAAGGGAGCATGCGGGATGCCCAGTCCCTCCTGGAGCAGATCCTTTCGTACGCGGTTCCTGCGGCACGAGAGGAAGGGGGAAGGGTGCAGATCGACGAACGGCTTTTGCAGGATATCTTGGGAATTGCGGAGCGAAGGATTCTCTATGACCTATCGGAGGCGGTAATCCAAGGGAATGCGAAGATGTGTGTAGACTTGGTGGCCGATGTCATAGTTCAGGGCCGGGACATTACCCGATTGTCTCGGGATCTAGTGGAACATTTTCGTAATCTCCTCGTAGTCCGCCTGACCCAAGACCAAAAACAGGAGACTAGAGACAACGAACCCCTGTCCTCAGCCTTTAGTCGATTATTGGATTTGCCCGATCAGGAGATAGAAGATCTGAGGGGTCAGGTAGCCGAGCTTTTGGTGGATACGCTGATGGACTATTTCAGGTTCATGGCAGAGGGGGATGAAGAGGTGGCACGGTCCCCTTATCCCAGGTTTGCCTTAGAGACCACCCTGGTTCGCCTTGCGACTCTGCCTAAGACAATGCCGGTAGCCGAGGTCTTGGAACGGCTGGAAATGTTAGAGGGAAAGTTAGCAGGGGAAGCAAACTCCAAGTCACGTCCGTATAACAAGGAAGGGTTAGGAATTGCTGGGCAAACCAGAGAGGAAGCACCTCTGGAACCTTCCGTGTGGGACAACAAGACGGAGGTTTGGAAGAAGTTTGTGGCCTTCGTTATGCAAGAGAAAAAGTTCCTAGGATCCCATCTCGAAAAGGTCCGTCCCCTGGGGCTTCCTCCCGGGCAGCTCATGATTGGGGTGGAAGACCGGCATCATTTCAGCTATCTTCAAGATCCTGAGAATCTATCGTCGTTAAAGGATTTCGCCCGCCGCTTCTTCGCCACTGAAGTGGACGTAGCGCTTAGCCTTATGGCCTCCAGGAAGCAGGATAGTAAGGATGAGACAACCAATCCTAGTAGGTCTTCTAAGAATGAGGAAAGCGATACGGTAAGAGAGGCGCTCCGGATTTTTGGCGGCTCGATCAAAACAATCAAGAGGGAAAACGGATAGGTGTGTCTTCCGTGCTCCAGGTTGCGCGGGATTCAATGACAGACAAGGGAGGGTCGCATGGTTAAGGGTCTAGGGGGTATGGGCAGCCTCTTCAAACAGGTTCAAGAAATGCAGGCTCGACTGGCGCAGGTTCAAGAAGAGTTGGCTGCAAAGAAAGTAGAAGCCTCTTCGGGAGGAGGAATGGTGCAAGTCGCAGTGAACGGGCAGTTTGTGTTTTCCTCGATCAAGGTCGACCCGGGGGTTGTCAATCCTCAAGATAAGGAGATGTTGGAGGATCTAATTCTGGTGGCGGTCAACGAGGCGTTGCGCCGAGCACGTGAGATGGTGTCAGAGGAGATGAGCAAGGTAACGGGTGGCTTGAAGATTCCTGGCCTAACACCGTGAAATGATTTACGATTTTAGACTTTCGTCGTGAGCTCAGTCGAACGATTAAAGCCCAAATCCGCAATCCAAAATGACAGGCTACCCCGCCCCTCTTGACCGTTTGATTCGTGAACTGTGTAAACTCCCGGGCGTCGGTGAGAAGACGGCAGCTCGCTTGGCCTTCCACATGCTTAAAGGAGAAGAAAAAGATGTGATGGACTTGGCGGAAAGCATTGGAAGACTAAAGCGGGAGATAGGCCTTTGCCGGACCTGTTTTGGCCTCAGCGAGGTGGACCCACGGAGGGAGGAGGGCGTAGAGTGTAAGGTCTGCCAGGATCCGCGACGTGAGCGGGAGAAGATATGTGTAGTCGAAGACCCGGCAGACATGATGGCTGTGGAAAAATCCCAGGAATTCAAGGGACTTTATCATGTGCTTCATGGAGCGATTTCCCCGTTGGATGGCGTTGGACCCGAGTCTCTGCGGATTAAGGAGCTCCTGGAGCGCATTAAAGATGCCAGTATCCTAGAGGTCATCGTGGCGACCAATCCGACAGTGGAAGGAGAAGCGACTGCGCTTTACCTGTCCAAGGTGGTCAAACCTTTAGGGGTCAAAATCACTCGCATCGCACGCGGGCTACCCATGGGCGGGGATCTCGAGTACACGGACGCGGTGACCTTGGGCAAGGCAATCGAGGGGAGGAGAGAGATTTAAGGGGAGATTTATGCGGAGACAATTGTATTTTCTTTTTTTGGTTTTTCTTCTCGGCGGGTGTTTCCCAGTTGGCAGAGATTTCCCCACTTTCCCTATAAGAGATATCCAGCCCAATGTTTCAACCCAGACCCAGATTTTTGCGGCTTTTGGAGAGCCTGTGGAAAAGGGTCTCGACACCGGATTCGAAACCTGGACTTATTATCACTATGTCTATACATTGGGAGGGGTTCAGAACCAGAAGCGACTCCACGTTGTTTTCAATAAGGACGGGACCGTCCGTAATTATTCTTTCAGCTCCAACTGATCACGACAATGAGGTCACACATATCTCTGGTTCCATGAGACATCGGGAGTTCATCAACATCGCCCGCCAATCAGAAGAGATTTTGGCAGTCAACTAGCCGAGGACCAGCAAGGCCTTAGCTATCAGCCACGCGATTACCCCGCAGACGGGAAAGGTCAAGATCCACGCGGCGACGATCTCGAGGGTCACTCCCCAACGGACGGCGGAGAAGCGTCGAATAGCGCCCACACCCACGATCGCCGTGTTGATGGTGTGCGTCGTGCTTAAAGGGATACCTAGCCGGGAGGCTAATTCGATGGTCATGGCTGCTCCTGTCTCAGCGGCAAAACCTTGCACTGGTTCTAACTTGGTGATGCGGAGTCCCATGGTTCGGACGATCCGCCAGCCTCCTATTGCGGTCCCCACCCCCATGGTTAGAGCGCAGGTGAGGATCACCCAGAGAGGAATCTGGAATTCCGGTAGGATGCCTCCTAGTAGAAGGGCCAGACTGAAAGCGCCGATAAACTTTTGCCCATCGTTGGAACCGTGACTGAAAGCCATAAAGGCGGCCGAAAGGACCTGAAGCCGTCCGAAGCTTCGTCGAACTGTTCCGGGTCGGCTGTCAGCGAGGAGCCGGTACAATATCCCCATGATGAAGAGACCACCAAAGAAACCGAGGAAGGTGGAAAAGAGGAGGCCGATGAGAACTTTGCTCCACCCCTCCCAGAGCAGCGCTGAAGGCCCAACCGTAGCCAGTCCGGCACCAGTAAGTCCGGCCACAAGGGCATGACTCTCGCTCGTGGGCAGACCGTAGTACCAGGCGAGGGTGCTCCAAAAGATAATCCCCACCATGGCAGCCGCCACTGTGACGAGATTGATGACCTCGGGTCTGACAATACCCTTCCCGATGGTGGCCGCGACGGCGGTTCCCGACATGGCCCCGACAATGTTGAGGATCGTGGCCATGAATAACGCCTGATAGGGAGAGAGGACTCGGGTGGAGACTACAGTCGCGATCGCGTTTGGGGCATCTGTCCAACCATTTACGAACTCTGCAGCCAGGACCAAAAAAAGGACCGGGAGGACCGGGAGAAGACCATCAGGCATGGGGAGAAATCAGAGGGCTAGGCATTTTTGAGGGCGATACTCTCCAAAATGTTCGCCACATCCTCGCAGCGATCCGTGGCTGTTTCCAGGATCTCAAATATATCCTGCCACTTGATCACATCCAGCGGTGGGCGCTCATTTTCGAAGAGAGCCGCGATAGCTTGCCGGTAGATTTGGTCAGCAGCGTTTTCCAAGCCATTGATTTCGATGCAGTAATGCTCGATATCCTCCAGCTTAGGCATATGAAAGACCGCTTTAACCACCTGCTCTGTGGAGTTCACAATGATATCGCATAGCTGTTTTGCCTCAGGAGCCACTTTTTTGATCTTGTAAAGGACCATTCTAGATGCAGCGGCCTCAATGGTATCCATGACATTGTCCAGGGCGGTCGTTAGCGCATACATGTCCTCGCGATCGATAGGCGTGATGAAAGTCTGGTTTAGCATCCGTAGAGCCCGATGGGTGGTCCTGTCCCCCTCATGCTCAAGATCCATTATCTTTTTCCAAGACTCCTGAGGATTCTCGAAGTTGTCGAACATCTCCTTCAGGGCTTTGGCCCCTTCCAAGGCATTCTGTGCCGCTTCTTTGAACAAATCAAAGAACTTTTCTTGACGTGGGATAAAGCCAAACATAGAGCTTACTGCGCCGCCTCTGATAGCGCGATGTAACCTAGCAGCTCGGTGAATAGGTTGTCAAGGATTTCCAAACTGAGTTACCGCCTTTAGAGCGGTTCAGTACGTGTATTGGTATAGGTTGCACAGCCATGTTAGTGGTGTGTTGACCTCGGGCTTTTCAGCTGACTTCTTGTTCACGTAGATAAAAATCGGTCTAGAGAGAGGTTGGTAGGTGCTGTCCTCCACGGTCCGAGCGGAGGGCATTACGGGTCCCTTGCCGCCGTCGATCGGCACAGCCTTGAGCTTCTTCTCGTTTTCAATGTAGTAGGCAAATCCAAAATATCCCAGGGCATTTCTGTCATTTGCAATGCCTTGCACCAGCACGTTGTCGTCTTCACTGGCAGCGAAGTCGCCGCGGCTAGCCTTGGATCTGCCCATAATTGCCTCGGTGAAATAATCGAAGGTGCCCGAGTCAGCGCCGGGCCCGAAGAGAGAAAGAGGCGCGTCCGGCCATTTGGAATTGACTTGGTTCCAACGGGTAATTTTTCCTTGGGCGGCTGGCTCCCAGATCTTTTTGAGTTCTGGCACACTTAATGAGGTGATCCAGTTGTTTTTAGGATTTACCATCACCGTTAAGGCATCATAGGCTACTGGCAGCTCGAAGTACTGGATGCCTGCTTGTCTGCAATCTTCCATCTCCTTGGCGAGGATGGGCCGGGAGGCATCACTGATATCGGTCTCTCCCCGGCAAAATTTCTTGAAGCCGCCGCCGGTGCCGGAGATACCTACGGTTACTTTCACGGCTCCTCTTTTGGCCTTTTGAAACTCCTCCGCTACCGCCTCGGTAACAGGATAGACAGTACTAGAACCGTCGATCTTGATTAGCTGCGCCTGGGCGGGTGCGCTTATTAGAGAGAAAAAAAATACTAAAACTCCCAAGATTGATTTCATTTGATTTCCTCTGAATGAATTTACTTCTGGTTTGTTACGCCAATGTTACGAGCCAGTGAACTTTCCATTAAGGACTTCTGCACCGATGCGCCATAAACATCACCTCCTTTACAGGAACCCATAGGTCCGCATTATTTTGACGCTCATGGTAGAGCTCGAATCTGACAGGAGAATGACGAGAAAATTAAAAAATGATGAAAAGGGGAGACTTTTCCCTTTATATGTGTGCTAAGATTTGCTAGGGCTCATCAAAGTAATTGTTGCTTCGATTAACTTCATGAAGATCAGCATCTGGACGCTTTTAGGTGCAGAGCGGCTGCCCACAGAATCAAGGGGGAAGCTGGGGATTGTGGCCTTGCTCTATTTTATCCAGGGGAGCCCACCGGCCATTCTGTGGGAGGTCTTGCCGGTCTATTTCCGCCTACATGGAGTGTCGCTTCGGGCGATCGGCGGTCTACGGCTCCTTGAGCTTCCCTATTCTCTCAAAGTTTTTTGGTCTCCGATGGTTCACCGCTACGGTGACCGAAGGATTTGGGTCGCAGCGTGCATGCTGGCCATAGCCATCGTGGTAGGGATTCTGCCTTTTTTGGATGTCACGCGTCCAGGTTGGACTCTTGTCACTCTTCTTCTTATCTTTACGACACTCTCAGCGACGCAGGATATCGCTATCGACTCATACACTGTAGGTCTGGTCAGTCGGGAAGAAGAGGGCGCGGCGAACGGGGTGCGTGCCTCCGCGTATCGTGTAGCCTTGGTATTCATTGGCGGGGGCATGGTCTTTCTTGCCGCGATCTTTCAATGGATCTGGCTTTACCTTATCGCCACAATCATTTTTGCCGTACTGGCCCTGTCAACTTTCTTTGTCCCGCGGCTCGATCTTCCCGCGCAGGCGCGTGAGCAGTGGCTGGCGGGCTTTGTCGGATGGATCGGAACTTGGCGGGCTATTCCTCTTGTACTGTTTGTCCTGTCCTACAGGTTGGGGGAGTTCGCAATTGGTCCAATGGTAAAGCCTTTTTGGGTTGATTACGGCAGCTCGATCTGGCCCGATAAGGCAGAGCTGATGACCCAGATCGGGCTTGTTCCCACTACCTTCGGCATCATTCTTAGTGTCGTCGGAGCCCTTGCCGGGGGCGCATTCATCTCCCGCTACGGGACCTTTCCCGGGGTCTGGGCGCTCGGCTTTCTCCAGGCCGTTTCCAACCTAGGCTATGCACTAGTTGCCTGGGCTGACCTGGGGCGCTTCGGCCTCTACGGCGCCTCTGTCTTTGAGTCCTTTACCGGCGGGCTCGGGACCGCAGCCTTCCTGGCCTTTCTAATGAATGTCTGCCAGAAAGAGCACGCGACCATCCAATACGCTTTCTTATCCTCGGTCTTTTCGTTAACCGGGCGCCTGGTGGGTGGTGTGAGCGGGTTAGGCGCCGAGCGCTTTGGCTACGGCAACTACTTTGCGCTAACTTTCCTTTTGGCGTTGCCTGCCTTTGCGCTGCTTCCTTGGGTAAAGGGATGGATTCACGAGGACGTCATCATAAATCCAAAGCGGAGAATCTTGCCCTTCGATAATGACCAGTGCTAGCATTCAGTAGGAGTAAGTTTTCCTCGACTTGACTGATAAAGAAAGCGCCGATGGCAGTCAGAACGGAATGGACGGGTACCCCTTCGTGGTGGAATTATTTTGGCCGCACCTTGGGGACCGTTGCGTTCGGCTTTGCTGCTGTCGTACTGCTCTTTACGCAGTTAGAGCAAAAGGGGATGCTGTCTTCGTTCCTGGCCTTAGGTGCCCTCGTGTTCTTCCTTTCCGCTTGTTGGAGTAAGTTCTCGAACCGTTTCAGCATTTCTGGCGGGAGGATTTCGGCCACCTACGGCTTGCTGTCTCAGGAGACACATGAAATCGACGTGCGGGACATTCGGGACCTCATTCTCAAACAGTCCCTGCCCGGCCGGATCCTGGACTACGGGACTCTTGAGTTTAGCTCAGCAGGGCGGGACGAAGCCGAGGTTATCTTCGTGGGTATCTCAGATCCCAAATCGGTCAAGGAGTTGGTCACGGACCTTAAACAGGGGAGCTCGGGCGGTCAAGGGTAAACTCTGACCTCTCGTTAAGGAAAGGCTTCCAAATCTCTGGCCTGATTTACGACAATTCGCGAAGTAATTCTTTCCAGGCCGTGCGCTCGCGCGCTGGATCGACCAATGGAAGCAGACGAGCGCAATGCGCTTTCAGCGCATGGTAAAACTTCGGCTTGGATTCGACTTCTTGCAGGAGGTGGGCCAGCCTGCGGGTGTCTCCAACAGGGAAATAGCCGGGATAATTTTCTCCCAAGGTGCCTACCAAACCAGGGATCTTAGAGGCAACCACAGGCACCGATGAGGCGATAGCCTCGGACAGAGCGTTGGAGCTCCCCTCCATTCTGGAAGTGAGAGCGAGCAGGTGGCTGCTGGCTAGTAGCCGCCGCGTCTTCCAATGAGGCAGATCTCCTAGCCAGCGGTAGCGCGGGTTG
>JAHFAO010000144.1 GCA_023250515.1 Deltaproteobacteria bacterium | reverse complement strand
AGCGCTAATTCAAAGAAACCGCCGCCTTGCTTTTAACCACTTGATGCTGTATGAAGCAGGAAAAGTCATATTTGGAGGAGAAATGGCTAAGCCTGCAGCCCAGTTGCAAAACGTAATGGACAATATTCCGTATTACGAGAAGTGGCAAGAAGGGGAGGGGATTCCGATCATTAAGGACTTCTTCATCCAGGATCTGAGAAGGGTTCCCGTGGCTCGGTGGGATCGGATCGGGGGGGATGCCGCCTTTGTCAATATGGAAGGGGCAGGACAGGCCACAGGGGCCTATGTGTGCGAGATTGCACCCGGAAAGAGCTTGGAGCCGCAGAGACATATATATGAGGAGCTGATCTATGTCCTCAGGGGGCGAGGCGCCACAACGATATGGAATGATAAAGGGGCCAAACAGACCTTCGAATGGCATGAGGGGAGCTTGTTTTGCGTTCCGCTCAATGTCTGGCACCAGCACTTTAACGGCCAGGGAAATGAGCCAGCTCGTTTCTTTTCCGTAAACGACATGCCGATGATCTTCAATATCTTCCACAGCCCGGACTTCATCTTTAACACTCCCTATGATTTTACCGATCGCTTTAACGGGGAACCAGACTACTTCAGCGGGAAAGGAAAATTCTATCCCGGGCGGATCTGGGAAACCAACTTCATCGCTGATGCCCGGACCTTTAAGCTTCATGAATGGAAGGAGCGTGGGGGAAGCGGAACAAATGTCTGTCTGGAAATCGCCGATGGGGTCATGGCCGCCCACATCTCTGAGTTTCCTTTAGGCACTTACAAGAAGGCTCATCGCCATGGGCCGGGATTCAACGTCATCATCATCAAAGGAAAAGGATTCTCTCTCTTCTGGAAAGAAGGACAACCCATCAAAAGGTACGACTGGCAGGAGGGCAGCGTCTTCGTCCCGCCCGAGATGTGGTTCCATCAGCACTTCAACACTGGCACTACCCCGGCCCGCTACCTGCCGCTACGTTTTGGTGGTTTCAAATACAGTCTGGGAAAAGGGTTCGGGGACTTCTCCAATGTTGCTAAGGACGTTAAGGAGGGTGGGGATCAGATCGAATACTACGATCAGGATCCCTCAGTCAGGAAGATGTTCGAAGAGGAGTTGGCCAAGTCTGATACCCAAAGCCGCATGGACCCTGATCTGTATAAGAAGAAACAGTAGTGTCAACTCTTTCCCCAGCGAGATCTCGCGACCGAGACGAATAGCAGCCCACAGTAACTTAGCCCCTTATCCTCTATCTTTACGCACCTCTATGGTGCCCATCCTTTTATAATTTTGGCTGCAAGTTAATCAGGAAAAAAGATTGAGTGCTCCACTCCGGTTGTGGTAAAAAAGGGAGTAAGTCGGAGGGCCTGACGTGAGACGAGCTCTTCTCTCTTTTACCCTCTTTTGGTTTGTTTTCCTGCCGGCGGATGGCGCGGCGAAGCTAACGGACAGGAAGGGAAGAATCGAGGGAGAGAGTCATGTTAATCTGCGATCTGGCCCTGGCCTCAGCTTTCCGCCTATACGCATTCTTAAGGAAGGGGAGGAGGTTGCTGTGGGAGGAGAGGAGGGAAGTTGGTATCACGTTTTCTTAGCTGATGGTCAGCAGGGTTACGTTCACAAAACACTCTTTCATGTCTTTAGCTCGGCAGAAAAAGTGGAGGCGCCTACGTTGATGGCTACCGTAACCGGTGGGGGGAAAAAACAGGAATCACAAGTCTCGTCCCCTTCTCAGGAAGAAGGGGAGACCCCTAAGGATAAGCCAATGCCGATCATCAAATTACTCGAAGGGAAGGAATGGGGAATTCTTTGGTGGCTGGGACTTGCCGTAGGCGTTTTCTTTCTCGGCTGGATCTGTGGAGGAAACTACTATTTGCGCCGGGATCGAATTAAGAGGACCAAGCTCCGCTTCTAACAAACCCCAGCTTTGAGCAGGTTTTCAGCTGCTAGAGCACTGTGCCAATAGATGATCGCTGTAATAATGGTTTTTTTTGGTTACCTCCTCGGCTCTGTCCCGATAGGTTTCCTTTTGGGTTATCTTTCCGGAGTGGATGTCCGCCAAGCGGGAAGCGGGAATGTTGGTGCCACCAATGTGGCCAGGGTTGTGGGTAAAAGGCAGGGTCTTATTACGCTTGTAGGGGATGTGGCGAAAGGGTTTATCCCGGCTTTTCTCTCTCTTCAACTAGGCCTTGGCCTATGGGTCTCCGCCCTGGCGGGACTGGCGTCCTTCCTGGGTCATCTCTATCCTGTATTCTTGAAGTTTCAAGGAGGGAAAGGGGTAGCCACAGCCTTGGGTGTCTTTTTGGTGCTTGCACCAATGGCTACTGTAGTCCTAATCTTTGTTTTTTCCTTCGTTGCTATGGTGAGTCGACTGGTTTCCCTTGCCTCTATGGTTGCAGCCGGCTTCGCCCCGATCGCCTTGTGGTTTTTTTCCTATTCACCCCTTCTGATATGGCTGAGCCTTCTGATTGCCTTATTGATTATATTCCGCCATCAGGAGAATATTCGCCGTCTGATCGCAGGGGTGGAACCAAGGATTTAGCCTTTAATTTTCTATGATTACCTCGACCCGGCGGTTTTGCCGTCGCCCTTCCTCAGTTTCATTGGGAGCCACAGGGGAGCGAGTCCCCAAGCCCCTTGAGGTAACCCGATCTCTGTTAACACCTTCATTCGTTAAGGTATCGGCCACAGATCGAGCCCGCCTTTCCGAAAGTTGCTGGTTGTAAGCTTCTTGATCCGCCCTTTCCCTGCTGGCATGTCCCTCTATCGAGATCCTTCTGCCAGGGGCCTGGCGGTTTACGATGGAAGCAATTTGGTTGACCCGGTCTCTTCCATCAGGGGTAAGATCAGCCCGATCAAACTGGAAGAGCACATTAGGAAGGTTAACGGCCACCCCTCGCTCGGTTTCACGCGCTTCGATGTTTCTACGCTTTAACTCTTCTATGAGGGCCTGATTTCTCTCGAGGTCTTGTTTCTGCTGGTCTAGCTTGGCCTGCTGTTCCCGCTGTTTTTGCTCCTGACCCTGGAGCTGATCTCCGATCAGGGCACCTGCTCCTAACCCAAGCGCGCCACCGATCGCTGCACCAGCGCCGGGATGTCCAACAGCGCTACCTATAATCCCACCAGCGGCTGCGCCTCCGAGCGCTCCGATTCCAGCGCCTTTTTCTCTTGTGGTTAATGGGGTGGAGCAACCCACAAATCCAGCTGCTAAGAAAAGTATTACCGGAGTAATTAGCGCGCGTTTCATAACTCCTCCGTGTCGGTAATTCCAGGCCGTAACTACCACTCGCCCCGTTGCTGTCTTAAACGCTCATTCTCTCTTCTAAGCCGCTCCAGCTCGGCCTGGTTTGTGTCAACCTGCCTATGCTGCTCTTGCTGTCTTTGATCCTGGTTCATCAAGTAGTTACCTATCAATGCGCCACCGATCAGTCCCACAGGCCCGCCGATGGCGGCACCAGCGGCCGCATGACCGACCGTGCTGCCAATGATGGCTCCTGTGCCTGCGCCCAATCCAGCGCCGATAAGGCCACCCTGTTCTCTAGTGCTAAGAGGGGTAGAACACCCTGCAAGGGCAAGGGCTAGGAACCCCAGGACGAAAATAGGCACGATTCTTCTTCTCATTCTGACACCTCCTCAATAGTTAGATAATGAACTGGCAGTGAGTATTAGTACTCACGCTCTTTTCTTATCCTCTCGAGTTCTCTTCTCTGGCGTTCTATCTCGGCCTGATTTTGATCGACCTGCTTCTGTTGACGTTCTTGCTCTATCTCCCGGCCTTGGAGTTGATCTCCTATGAGGGCGCCTGTTCCTAGTCCAAGTGCACCACCGATCGCTGCACCGGCCCCAGGATGTCCTACGGCACTACCGATAATGCCCCCAACAGCGGCTCCCCCGAGTGCTCCGATTCCTGCTCCTTTTTCCCGTGTGGTCAACGGGGTAGAGCAGCCCAGAGATCCGGCTACCAGTGACAGAGCCAAAAAAGCAATAGCTATCCGTACACGATTCATGGCTCCTCCTTATCTGCGTTTACCGCATAAATATAGACGAATCTTACCACAGTAAATTCAGTAGTCAATATAAAACATAGGGCATCAATGTAAAACATAGCGCTTTGATATGTCTCATGTTCCTAACTTCCCGGTGGCTAGGTCGAGTAATACCTCGCTCTTTCGAACGAGGTCTATTGACATCATAGACTCCGGGGGCCTATAGTTTTGATGCAAGAAAGATGAAAGGGGAATGATGGAAACGGTAGCTAAAGAAACCGTGCTTGAAGCACTGAAGAAGGTCCAAGACCCGGAAATCCACCGCGATATTGTCAGCCTCGGCATGGTCAAAAATCTCGAGGTAGTGGACGGGAAAGTTTCTCTTACCGTTGAGCTTACTACCCCTGCCTGCCCGCTCAGGGAGAGAATCCAGGATGACTGCAAAAAAGCTCTGGCCGGAATAGGGGTAACAAGTGTTGACATCTCTTTCGGGGCTCAAGTCCGCGGAAGCAAGTCAGGTGCAGGTCAGACAGACCTACTGCCCACTGTGAAAAATGTAGTCCTTGTAGCCGCAGGCAAGGGGGGAGTGGGGAAATCCACAGTGGCAGCTAACTTGGCTGTTGCTCTGAAAATGCACGGCGCCGCCACTGGTCTTTTGGATGCCGATATCTATGGTCCCTCTATACCGATCATCATGGGCGTGAAAGAAGAACCCGGCAAGGTATCCGTAAACGGCGGCTTTAAACTTAAGCCGCCGATAGTCCACGACCTGCCCGTCATGTCGATCGGATTTTTCCTCGAACCGGAGCAGGCGGTGATCTGGCGCGGACCGATGTTGGGAAAGGCTTTGCACCAGTTGATGGCCGATGTGCATTGGGGTGATTTGGACTACCTCGTCGTCGACATGCCTCCAGGGACAGGAGACGTGCAGATCACTTTTTCTCAACAGCTTAAGGTGAGCGGCGCGCTCCTTGTGGCTACACCCCAGCATGTCGCCCTCGCGGATGTGATTAGGGCCAAGTCCATGTTTGATAAGGTGATGATTCCTATCGTCGGAATCATCGAGAACATGAGCTATTTTATTTGCGATGGGTGCAATAAGAAGCATGAGATCTTTTCCCGTGGGGGGGCTGAACGCGCTGCTGAACGCTTCAAGATCCCGTTTTTGGGTGAGATCCCGATCACCTCTTCTATCAGGGAGGGGGGGGATCAGGGAGTTCCAATTTTGGTCAAGGAGCCAAAATCCGAGATCAGTAGAATCTTCTTAGAGATTGCAGCCAAGCTTGCCGGTCAACTCTCTGTGGCCTCTGAGGCAGCGAGGCGGGCACAGTCCCTTAAAATCATCTCGAGTTGATAGAATAACAATGGCAAAGCATATCCCAGTTGAGATTAACCATATGAAGGAGAAGGGACTGGTACGCATTACTTGGGACGATGACCACGTCGGTGATTATCCGCGGGGATACCTCCGTGGCTACTGTCCCTGCGCCCTGTGTCAGGGGCACGGTGGGGAGTTGAGATTCATCGACGTGCCGGATCCGAAGCTGCGAGAGATCAGCGCGGTAGGAAACTATGCGATACAGTTCACATGGGACGACGGGCACAGCACAGGCATTTACACCTTTGATTACTTGAGATCCCTCTGCCCGTGCCCTGAGTGTAAAGATTCAAAGGATGGATTAGAGGAAAGAAAGGAGTGACAGAGATGGTGACCAAGGAACAGGTTTACGAAGTGCTTCACGCCTGCTATGACCCGGAGATCCCGGTCAACATCGTGGACCTAGGTTTGGTTTATGACGTCGAGATCAACGAGGACAAGGTGGCGGTCAAGATGACGCTAACAGCGCCGGGTTGTGGTATGGGAGGCATGATCGCCTCCGACGCTCAGCAGAAGATCCTCACCTTGCCCGATGTGAAAGAGGCCAATGTGGATCTCGTCTGGGAGCCTCCGTGGGATCCCAGCATGATGAGCGCAGAAGCCAAGCAGAAGCTGGGGATCGGCTGATGAGAAAGTTTCGAGTTTCGCGTTCCTAGTTTCGAGCTGAACAGCGACTTCAAACCCGAAACACGAAACCCAAAACTCGTAACTCCTTTAAGAGGGGATTTCTACCGTCACATCGCCTAGGATACGGGCAACGCATCCGAGGCGATCATTCGGACCAGCATTCATCATTCCTAAGGTCAATTCTTCGTTCTCGTTTTTTTCACTTAGATTCTTCTGGCCAGCCAATATTTTGACCCTATCGGTTCCACAAATCGCCTCAGTGCAATCATGGGGAAGGTGGAGGCCGTTTCGGATTGCGGCAACAAGGATGGTTGTCCCTTCCACCACATCAAAGCTTTGGCCGGAAGGCATGAAGGTAACCCTGGGCATGGAGGGTATTGTTAGCGAACCTACGCGGCTAGGGATTTGATGCGCTCCACCGCCTCATCCACCATCCAATTGGGCGTCTCGTTGGCCCCGATCACTCCGACTTTTTCTTTTCCCCGAAACCATTCGGCCTGAAGTTGCTCAACCTTCTCGATCTTGTAGACATTCGAGTTGAATGTGCGCGCCACCTCTAGCATGCGGTTGGTCATTCCCTCAGTCCAGCCGAATATGACAATAGCGTCTACCTGCTTGGCGAGCTTTTCCACCTCAGGAAGGCGCTGGAGCGAGTCGATACATGCCGTGTTCCGGATGCGTACATTGGCAAAGCGGTCCAAAAGACGGGACATGATTTTCTTGTAGGTTTCAAGCCAGAAGGTGGTCTGAACGATAACCCCAACCGGCTCAAAGCGGGTGAGCCGGATATCCTCGACATCTTCCTCCTTCTCCACAATGAAAACCGCGCGCCCAACCTCTTTGGCGATTCCCTGCAAGCGCGGAATGCCATGATGGGTCCGGCTGCTTAAGATGACCAGGTTATATCCCTGTTGCAAAAGCTCTTCTGCCGCCTCCTCCTGCTGGGTAACAAAAGGACACGTTGCATCCGCCAACAACTCGAGCCCCATCTCCTGCGCTTTCTTACGTACCTGGGGTGGTGCTCCCCTGACTCCATAGATGAGCTTCTCACCCTTGATCGATTCAAGGTCATCTGTGGCACGAACACCTTTTTCCCCTAGGCCGTCTTTCTTAAACGCCACGAAGTCCAGGTCGGGCCGGAGAGACCATACCGTGAGTCCCTCACCGTATTTTTGGACCATCTTCTGGTGGATCGCCCCGGCTCGGTGCACGCCGACACATAGGCCGCTCGGCGGGATACCCTTGGTCTGGCTAAAGTCGCCTTTGATGACTTCCATAAGGTCATCTTCGTTTCAGTAGATCTTCCATTTGGTTACTATGGTCGGGGACACAAATCAAGGAGCCTTGAGAGCTTAGGTTGCGCAGGGCTTGATAGAGAAGGAAAAAAACCTCATTTATGTCGCATGGACAGTGTAACGACCGGCCGCTCAGCCGCGGGCGGTGAGTATCACGGTGCAGTGTAGCCGCCCGCCGGCTGCAGCAGCATAGGGGTGTTTGGCGCCGGCCCGGTAAGGTCCGCGTACATGGACAACATCTCAGTCGCCGAACTCCCTGCGCAGGATCTTCGCCGCTTCGACCATCGCGCGCATCTTGCCGAAAGCGACATCACGCGGCAGGTACTTCATGCCGCAGTCGGGCGCGATGATTACGTTCTCGGGCTTCACGTAGGGCAGCGCTCGCTTGATGCGCGCCGCCACCGTCTCGGGCATCTCGACGTTCATGTCGGAAAGGTCGATTGCGCCCACCATGATCTTCTTGCCCTCGAGCTTCGCGAGCACCGCGCAGTCGAGCCTTGACTGCGCGGTCTCTATCGAGACCTGCATGCAGCCGCAGCTGGCGAGCTCCGGAAGGAACGAATAGCCCGAAGGTCGCTCGTGAATGATCGCGGCGTAGCCGAAGCAGATGTGCACCGCGGTTGTGTCCCGGATGCCGTCGAGCGCCCGGTTGAGCGCCTTCAGGCCGTACTGGCGCGCCTTCTCCGGCCGCGCTTGCATGTAGGGCTCGTCGATCTGCACCACGTCAGCGCCGGCAGCGAAAAGGTCGCGGATCTCCTCGTTCACCGCCGCGGCGTAGTCCATCGCCGCATTCTCTTCCATATTGTAGTAGTCGTTCTGCGCCTGCTGAGTCATGGTGAACGGGCCCGGCACGGTGATCTTTACCATCCTGTTGGTATGATGCTTGAGGAACTTCAGGTCGTCGACCTCGACGGCGTGCGTCCTGCGAATCTTGCCGATGATGCGCGGCACCGGGTTGGGGTGACCCGAGCGGTCGAGCGCCGTGCCCGGGTTGTCGATGTCCACGCCCTCGAGCGCGGTGGCGAAGCGGTTCGAGTAGCTTTCGCGGCGGATCTCCCCGTCGGTGATGATGTCGAGGCCCGCCTCTTCCTGGGCCTTGATCGCCATGATGGTGGCGTCATCCTGCGCCTCCGCGAGGTACGGCTCAGGGATGCGCCAGAGCTCCTTTGCGCGCACGCGCGGCGGGAAGCGCCCGGCAAGCTTCTTGCGGTCGATCAGCCACTCGGGCTGCGGATAACTGCCAACCAGCGTTGTCGGAAACAGCATCGTCCTTTCCTCACTTTCTGATTGTGTGCATGCGCTTGTTCGCTTCCCCCCCCGCGCGAGCGCTCGCGGCCGATCTAGGTTTGTAACTTCGGGGGGAAGAAAAGGGGACAGGCTACTTTTTATCTTCACTTCTCGGTCTCCCCC
>JAHFAO010000143.1 GCA_023250515.1 Deltaproteobacteria bacterium | reverse complement strand
GTGGAGCAGCCGACAAAGTTCGAATTCATCATCAACTTAAAGGCGGCGAAGCAAATTGGCCTGACGATTCCGCAGTCAGTCCTTTACCGGGCGGATAAGGTGATTAAGTAGACTATCCCCTTCCACTAAGAAGCACGTCAACTTGTCGCTTTCCTTTCTCGAATGTGCCAGGGAGTCATGCTTGGCTACGCTGGTTAACCCATGAATTGGATAACAAGATTGAACTGAATTCTCCTAGTGTTCAATTACACCATCTATTTCCTGCTACCAGTCCTGCAACCGGGACGGGCCGAAATAGATCGCCAACAGCCATGCAATTTTCTGAAATCTAGATTTTTCAGCTACTTTCCTCATCCGGTTTCTTCCCATTCGGAGGCTCGGAGCCTTTGTAATCAGTAGGTCGCCGGTTCGAATCCGGCGGGAGGCTCCAGTTTTTTTAGGTACTTGCGAGCCACGTCTTTTCTCCACTGTCCAAGTATTGTCCGAGATCTGTCCGGAGACCGTGAAACGGGAATTATAGTTTTATGCTTGACAAGAGGAAGTTAAAGGAAATATCTGTAAAACTCTCGCATCGTGTGAGTTGTTCCGAATCGGATCGGAGAGAATAGGAGAACAGAGGAGACTGTCCGTGGCGAGCCGTTCGATGGGATTGAAAATCCTCGTTAGCCTGTGGATTGTCCTAGCCATTGTTGCCAAAGGTGAAACGAGGACAGTCAACGTGGCCGTGGTGGGGTTTACCGTCAATACCGCCTTCACTACAGCCAAGGAAAGAGGTTATTACCGGGAGGAAGGCTTAGAGGTCCAGTTCATTCTTATGAATGCCGTAGTGGCTAGTCGAGCCCTGATAGCCAGGGATGTCGAGTTTGCCTCCCTGAGCGGCGCCGCTCTAACGGGGATCCTTGCTGGCGCCCCGCTCCGTTTTTTCTTTTCCTCCCTCTACCGTCCTCTCCTCTGGCTCTACGCCAGGCCTGATATTCGGGAGATCAAGGGACTCAAGGGAAAAAAAGTGGGCGTCTCCAGCATCGGCAGCAACGACGATTTTCTCCTTCGCGACCTCCTTAAGAGACACGGGATCGAGGCAGACAGAGATGTCTCTATCTTGGGGCTCGGGGGTCCCCTTGGCCATGCCGCACTGCGGAGCGGATCCGTCGATGGCGCCGTAACTGTGCTCCCCCACAATTTCAGGCTTGAGGAGGAAGGCTTCCGTGAGCTCCTGGCGTTCATCAAACAAGAATGGGTGGATCTAAACGGAAGCGCTGTTGCCCGTGAAGGTCTTCTTCAATCAGATCCAGTTTTGGTTGAGAATTTCATCCGGGGAACGCTCAAAGGCTTTCTCTTTGCCAGAGACAACCGCTCAGGGACTATTCCCATAATTGCCCGTTACCTGAAAATTAAGGAAGATTTTGCCGCGAAGATCTATGATGTAACCCGCCCGGTCATGACCTCGGATGGGACGGTGACCGAAGAACTACAGAAAAGAGCCCTGGAGCCCCTGCTGAGAAGGCTGGGAGCGAGGGAGTCGCCTCCCTTAGAAAAAGTCTTCGATTATTCTCTGGTGCGGAAGGTGCGCTCGGAACTGGAAGGCCAGGGATGGAAGCCAGTTCCTTAGCCCTTGGGACCAGCCTCTCCAACCCTCTAAGCTGCCACCAGATTTCGGTAGTGACCTGCCTTAGAGATCGGCGCCAGGCCACTGATGATCTTGGTCCAGTGCTCTCCCCCGTCGTCGCTCGAGTATATCTCCCCTGCGGTGGTGGCGGCAAAGACCGAGAACGATTCGCCCCAGTCCTCAAGACACATGGCCTCAATGCTCGCCTGCATCCTGTCCGGTAAGCCATTTCGGAGCACCTCCCAGATTTTCCCGCCATTTTTGCTGCGGGAGATCCTGGCGCCCGCGAAACGGGTTTTGCGCCAAGTGCCAGGGCTCTCGTGCGCAGCCGCAATGAGCATCAGCTCTGGCTGCCTTGGACAGTAGACCAGCATGTCAGGATAGCCACCAATCTCAGCCGTCCGCGCCGTCCAGTGCTCCCACGTGACACCGCCATCGGAGGTCACGTACAGGCCGTCCCCGCCCGTGACATACATGCGCTTGGGGTTATGGGGATGAATGACCACACGGTGTACGTCCTCATAGACTCCGCTGAGTTCCTGCCAGCTCTCCCCCGCATCCGTGCTTTTTAACAGGCCGCCCACCTCAATCGAGGCATAAATGGTCGTGGGTTTTTCGGGATCAAAGTTGATGTGTTTCAGGTGTGCGATATGAGGCGGGGCAGGAAAGCTCCATTGGGGAACGCCGGGGACTGAGCGCAGGGCCGGCAGCTCGGTCCAATGGAGCCCGAGGTCGTCGCTGTAAAAGAGATGCGCCGGTTCCGTGCCCGCATACAAGCGCACCCGCCCGTTGCGGCGGACCGAAGCCAGACTATAAACGTTGTCCTGAGAAAGTCCATTATCCCGCTGCTCCCATGTCATGCCTCCATCGGCGCTGACGTGCACTGAGCCGTGAAACGCCCCGGCAAAGATCAGGCCGCTTTGCGGCTCGAAAATGATGGCGCTTAAGTGCCGCTCAGTCAGAGCGCGATGGGCTACACGCCATGAGCCCCCAGGAGCCTCTCGCTGAATAATGACGAAGCCTTCAGCCGTCCCTACCAGCAGCTCCTTTGAGGGCGAGGGAGAGGAGTAGATGGTAGTTCCTCCGTGGGAAAGTCCTATCGCCATGATTCTACCCTCCTAGTCCAGCGGCTACCACTTGAGGCTAGCCCTGTCAACCGCGTCATGACCCGCCTTCTTCCCCAAGTTTTAGTGTTTTAAATTAGAGCCTTGCGGGATGCACGGTAGTGTCCTATAGGACACTACCGGATGCACTGTTTCCTTGCCAGGCAATTAAAGGGTAATATTGGCTAGTGCTGGCACTAGGCGCTATAGCAGATCAAGCCAGGAGGCGATATGAACAGGACCACTAAGGAACAGAATGAGATCTTGACCCGAGTAGGTCCGGGCACTCCCATGGGCGAACTCTTGCGCCGTTACTGGTGGCCTGTGGGTTTTTCAGATCATCTAAAAGACCAGCCCACGTTTATACGGCTGCTCTGCGAAGACCTTGTGCTTTTCCGGGACGGGAAGGGCCAGCCGGGAGTCCTGGGGGCGTTATGCTCGCATCGGCGCGCGAATTTGTGTCTCGGATATGTGGAGGAGCAGGGACTGAGGTGCCGCTACCATGGGTGGCTGTATGACGTTAACGGGAAGGTGTTACAGACGCCAGGGGAACCCCGTGAGAGTGGGCTCAAGGAAAATGTCCATCATCTCTCCTATCCTGTCGAGGAGTTGGGAGGTTTGATCTTTACCTACCTGGGGCCACAGCCTGCGCCCCTCCTGCCGCGATTTCACTTCCTTGCCGGTGAAGGGGAAAGAGATCAAGTCATCCAGGCCTTCAATAATTGCAACTGGCTTCAATGCGTTGAGAATGGGATGGATCCTTACCATGTGAGTTTTCTCCACGGAGATGTCTGGAGGCCTATGGCTATTGAGCCGGAAAAGATAATCTTTGAAGAGACCGAGTGGGGCGTTGTCTACAAGGCGATCCGCCCGGGACGGAAGGAAGGGGAATACAACTTCCGTATGCACTACATCATTATGCCCGGCATCGCTTCTGGAGGAGACAATACGGTGAGTACCGGTGAGGACAACCGCGAGGCTGGTGACCTGCCTCCAGTGACATGCCGATGGAGCGTGCCCATCGATGATACGCACACGATGAATCTGCGCGTACGCTTTAAGCCTCCGAAACAGCGTCGTTTGGGAGTTGCGCAGCAGCTTCACATTGAACCCTACAAGGAGTACAAGGAATCGGACACCCCAACCTTGGGTTATCGAATCCCCTCGGCGGTATTCGAGGAGGACGCTACAATCCTGGATAGTCTAGGTCCTATAGCCGACCGAGAGAACGAGCATTTGTCGGCGATCGACGAGGGAGTGGCGATGGTGCGGGATATGTACGTAAAACAAATCGAAGTGGTGAAGGCGGGAGGTGATCCAAAGGGAGTCATTCGGGACAAGAGAAAAAATCAGTTGATAGTCATCGGTGGCAGTTATAAGTGGATTTCGGCTGACGAACGGGCCCGGTTGGAACAAAGGACTGCCTCTTGAGATCGTGAAAGGGAGATTCAGTGGCAATCCCCACACTTCTCGGAAGGGTGTCGGTTGCCCTCTTTATGGTCTTCGGGCCCGCCTCTCTAGCACTTTCCCAGCCGGGCTGGCAGGTAGAGTGGGATCGAGTCCAGGCAGCGGCGAAGAAAGAGGGCAAGGTGGTGGTGGCGATCCCTCTAAATCCCGAGTTAAGGAAGACGGTCGAAGGGGTATTCAGGTCCCGGTTTGGCATTGAGCCGGAGCTGGTCGTTGGACAGAGTGCGCAGTATGTCAGGAGGTTTAATGATGAGGTCCAGGCCGGCGTCCGCTATTTCGATGTGATCATCGCCGGTGTCGAGAATCTCCTGGACCGTGCCCTTCCCTTAGGGGCTTTGGACCCATTGGAACCCTACTGGATTCTCCCGGAAGTTAAAGATCCTAAAAATTGGTGGGGAGGCCATATCTACTCAGATAAGGCCAAGCGGTTCGCCTATGTCACGACTGCCTACACGTCAAGCAGCATTTGGTATAACCCCGATCTCGCCAGGCCGGAGGAGGTCCGCTCCTTCGATGATCTATTGACTTCAAAATGGAAAGATAAGATCGGCCTCCTGGATCCCCGAGGGGGCGGAGTAGGACTTGGGATATGGTCTTTCCTCTGGGCGACCAAGGGAGAAGACTATCTCAAAAAGCTAGTGCAACAGAAATTGCTTGTCCAAACGGACCGACGGGTCCTGGCAGACTCCCTGGCAAAGGGAAAGATCGCGCTTACGATTGGTCCCACCTACTATACCTTCGTCCCGTTCATAAGCGCCGGCATTTCCATGAAGCCCTTTCCCCAATTTAAGGAAGGTACGTTTGTCACAGTTGGCAGCGGGCCACCGGTGGTCGCCAAGAACCCTCCCCATCCCAATGCGGCAAAGCTCTTCGTTAACTGGCTTCTCAGTAAGGAAGGGCAGGAATTATGGGGCAAGGCCCATGGCCAGCCGACCCGGCGCCTTGATGTGGATACCAGCTGGTTAACGCAGATTGGGGAACAGGCCGCGAAGGACTTCTTGACCCTCGAGGAGTTTCATAAGCGGGAGAATCAGTCCGAGGAGAAAATCATTTCGGTGCGCCGGCCAGCGCGCGAATTTGCAAGCAAGCTCCTACCTTGAGAGGAGAATGCAGCCCCTCGAATCCGTGAGGGCAGGGATCTATCCGTGATAACACCGGACAAAGGAAAGTACGCGCTCGTCGACGGTCTGAAGACCTTTTACATCATGGCTGGGACCGGCACCCCTTTGGTGCTGATTCATGGGGGATCGCCAGGCGCATGTTCACTGGTCAACTGGAAGTTGAACATAGAGGCTCTCGCCGAAGCGGGATTTACCGTCTATGCGTTTGACCAGCCGGGATTTGGATTGACCGATAATCCTAAAGACTACTCTCTCGACTATAGGGTGAGTCATGCGAGGGAATTCGTCAACGGTTTGGATCTAGATCGTTACCACGTGATCGGAAACTCTATGGGGGCCTATATCGCTGCAAGGCTGGCGCTGGAAGACCAGAGGGTCGGGCGATTGGTCCTCGTGTCGAGTAATACATTAGCACCAAAGGGTTCGGCTGAATCCCAGACGCTTGCCAAGAAACACTCGGAGGAGCTGAGGAGGTATTCCCCGAGCATTGACAATATGCGGGCACTCACCTCTGGGACGCTCTATCATCAAGAGCTTGTGACCGAGGAGCTTATCCAAGAGCGATATGCGATGAGCACAGGAAAGAATTATGACGCCCAATTGAAACGGGCGCAGGCACCCCGTCCCAGGCCCCTATCCGAAGAGTTGCGTAACTTAAGGGTCAAGACTTTGGTCTTCTGGGGGAAGAACGATCGCGGCGCTCCGCTGGAGCAAGCCCTTCTGCTTTTCCAGTTGATCCCGGATGCCGAGCTTCATGTTTTCGACAGTTCCGCCCATTGGGTGCAGTGGGACCAGTCTTCCAGGTTTAACAGGATCGTGGTTGATTTTCTGAACGCTCCCTAACCTCAAGCGCCTTGGCTGCCTTCTAGCTCCACGGCAAGGTAAAAGTTACCAACAAACCAGCAGTTGAGCGGATAAGCGGTCAGACTCATTTTCGTAGCACGCCAAAGAAGCAGGCCGCTTAAAATTAAATTGATTTCTCCCTCTAGCCAATCTTTTGGCAGATCCAATTGACGCGTCGATCAATTTGATCCTGACCCAAAAACTTTGTGATTTTTCAGTATCCGAAAATCTTTGGATCGTTAAACTTAGTGGCTAGGGCTTTCGGATGTTAAGATGGAAAAGAGATTGGACCGGCTTCGTATGCTCGGCACGAAGGGATGCGAGGTAATCTGTCCCTGGAACGAAGGATCCCACCGGCCAGGAATGCTGCTGCCACAGGAGGGGCAGCAACCATTCAGAGTAAGATGGTAGCCTGTGATCAGGTAGCCGTAACGTTCAGTGAGAAGCTCCTGGCAGTTGGGGCAACGAGTATTTTCCCGGTCACCTACCTGGCCAGGCAAATTTCCCGCATAGACATAGCGCAAACCGGCTTTCTTGCCAATTTCGGCCGCCTGCACCAGGGTCTCGGCGCTGGTGTTTTCTAGATCCGTCATTTTGTAGTCTTTGTGAAACGCGGTCACATGCCAGGGAATGTCTGGCGACACGCTCACTAAGAACTCCGACAGCCGCTTCAGTTCATCGTCCGAGTCGTTGAAACCTGGAACCAACAGGGTGACGATCTCCAACCAGAATCCCATTTGGTGCAGTCTGCGAATTGTATCCAGGATGGGCTGCAACCGCCCGCCCAGTTGACGATAGTGGCGGTCATCGAAACTCTTTAGATCAACTTTGTAGAGATCGACCCAGGGCCGGAGGTACTCCAGCACCTGTGGAGTACCGTTTCCATTGGAGACAAAGGCAGTTAACAAGCCAGCCGCACGCGCTTCCTTGAAGACTGCCACGGCCCATTCGCTTGTAATCAACGGCTCATTGTATGTGCTGACAATGACTTTGGCTCCGTGGCGGAGCGCCTCGTGGACCAGTCCCTCCGGTGTGGTTTGCAGCGGAGGGACAACAGCGGCCGGGTCGCGGAGGGCCTGGGAGGTTACCCAATTCTGACAATAGCCGCAGTGAAGGTCACAGCCAAGCATTCCAAAGCTGTAGGCCAACGCGCCGGGATAAGCATGGAAGAACGGTTTCTTCTCTATGGGGTCGCATTGGACGCCCCCGACGTAGCCCCAAGGCACGTAGAGCTTGCCTCCCCGGTTGTACCGAACCTGGCAAACCCCGGGCCGGCCATCCGGGATAGGGCAGCAATGTCCACACGCGAAACAGCGCAGTCGGTTACCGTCGAGCTTCTCGTAGAGTTCGCCCTCGCGGACTCTTTCGTAAAGAATGTCTCGCAGCGTAGCCATAACTACCATCTCCACCAGAGTTCGGGCGAGACGAAGATTACTGTAATGAGTATACTCCTTCGGAGCAAGGCTTGCATCATCTTCAAGATCCGCTGCCCCTTATCCGACTCCGCCCATCTCCGCGAAGGTTCTCTATACCAAACCTAGATTAAAAGTTGCTAGGAGTGATTGAAGATGTCAGTCATGCTCAGGATTCCGACAATCTGCTTACCGTCAAAAACTGGCACACGTGACACTCCTGATTTCTTCATTACCCTTGTGCAGTACTTGATCGCAAGACCTGGGGATACCGTGACCAAGGGCTTGCTCATGATCTGGAAGACCTTGGTGTGGGAGAGATTTTTTCTCTTTGGACCGGCGTCAATCACCTTAGTGACGATATCCGTCTTGGTAAGAATGCCGAACGCGTCGTTCTTATTTCTCCGTTCAACAATCAAGCTGGAAACCTTTAGTTGCTTCATCTTTCGTAAAGCCTCGGCAACTGTAGCCTTGCTAGAAATCGTTTCTACTCCTTTACGCATGACGTCTCCGGCCTTTGTTTCTCTAACATTAGGCATAAGGCACCTCCTTTTTTCCTACGAGCCTTGGATTAATGAATCCAACGCTATTATCTATTTAACTCCATCCTTCTGCCCTCCTTCCACCACTTCCTGATCTCTAAGGGTTGATGAGAGTTTAGTGCCAACTTCGTGCTTATAGTGATAGAGGTTCTCGATTGTCAAGGGGCTCACTCCTAAGCAAAACAAAAAGATAGAAGAGCAAAAGATTGTCTAATAGGCTAGATGGGTTCTACGATTGGATTGTATTGATCCTTTAATTGAATTGATTTCTCCTTCAATAAAAAGGCACGGTCGGTTTTGATGAAGTCGGGCCGGCATTTGTGCCCGTAATTGTGCCCAAACTACCAAGAGGCACCGCAAGGGAGGGCACAGCACCGGACCAAGAACCCTTTTTATTTTTGCGCCGTGTCTGGCTAGGAACCGTCAGGATGCCCCTGGTAGGCCGGAGATGCCCACGTAGGGCTGGCTCTCATGCCCGTCAAAAAAACGTTCCAGAAACGTGCCAACTTCAGGTGGCAAACCCTAGCACTCGGTGATATAAGGCCGTGAAGAAGAGTCTTGATTTGCAACGGCTTTGCTACTCGTTGTCACTCGATGTTTTAGGCTTCGGGGCTTTCGGACGGGGGTTCAATTCCC
>JAHFAO010000288.1 GCA_023250515.1 Deltaproteobacteria bacterium | reverse complement strand
TAAACTTGGCCGCCTCACGTTTCTTGTCCCGTGCTCTCTCCTCGAGCAGCGCTTTGGTGAGTGAGGTTTTACTTTACAGCAGCCCGGACAGGCTGCGGAAATATTCCTTGGTAACAGGCTGGAGGATAATTTCGTGGTCGCGCTCTAGAAAGCAGATCTGGGTCCCTGGCCTGATTCCGTATTTACGCCGCAGCCTGGCAGGGATAGTCAATTGCCCCTTGTCAGATACATGTGTAATTCTAGAAATCCTCCATAACCCTTATAAGCCGTACTTGTCCTTGATAGACTCCCACGAAACTCTTTTTCCCCGCTCCCCACCCGGCGTAAATCGCTATGTAAGGAAAGAATGGTAACCCTAAAATCCTTCAAGAAGGGCCCTGCGCACTAGCTCGATGGCGTTGAGACTCATTCGAGTGCGGTCCGGGCGACCCCTACCCGCTATATTGTAAGTCCGGTTCTTAAAACTCTCGCCGTCCGTAATGCAAATGAATGTTTGACCTCTGGCTAGGTTCTCTGCCCTGTCTTTAGGATCCGGTACCGCGTGGAGCGCCAAGCCCAGGCCGCTTTGGCCATGGGCTCGAATGGCCCGTGCAAGCTCGCCACTCAACGTCAGTGGTTCCTTCAACACCTCATCGACATGATCCGGCTTGTGTGAATAGGACAAGAGTTGCCGAATGGATCTCAGGTCGGAGCTAATAATCCCTTCCGCAAAATGTTCCGGACTGGCCTGGTATAGACGCTCTGCTACCATGCCACCGGTAAGATCTTCATAGACAGCGATGGTCATATTCTTCTGGCGCAGCAGTTTCCCCACGGCATCTTCCATCGTCTCGTCGTCGATGGCGAATACATGCGGCCCCAACAACTTACGGACTTCTGCTTCAACGGGCGCAATCAGCTTCATCGCTTCTTCGGTATTAGCGGCCTTGGCGGTGATCCGCACATCCACCTGACCCGGATGGGCCAGCACTCCGACGGTGGGGTTGCTCGAGTTGGCAATGAGATGGCCAATGCGGTCGTCCACGGCACTCTCGCCCATGTCGACTACCTTGAGGACTCTGTTCGTAATAATCTCGGAGAGATTGAACTTCCTCGCCAAGTAGGGCACGACCTCGTTATCAAAGAGCCACTTGAGCTCAAATGGAACTCCCGGTAGGGCGAAAATGACACCACGCGGGTCTTCCACAATAAACGACGGAGCGGTGCCATTGGGATTTTCGACGGGAATGGCCCCATCGGGTATGTAGGCTTGCCTCTCATTGTTAGAGGTCATGATCAGGCCCCGCCGGCGAAAGCGCTGTTCTATCTGTTCCAGCAGATAGCGGTCGAGTACCAATTTTCGTCCTGTCACCTCCGCAACGATCTCACGGGTAAGGTCATCCTGTGTGGGGCCGAGGCCCCCGCAGGTGATCACCAAATCGGACCTCTCCAGGGATCGGGTAATGACCTCCTTCATGCGTCCTGGATTATCGCCCACAACGGTCTTGTAGAATAGGTTCATTCCCAGAACGGTAAGCCGTTGGGCCATCCACGCTGAATTAGTGTCAACGATCTGGCCTAGCAGTAGCTCAGACCCGATGGCAACAATCTCTGCAGTAGCCATTTAAGACTCCAAAAAGTCGATCCTACGCAAAGGACTAGATCTTCGCAAGAGCTATGCTGCAGATGGGTATAAAATGAATATCTGGGCCCAGCTACCGAGCACAGCGAAAACCGATGTTGTGGTGACCCGAGCGGAAGTTGCGTGAAAGAGTTCGTCCGCGCTGTGTCGTGGTCAGTTCCTCAGCCGGGGAATCATGGCCTCCGCCTCTTGTTCCGCGAACAGGACCAGCCTTTAAGTCTTCGCGGCCGTCGGTGGCTTTATAAGGATAAGGGAGATAGGCGCTGCTAACCCATTCCCAGGCGTTACCGGCAAGATCCAAAACACCATACGGGCTAGCGCCATTGGGAAATTTCTCTACCGATGCGGTTTGGTTCCAACCCGCACTGAACTGGGCTCTGGTCTGATCCGGAGGACTGTTCCCCCAAGGATACTTGCGGCCATCAGTACCACGCGCCGCTTTCTCCCATTCCGCCTCAGTAGGCAGACGCTTGCCTGCCCAGGCACAGTAGTCTCTCGCGCCAAACCAAGAAACTTCAACTACGGGATGATTTTCGAAGCCCGGATCCGCCACCCACTTGCCTCCTCTCTGATGAATGCGCGCGTCTCCATCATCCACGTCATAAAGCCTCTCGCCCGCCGCATTCATCGGGCCCGCTGCATTCAGGAAAGCCGCAAATTGTGCGTTTGTAACCGGAGTTGGGTCGATGGCAAAGGCTAGGAGTTCCACTCGGTGCGCTGGTCGCTCGTCAGCAGGACCTGTGTCGCTTCCCATGGTAAATGGTCCGGCCGGTATGGACACCATCTCAGCGGCTGCGCTGATCAATGCAAACTTTATACTAGAAGCGGAGAGAAAGGTCCAAACTAAGAGAAACGCCAAAATCACCTTCACCTGCTTCGGGCATCTTAAGCGAAGGCATTGACTTTCGCAAGAAATCAGTTGACAGGTGAACGATAATTCACTATAAGACTCCTCGTGCTATCTCACCTTACCGACCGGCAAAAACTCATCTACGATTTCCTGGTTCGGTCAGTCCGGCAGAAGGGCTACGCCCCTTCCATCCAGGAGATCGGCGCTAAGTTTAAAATCGCCTCCACCAACGGCGTCTTCCGCCATCTCAAGGCCCTGGAGAAGAAAGGCTACATCCGCAGAGTGGGAAAGCGCGCCCTGGAGATCCTGAGTGCTCACGGAAGATCGGTCCTTCCGGATGTCAGGGAAGTGCCGGTTCTGGGAAGAGTCTCTGCAGGCAAGCCGCTCCTGGCGGAGGAGAACATCGAGGGGTTCCTGTCGGTGGCCCGAGAGATGGCGTCAGGTAGAGAGGTCTTTGCCCTGAAGGTTAAAGGGGACAGCATGATTGAGGATGGGATACTGGAAGGAGACTATGTCATCGTCAGACGTCAGGAGACGGCGGAGAATGGCGACGTGGTCTGTGCATTGATCGACGGCGAG
>JAHFAO010000287.1 GCA_023250515.1 Deltaproteobacteria bacterium | reverse complement strand
GGCTGACCCCATCAATTAACCTTCCGGCACCGGGCAGGCGTCACACCCTATACGTCCTCTTGCGAGTTTGCAGAGTGCTGTGTTTTTGATAAACAGTCGCGACCACCTGGTCACTGCAACCCCCTTCCGCTTCAGGAGCAAGTCCTTACACGTACATGGGGGCACACCTTCTCCCGAAGTTACGGTGTTATTTTGCCGAGTTCCTTCACCCGAGTTCTCTCAAGCGCCTTAGGATTCTCTCCTCGCCCACCTGTGTCGGTTTGGGGTACGGTCTCGTACGATCTGATGCTTAGAGGTTTTTCCTGGAAGCATGGCATCAATCACTTGGACCCCGAAGGGGTTTCCGTCATCACGTCTCAGGATTGCATCCCCGGATTTTCCAGAGGACACTCCCTACACGCTTAAACCAGGACAACCAACACCTGGCTGATCCAGCCTTCTCCGTCGCCCCATCGCAACCGTACGAGGTACAGGAATATTAACCTGTTGTCCATCGACTACGCCTCTCGGCCTCGCCTTAGGGACCGACTCACCCTGCGTCGATTAGCGTCGCGCAGGAAACCTTGGGCTTTCGGCGTGCGGGTTTTTCACCCGCATTATCGCTACTCATGTCAGCATTCGCACTTCTGATACCTCCAGCAGACCTTACGATCCACCTTCGCAGGCTTACAGAACGCTCCTCTACCGATCCTATGTCCGAGGACATACGATCCCGCGGCTTCGGTACACAGCTTGAGCCCCGTTACATCTTCCGCGCAGGCCGACTCGACCAGTGAGCTGTTACGCTTTCTTTAAAGGATGGCTGCTTCTAAGCCAACCTCCTGGCTGTCTGGGCCTTCCCACATCGTTTTCCACTGAGCTGTGATTTTGGGACCTTAGACGGCGGTCTGGGTTGTTTCCCTTTTCACGACGGATTTTATCACCCGCCGTGTGTCTCCCGTGATTGCACTTACTGGTATTCGGAGTTTGCAATGGTTTGGTAGGTCGGGATGACCCCCTAGCCATAACAGTGCTCTACCCCCAGTAGTGACTCACGAGGCGCTACCTAAATAGCTTTCGAGGAGAACCAGCTATCTCCGGGCTTGTTTAGCCTTTCACTCCTATCCACAGCTCATCCGATAACTTTTCAACGTTAACCGGTTCGGGCCTCCAGCAGGCATTACCCTACCTTCACCCTGGCCATGGATAGATCGCTCCGGTTTCGGGTCTACTCCCAGCGACTATGGCGCCCTATTCAGACTCGGTTTCCCTACGCCTACCCTATTGGTTAAGCTTGCCACTGAGATGTAAGTCGCTGACCCATTATACAAAAGGTACGCAGTCAGGCCCTTACGGGCCCTCCTACAGCTTGTACGCATACGGTTTCAGGTTCTATTTCACTCCCCTCTCCGGGGTTCTTTTCGCCTTTCCCTCACGGTACTGGTTCACTATCGGTCGACAAGGAGTATTTAGCCTTGGAGGATGGTCCCCCCATGTTCAGTCAGGATGTCTCGTGTCCCGGCTTACTCGAAATAATACTGGCAAGGCTTTCGTGTACGGGGCTATCACCCGCTATGGCCGGACTTTCCAGACCGTTCCACTAGCCGTACCAGCACTTTAGGGCTGGTCCCCGTTCGCTCGCCGCTACTAAGGGAATCTCGGTTGATTTCTTTTCCTCCAGGTACTTAGATGTTTCAGTTCCCTGGGTTAGCTTCAGCAGCCTATGTATTCAGCTGCAGATACCGCTTACGCGGTGGGTTTCCCCATTCGGACATCTCCGGATCAAAGTATGTTTGCCGACTCCCCGGAGCTTTTCGCAGGCTACCACGTCCTTCATCGCCTCTTGTCGCCTAGGCATTCACCATATGCGCTTATTCACTTGACCATATAACCTCAAACAGTCTGACTCGATCTTTTCCGCGATTGCTTCGTTGCTCGAATCACTCACTCGGTTACATACTTTTATGTATGCGCCCTCGTTCGCTCAGCTCGCGCCTCGCACTCACGGAAAAATCTCATCGTCAGATCTCGCTGGATCCTTTTGTAAATCCAGCTTTTATCAAGATCATGGTTTGCTGACTTTGCAATGCGATATACCCGGATCATGTTCTATAAAGACCAAAAACATGATCACATGCAAGACAAATTGAGAGATTTGTCTTGCGGCATTTCTTTACAGCTTTCCGTATTGTTAAAGAACAGTCGCATCGACGATGCGTCGATGCTCTAGCTACAAGCTATAAGCTACTAGCCACTAGTTGCTTGTGGCTTGTTGCTTATAGCTTTTAGTTTGGTGGAGCCAGTCGGGATCGAACCGACGACCCCCTGCTTGCAAAGCAGGTGCTCTCCCAGCTGAGCTATGGCCCCCTGTTTCAGCTACAAGCTATTAGCAACTAGCTACTAGTAGCTTGTGGCTTATTGCTTGTTGCTTTGATTTGGTGGGTCTGGGAAGATTCGAACTTCCGACCTCACCCTTATCAGGGGTGCGCTCTAACCAACTGAGCTACAGACCCGTAGCTATCAGCCACTAGTGTTAAGCTACTAGCGATAAGTAAATCCTTATAATTACTAGTGGCTTGTGGCTAGTTGCTTGTGGCTTGCGCCCGGTTGGACCTTCACCATAATTTTAGCTGATTAAGAAATTTGTTGTGGGCGCTTAAACATCGTAGAAGGTGTCACTTTAAAGAAAGGAGGTGATCCAGCCGCAGGTTCCCCTACGGCTACCTTGTTACGACTTCACCCCAGTCATTGACCACACCGTGGTAGGCGCCCCCCTTTCGGTTAAGCCACCTGCTTCTGGTGCAACCAACTCCCATGGTGTGACGGGCGGTGTGTACAAGGCCCGGGAACGTATTCACCGTGACGTGCTGATTCACGATTACTAGCGATTCCGACTTCATGAGGTCGAGTTGCAGACCTCAATCCGGACTACGACCGGCTTTGTGGGATTGGCTCCCCCTTGCGGGTTGGCAACCCTCTGTACCGGCCATTGTAGCACGTGTGTAGCCCTGGCCGTAAGGGCCATGATGACTTGACGTCATCCCCACCTTCCTCCGGTTTGTCACCGGCAGTCTC
>JAHFAO010000142.1:7400-8758 GCA_023250515.1 Deltaproteobacteria bacterium | reverse complement strand
AGAGAACAAACTTTGAAAGATACCGATTGCCACACAGAAACCTCAGCAGTAGCACACTCACGCAAATGTCAAACTCTGCGAGTCCCCCAGCAGAGCTGGGGGTTTACCTTCGATTAAATTAGTCTTGCCTCCTCTTCATCGATTAGAGAAGCAGAGGGATCAGGCCCGGCCGTTGGGAATAGAGTCAATACCCTCCGTAGTAGGACTTTCTTGCTTTCTCAGGAAGTCTACAGTGAGCCGAGCGGCAACAATTCTAAGCCAACTGGCTAGACTACAACCACGGTCGCCCCTAAACTGGCGGAGCTTCCTAAAGTCATCACACAGAAGAGAGAGGAAAAACTCCTGATAAAGATCGTCAACAAGATTGGAGTGAGGTTCTTTGTGATAGAGGCTGAAAGTCTTTTTGATCGTATGGTAGACAAGCGAGGAATACTGAAGAACGAAGGCATCCCAGGGAGCCTTCTCCCCCTTGAGACAGCCTGTAAGGAGGGTTTTCTCTCTGCCGGTCATTAAATCTTACACCTTCAACCCTCCCCACATATCTGGTCATGGGATGGCTGTCAAAGGCGAAAAAACAGACTGATAAAGGTGACACTTTCCGTCTCCTCATTGACTGCAAACTCGATAAGGAACGGACCAGCCCGGACAAAAAAGGTCGGGAGGTCAGGATCGTAAAAAGTCGGAAAGCGCTCGGGAAGAAAAGGGTCAGCAACGATCCGTGCTAAAGATTTGTCAAGTAGCTCTAACTCGGCAGTTGAAGCGGCCTCTTCCAACTCCACTACACGACGCAAAAAGGAAGGGGTAAAGGCGGGCTCAGCCACCGCGGCGTCTAAGAAGCCCTTTCTTGTGGGCTAACGCAACTAGGCCCTTCACTGTAGGCTTGCCTTTAACGCGGAAGACACGACCGGCTTTAACCTCCTCATGGGCCGCACGAATGACACTTAGGGACTGCGGGTCCTGCCACAAACGGGCAAGCTCGTTCAGGAGCTGCAGTCGCTCGAAATCCATAACCACAGCAGCAGGCTTGCCCCGGTGCGTGATTATTATCCTCTCTCCCTCTTTCACCTCATTGAGAAGCTTTAAGAATTGCTGCCGGGCTTCCGTAGCGGTCAGGAACCTATCCATATGTACAGATAAATGTACTCCAATCTGTCTCAGTCGTCAAACCCGGATCTACTTCTCTGACTTTTCCGCTAGGGGCATCATGGATAGAAAAATTTTGCTTCGTTTCATGGCTAAATCAACGAGAGATTACAATCATGCAGTGGCGTTTGATACGAAAGCGGAAGCGATCTATCGAACAAGGCTGAAACCAAAGCTCCCAACCCTTGAGTTCTTCTTGAATCCGATAAAAACGG
>JAHFAO010000142.1:0-7300 GCA_023250515.1 Deltaproteobacteria bacterium | reverse complement strand
ACACTAGCTTCAACTCTCTATTCGAAAGGGCTACTTGAAGTATCCTTCCTTAACTAGTTGATCTATAAGCCCCGTTTCGATAAAGGCAGCAGGATCTGCCGAAGCTGCCTTGGGGGTCGTCCTTTTGATCGCATCCAGGGTAGTCCGCTGGCCTTCCACCTTGGGCTTTGGGACCCGGTCTGCCCACTTTAAAAAGGCCTGATAGGCATACTCCGTGTCTTCACGATTACTCCCAAGGAATTCAGTCAAATAGGTAACAGTTTTTTCTTTCTGTTCGAAATAGATTTTCATCGCGTCAGCTATCGCTCTTACGAAGCGAAGTACCGTATCCCGGTTACTGTTGAGATAAGCTCTCTGAACCCACTCCCCATTATTCTGCCAAGGAATCCCCAAATCCGGCAGCGAAATTAGTGGACGGAATCCGCGCTTCTCGGCGATGCGATCGAAAGGGGGCGCAAGGGGTCCAAATTGGACATCCCCCTTCTCCATTTGGGCTATAATGTTCGCAGCGTCGGGCCGGGCTATTTGAATCAATTTAACGTCTCTTTCAGCATTAAGGCCCAACTTGGTCAGGGCGAACCTCAAGGCGACGTCTGGGATTGTCCCGAACGGAGCCCCGATGTGACCTGTTTTACCCTTGAGATCCTCTGGCTTCTTAATATCTCTGTGTACCATCACCGTGTAGGGGAACACATTGATCCAGGAGGAAACCAGGACAAAAGCCGGAGATCCCTCTAAAGTGGCGGTAACAAAAGCAGCCGCCCCCGACCCGGTTGAGATTTGCATGCTCCCGCCGAGCATGGCTTGTACGGCTGCGGAGGTACTGGTCCGGATGATATTTACATCGAGGCCATGCTTCGCGTACAGGTTTTCCTTTTGCGCAATAAAGTAGAGACTAGTCCCTGGGTTGATTCCAGTCTGCCCCACTGTGATCTTTATACTCTGTCCGCTGACTTCGGGAGTGGGGAATAAAACCGAGATGACACAAAGAAAGAGCACAAGGATCGAAAACAAAAAAGATCGGACCATCATTGTGAACTGCATCGAGTTACCTCCGTTGTTCGTTATCAGTTATTCGTTATTGGTTACTCGAAAAAAAATTGATTTCGATTAACGAGTATAGAATAACGATTACACGAAAATCACTTCGCCGGTTTCCACTTGTCCAGACGCCTCTCGACTGCTTTGAGCAATTCAGTCAGGCCCGCCCCTAAGCAAGCGATGATAACAATCGGGACAAACATGGCCGCGATCTGAAAGCGCTGGGCAGCCACAGAACTTAAGTATCCCAGGCCCATGGCGGCTCCATACTGCTCGGCCACCACGATATAAACCAGGGCTCGCCCCAAAGCCACCCGCATTCCCGAAACGATATAAGGTAGGGAGCCTGGGATCGAAACCTTAAGGAAGATGGTGCTGTCGCTAGCACCGAAGGAACGCGACATCTTGATCAGGTTGCTATCCGTATTGGCAATGCCGGTCATAGTATTGATGAGGACCGGGAACACTGCAGCCAAAAAGGTCATAATGATCTTCGAGATCGCCCCGAGTCCAAAAAGCATGATGATAAGGGGGAGCAGGGCAATAAGCGGGGTAGCATAAATTCCTGACAACAGCGGGTCAAGAGTCTTGCTGATCCCCTTGTACCACCCCATGGGGATGCCTGCCAGCACCCCGGCGAGTGTAGCTGTGGCGAAGCCAACGGCAAAATTGGTCAGGCTGAATATCATGTGATCCCAGATGGCTCCACTAACAAATAGCTCGATCCCCTTGGCGACGATCTGCGTGAAGGGCGGAAAATAAAACGGGTTCAGGATATGGGTCCGGCTGGCGATCTCCCATGCCAGCAAGAAGATCAGGATTCCCAGAATTCCCAAGCTCTTACTGGCAAGATCCTGGATCCAGAATCCTGAATGACGAGCGGGACGACTCTCTACCTCGTCGGGGTAGAGAGGGACTAAGGTGTTCTCTTGCTGTGAAGTTGCTTTTTTTGTGGTTGAAAGGGGTTGCGTTCCGGGAGCCATTTTTAGGTAGCCTTCGCTCTAGAACGCTGACTCCGACGCCAGGTAGTGGTTTACAATTTCTTCGCCCGTCGCTAACCAAACACCACGGTGGGTGCAAACATAATCCAGCGCCGAACTCAACGCGTCAATACGGTGCGGCACGCCGCTGATGTAAGGGTGTAAGGCGATAGCCATGACTCGGCCGGAAGAGGCTCCTTCGCGGTACAAGACATCGAATTGGCGGCGGATCATGGCAGCAAATTCTTCTGCCGTACGGTTTTGCCGGAGGATCGCCGGCAGATCATTGAGCTCCTGCGTATAGGGAATGGAGACTAACTTCTTACCGTTGATATTCATGAGATAGGGCTGATCGTCGTTGACCCAATCGGCAACGTAGCGGCATCCTTCTTCCACGAGATAGTCCAGCGTGTTCCAGGTTTCCTGTAGGCCCGAGCCCAGCCAACCAACCGGTCTTTTGCCGGTCGCTCGTTCGACGCGGGTCAGAGTGTTGCGGATCACACGGGCCTCCTCCTCGGGCGGAGCTGTGTTGAGCCGGCGCGTGTTGCTTTCGTTGTGGCCCATGAATTCCCACTCGAGGTTGGTTGCCTCCTGTATAATCTGCGGATACGCATCACAAACTTCGCTGTTCAGGGCGACCGTCGCGCGAATCCCGCATTTGGAAAGAACTTCCATGAGTCGCCATACCCCGACTCGGGCCCCGTAGTCCCGCACGGAATAGGCAACCACATCCGGAATCTTACCAGAAACAGAAGGTATAGATTCATCGAGCGCAAATACCTCAATGTTCGGGATTACCCAAAGGGCCACCCGCGCATTGTCAGGCCAGATCAACTTGGGCCGTTGCCAGATGGGCGAGTATTTGAATGGTCCCGTGCGTTGGGGTTGCATGCTATACCGCCTGTCTCACTGGTTCTCGTTGCAGATGCCTCTTTACCTCATCGAGATGCATGACATCCGCATACTTGTGGTGCAGATCAAAAAGACTGACTTTATGGGATAGGAGACTCCGGTCAAAAACGCACTCTTCCACGACGACCGTATGAAATCCGTACGAATAGGCATCGACGACGCTGGCACGGACACAGCCGCTGGTGCTTTCCCCACATACAATCAGGCTATCGATCCCCATCCGAGTCAGGTGCGCCACCAAAGGGGTCCCGAAAAAGCCGCTGGCCCGTTCCTTATAGATGATTAAGTCCCCGGGTTCCGGCTTGAAAGCTTCGTAAATCTCATAGTCGCTCTTACCGATCTCCCGAATGTTGCGGTTGGTAGCGTGGACCGTGGCGGGTTTTACCTCTTTGCGAGTCTCTGTAGTGGTATAGATGACAGGGAATCCTTTTGAGCGCGCCAGGGAAAAGAGCTCCTGAATGGGCTTGATAGCATTATAGGCGTAAATGCCACACGAGCTTGGAAATTCTTTCACTACTTCACGCACCGGTCGCTGTCCGCCCTTAAAGACCAGGTTGTACAGGTCTATAGTCAACAAAGCTGGCCTTTGACCCATATAGGTATCCCTCTGATATTCCTTGTATATGTCCAGAATTTCTTCACTCACCACATCTTTCCAACAATGATCTTCGAATGCATCTGGCATGATCATTACCTCCATCCGGTTTTCTTGGTGCTTTCTTCTGACCGCCTATCGGGACCTACTCCACCCTGGCCATATTTATGCCCCGCCATCTTGGCTGTCAAGCCACTGATAAGAGATCTCTGAAAAACTCGTTAGTCACCCCTCGACCCGCTCAGGGTGACCGGCCAAGTGTTCGAAATTCCATCAACACCAACCGTTCGTGCTGAGTTCGTCGAAGCACGGGCGGGTAATTTCAGACATCTCGATACTTCCTCTGATTTCGCCTTTTCTATGGAGTTAGTGAGGCGATTGCTTTCTTGTAAAATCGCTCATCCACGTATTTCTGAGGTGGCGGCAGAGACGGTTTCATGACGCCTACGGCCTTGTCGGCCAAGATTATCACGCGAAAGGAAGAGGTCAAGCCTGATTCTTGCGAGCTGGCTGTAACCTAGGGTCCGATCTGCTCCGGCACCGGTTTCCCCGTCAGCCAATCAGTAATGGCTCTAACCACTTCGCGCTCCTTGCCCAGGAAGCCGTGTGGGCTCATTGCCTGGCACGGCTCAGACCGTGGTGGATCCCCACCCAAAACCTCAATGAAAGCTGTTTTAGAGCTTCCAGTCATGCGGTCGCGCAATTGCAAAGCATGATTAAAGCTCGAGGCCCAGCATCCATCCTCTCGATGGTGAACGAAAAGCACAGGAAGGGTTATTTTCTCTAGATGCAGATTCATTAACGATAACCGGCTGCCACGAGTCATTCCGATACTGGCAGTGAGAACAATCCCGCTGATGCGATCGGCTTTAAGAGTGACTGCAAGGTTTGCAACCGAAATCGTTCCAGCACTTGTTCCAACCAGGAAAATTGCACCGGGCCACTTTTCGCCTAACATGTGAATGACCTTCTGGATGTCCTCTGTGTGTTCTTTGCTAGTTCTGAATTGCGGACTCATCCCTGCCGCCTGGTCCGATGGCACATCCACAATGGCAACCAAGAAGCCCTGGTCAACAAACAGATTGGAGCTGCGTACGAGAAAGTTGCGACTTAAACGAACTTTCCCTTCCCTCTCGGTGAAATGGCCCTTCCCATCGCCTCCCGGAAACATTAACAGTGTACCCTCGTGCGAGCCACTCGGGGTCAGCAGAAGGACCTTCAGGGTTACACCTGGACGTGTGTCCAAGGTCACAATCTCCTGCCCGGCTCGAACGGGAAGAGGCCATACAACCAGCGATGAGACTATCAGGAAGAATGTCAAAGTAACCTTTTTCACCTCACGTCCCCTTTCTCAAATCATTACCCTGACCACGTCTAACTGGGCTGATCAGGATCGTTAAGCTTTTGTTATAGATTCAACTTTTCCCAGAGAAATTTAGAAAGCCATCCGGCAATAAACGGAAATAGGATGCTCGCTGCGAGACGGACCAGGACAACCTGCACGCCCAAGAAGGGGAATTCCCACATAATGAGGCGTTGAAAGCCGAGGAGGGACCACGCGGTCAAATAGGAGACCAGAGGTCCGATCCCGATCCCTAACTGGTAAAGAGAAGCAATGATGGGAAATTGCATCATGGGTCCCCCCGGAGTGAAAGTTCCAAGGACCATACCGATGAAAATTCCCTTCGATCCGGACTCCTTCCCCATCCAGCGGACGATGATTTCCTGGGGGATAACGGCTTGGATCAGGCCTGCGATCACGAAAGCGGCGATCATTCTTGGTGTGATCTCAAGGATAAGAGCTATGCTCTCCTTCAGTCCCTTGCCTGCCAATTCCGGGGCCTTGAGATAAACCACGAACAGAAGGATAAGAGCAACAGCGATCATCATCAGTGTAGAGATGTCCATAGATCTCCTTAAAAAAATTCGGGATCTTTCTGAGAAAAACATAAACGACCTTAAGTCATGGAAAACGGATGAAGTAGAGTCCTATCTTTGTAGACAGGCGGGAGAAATTTTTCAAGGCTGTTTCTGGTAGTTTCTATTGCCAGACTGTTGATGAAAAACATTTTTGGAGACCCTTCGACGAGCTCAGGGTGACCGGTTAAGTACTCGAAACTAGATTCGGTAACCGTTCGTGCTGAGCCCTTCGTCTTTGCTCAGGACAGGCCCTTCGATCTAGCCGTTCGTCCTGAGCAGCCAGTCGAAGGATGAACGGCACTCAGGACAGGCCTGTCGAAGGGTGAACGAAGACTTTTTCAACCGTCTGTTGCAGTTTGACTTCTGGTCGCTCATCTAGATATGTTCCCTCAGTCTTAACTATTCCATACGACAAGTGTGCCGGGCCAGGGAACAAGCATAACGAGGCGCGAGGGGTGATTAACGAAGTTAGGCGAAGTTAACCCCGATCCGAAAAAAACAACGATAAATCGCCGCTAGACGAGGGCGACAAGACCGAAAGCCGTGGGCACAGGAACGTTAAGGTTTTGCCAGGCCCAGCCGGTTGGATTAAGCACCCATAGGGGCTTTGGGGGCGGCCCTCAAGGCAGAGGCCTATTGCCCACGGCTGGAGGGTTTGCCGCCCGAAGTCCTGCGCAAATAAATTTCGGATCGGGGTTAATGGGGCCGGCATTAGGAGGAAAAAATGGCCATAGATAAAGAGGCCGCAAAGAAGGTCTTGGCACACATAGATAGGGACGAGCTGGCTCAACTCGGGTGCGATCTGGTCAACATCCCCAGCCCGACAGGACAGGAGAAGGCCGTCGCCGAATTCATCCTGAATTGGTACAAGGCTAATGGTCTGAAGGCGGTTCGCCAGGAAGTGGAGGTAGACCGGCCTAATGCTGTGGGGATCTTGAAGGGCGATGGCACGGGGTTGAGCCTCGGGTTCAACGGGCATATGGACACGAGCTTTACGGGGACAGACGAGGATCTCCGCATGGTTGCCAACGTTGAGCCAGATTCAGAGCTTAGAGGGTCGATCAGAGACGGAAAAGTCTGTGGCCTTGGTATCTCAAACATGAAAGGCGGAATCGCCGCCTTCATGATGGCGGGCAAGGCTCTAAAGAAAAACGGGATTAAACTCAAAGGCGACGTCATCCTTGCCGCGGTTGTGGGCGAGATCTCGCGCACGCCGATCGGACCCTGGCAGACCAAAGAGTATCGCGGAGAGGGAGCCGGAACAAGGCACCTCCTCACTCACGGAATGCACTCTGATTATGCGGTCGTGGCTGACGGGTCGGACCTGAATATCGTCTGGACCCAAGCCGGTGTAGTCCAAATCAAGATCACCACCTTCGGAAAGGCCGAGGCCGCGTGGGGAACAAAGAGATCCACGCATCCCCCCGTGAAGCTAAACGCAATAGTCAAGATGACTAAGATTATAGAGGCCCTGGAAATTTGGGCGGAACGTTTTGAAGAACAATATATTTACAACTCCCCCACTGGTCCTATTCTTCCGAAGGTCAACATCGGCGCGATCGAAGGGGGCGCACCCTATAGGCCCAACTATTTTCCAGGTGTTTGCAGCGTCTATGTAGACGTGCGCATCCCCCCGCAGGTAAGGCCCGTGACCGTGCAATACGAGATCGAAAAGACCCTTTCCTCGCTCGGCATCGACTACGAGACGGAAGCCTACAAGTCGCTTCTCGGGCATGAGGGGAAAGGGGTGGAACCTTTGGTGAAATCGATCGAAGAGATCTACCAGTATTTATTTGGCGAGAAAGTAAAACCGGAGGCGCCTGATCGGGCAAGCATCTGGACGGACACGAAC
>JAHFAO010000025.1:16462-26875 GCA_023250515.1 Deltaproteobacteria bacterium | reverse complement strand
ATGTCCTCCACCCGTACCGGATGGTCAAGGACCACCGGACCGGAATCGAAGTCGGCAATGCCGATGGAGTCCTGGACGGTGACATCGACCGCTTCATCCAGGCCCACCTGCTGCAGGTCAGCGAAAATCAGACCACCTAGGTTTTCCCGTAAAAAATTCCCAACACTCCTCAGCACTCTAACTATGAGATCTTTGAAAATGTAACTAAACCGTGCTTCGACTAAGCTCAGCACGAACGGTTATTTGGTGATTCCACATACATAACCGATCACCCTGAGACTATCGAAGGGTGACCAACGAGTTTTTTCAGAAATCTCAACTATGCCTGCTTGTGGTACCGAATCTTATGTTGACGTCAAAGCTCATTATCGGATACTCTCCCCCTCCAAAACAAATTCTGTTCGTATAATAACGCTGCCGAATGAGCCTTCACAATCCGGGCTACAATCTTCTCGCATTCTATACGAGTGCCGCCCTCTGGAACGTCTGCATGGGGACGTTGCAGGTTTTGGTCCCCCTGTACGCGCTGTCCCTGGGCTTTTCGGTTTTAAAGATTAGCAGCATCATTGCCGTCCCGGTTTTAGCCGAGTTCGTGATCCGTTTTCTCGGTAGCGCCCTCTCCGACCGTTTCGGCGAGCGCCGAATACTGCAGGGCTGTTACCTCTTGATGGCGGCATCGGCAGCAATGCTCCTCCTGGCAAAGAATTATCCCCAACTCCTGTCGGCTCAGACGATAGCCTACTTCTCTCGCGGTGTCTTCTGGATTTCGGTGCAGTCGCTGGCCAGTCAACTGCCTGGCTCGAACGTCGGCAAGAAATTGGGCAGGCTTTCGGCCTGCAACTATGGGGGAAATCTGATCGGCCTCAGTCTAGGTGGTGTGGCGGCGGCCCTATTGGGCTATCACAACGGCTTTCTTTTGCTCACGGGACTGGCCCTTGTCTGCACTTTGCTTGGCCTGGCTCTTCCGTATGTTGAGGCAAAGCCAAGCGGCCGGACCATCCGGGATATCACATTGAGGATGGGACGTTTGCTCCGTTACCGACATATCTGGTTTGCTATCTCTATCTCTTATGCGGCGGCCCTTCCTCCGACCCTCACGCAGTCGATTTATCCTCTCTACCTTGCCCATCTAGACTATGCGGAACAATGGATCGGCGTGGTCCTTTCTTTTCGGGCCATGGGCGCAGTCCTGGTCGGCCTTACCTTGGGCTCGCTCATCACCCTGGCTCGGCAACGAGGGATTTATGCCTTGGGCATGGCTTCTCTAGGTCTCTTCGTGGTAGGCAGCGGGCTAGCGGAAAACCCTCTTTTTCTTGGGCCCTGCATTGCTGCCCTGGGAGCGGCCGGAGTGATCATGGATCTCCTATGCCAAGTGCAGGCGTCGGAGTGGAGCAGAGCGCATGATCGATCGGTGGCCATGGCGAGCATGGGACTGGGCTGGAATCTTTGCCCGTTTCTAACGCCAATGCTCGTCGGCTGGTTAGCAGAGGTGTTTGGCTTTCGGCTTGCCTTTCTGGCTACGGGAGGCTTTTTCCTGCTAATGGCAGCAGGGACTCAACTGTGGCACCGTCTTCTCATGTCCGCGGGCCCGGTCGAGGCCACAAGATCTCCGGACCTTGCATCTCGATATTAATTTATCCTATGGTGCTTTCCAAAGGAGAGTTCCAATGATCAGGATGTACCACTGGCCCACCTGACCGTGGTGCCAGAAAGTGCGGATCGCACTCGCCGAAAAAAAGATTTCCTGGGAACCGATCTTGGTCAATCTCAGAGCCAGGGAGCAAAAGAGGCCGGAGTTTTTAGCCCTGAACCCAAATGGCAAGGTCCCTGTGCTTATTGATGGAGAGACCTTGGTCTATGATTCCACGATCATCAATGAGTATTTAGAAGAGCGCTATCCGGAGGTGCCGCTCACCTACCCTGATCCTTCCCGAAGGGCCAAAGTACGCCAGTGGGAAGACTATGGCGACAACAATTTTTTATTACCTGCGGAGAGAATCTTCATTCATGATAAGGGCTGGCGCCAGTTTCAACCGGCAGAGCTCGACGAATTTCGCCAGCGGATTCTCGAGAGTCTTGCCTTTGTAGAGGAAGCCCTTGCGGGAAAAGATTATCTCGTGGATCGCTTCAGTTACGCAGACATCTCTTTTGCTCCGAGAGTCATCCTCCTGGACCAGCTCAGGATTCCTCTGTGGCATGACTTTACTAATGTCCGTGCCTGGATTGACCGTTTAAAGCAGAGGCCGAGCCTGCAAAACCTTGAGCACTGATACAGCAAGAAGCCGAAAGGACCTGCTTAGCGATGTCCTTGCGTAAATCTGTTAAAGCACTCCATGAAGCAACCAGCCCCACATCTGAACGCTTCACGGTCTAGAACCTGAACAAAAATCTCGGGCCTATGGTGAAATATTGAAACCCGCTGGCGGTTCCTGCTGCGAAGTTTCCACCTTCAAGGTTGAGTTCGAGAGCGGTGTTTTGAGTAGGCTTGAAGCCAAGGCTAGCCCCACCCCCGCTGATAAAATCGTCAGTTGGAAAGCTGTTTCTCCGGAAGGACTGATGACCTATGAATAGCTCCGAATAGACGTAAAACTTTTCCCTTTCCAGGTATAAAGAAGTAAAAAAGCGGTTAGAGACATAGTTGTCCGGATCAAAATAACCGCTTCCACTCTGCCGGCGAAAGTCCAAGAATCTAAACCTATGGCCTACGGCTATCCTTGGGTTGAGGTAGACCGCATATTGGGAAACAAACTGCACATCATGAGCCCGGTTTCGATCTGAAAAATGCTTATAGTTGTATCCCCCATATAAGGAAAATCGGTCGGTTAAAGCCTGCGAGGCATAGAAGCCCGTAGTTGTCATCCTTATCCTGTTCTCTATCAATTGGGCGGTGTCAGTGAGGATATCCCTTGAAACGTTAGCCCCCACGATTCCATTGAAGAGCCTTGCATCCAGCTTTATATGACCCGTAAAGAAATTCGTGGTTCCCCCGTTGCCCAACTGACTGAAACCCAGGCCGCCGCCGACGCCAAGCGATTCTGTTAAATTCGCATACCCTTTAAAGGAAAAATCCTCAGCCCTCCTATCCCTTATTTTGTCTCGGGCATCTGTGTGCCTGAAATTCAAATCCAAATACAGATTGCTCAACCAAAAACCGTATAGGAGATTATACCTGTGGAGGCGGTTGTCATCGGAATCCTTATAGTAGTTATACCTTAGGTCCAGTTTGGGCTTGGTTACTCTCTCAATGGCCTCAGTTAATTTTTTTAACCCCCTCTCCTGGGGGGCGTTTACAGGCTTTAAAAGACGCCTACTCTCCTCTGTGCCTGTTCGGTCACCAGAGGAAAGAAGTGCATACGATAAACCGACCCTAGCGTCGAAATTCTCCTCTTTCTCAAGAAGATGCCTATAAATCGCAATCGCTGTTTTGTACCGCCCCTTCCATTGCAAGGCATCGGCTTTCACCAGCAGGGCATCCCTGTTTTCCGGCGATTCCTGCAACACCTTATCCGCTTCCTCGATGGATTCTGTCAATTCTCCAGCCCATGACAACACTCTTGCCAGGTGTATGCGGGGAGCCAAATTTTTTGGATCTTCGTTGACGATTAATCTCAGCTCTATTATCGCCTCTTTTAATCTGTCCGCCCACGAAAGATAAATCGCCATCCTGAATCTTTCCCCGGCAGAAAATCTCTCTCTCGATAAGGATAACGCTTTGATATAGGCCTCAGCAGCTTCGTCGGTCTTGTCCTGGGATACATATTGATCGCCAAGCCGCTTATAAAGCTCGGCTGATTCAGATTTGTCGCCCGTCGACTGGATGGCTTCCTGTAGTTTTTCAGTAGGCTCGGCCCCGAAGCCTGTATGAAAGCTCGTAGTCAAGATAAAAAAAATCACCGCTGCCCTAAGCATATTCTCTCCGTGCATCGCGACATCACTCGCCTAAACCTTGCAACGAGTGGTATAATTTTAGCCAAAATTTTCGCCTAGGCTAGCAAAATGGTCTTCATTTTACCAGTACCTGCTCAGCTCCAACGGCTTTTATCTTCCAACCAGCCCGATGCTGGCGTCCCTTCCTTTCGGAGACAAACCCCAGCCGCGCCTATGAGGGTTCCCGGAGAAGTGACCCCAGGCCATATCCGTGGGGCCAAATTAATCTCCACCTCAAATGTGAAACCTTAGCTTTTTCAGGGAACTCCGCCGTGATTTGGCAGGTGTATTAAAATCAGGAGGCTATCTGTGGCTGCTTTATAGAGCCACGATGGGTTTTATTGACAAGGAGGCCTAACCCCTACCATCGCTTAGTCATCCCCGCGATTTCCTGTAGGTAACCGACCACGCATATAGGTGACATCACTGCCTGGTATACAAGCATATATACCAAGATTCCACCGATGTTTCGTCGCACTCTAAGGTTTAAAGCTTCAAAAACCTTTTTTTGCTTAAAGTACATCACGAGAACAGCAAGAAAGGCGAGTGGAATTACTAATAATGTCAACGGACCGACGATATAAAATCGCCCCGTAAGTGCCAGTACAACCCCGGGTAAGAACGCAAAGGCATAAAAGAAGTCGACGAAAGGGATAACAAAGTCTATGCCAACAAAAAACCCAGGCAGTGGAGACCTGCGCCAAACCATGGAGCCATGCTGCTTCAGCCCCTCGATCATTCCCCTGGCCCATCTCCTGCGTTGGCGGAAAAAGCCCTTCAGATCTGTTGGCGCGAGAGTGAAACCAATAGCCGTGGGTTCAAAACCAATGCGCCACCCATCTTTTAGGAGGGCCCAGGTAAGGACAATGTCCTCACCGATAACCGAAGGCCAGCCCCGTGCGGTCCGCACTATCTTAGTACGAAAAGCACTGAAGGCGCCTTGTGCCACCAAGGTTCCCTGGTATAGGGATTGCTGCCTTTTCGCTGAAGTGATTCCCGTAAAGTAGTCCCACTCTTGCAGTCGAGTCATAAAAGAAGCGCGCGAATTCTTGACAAGAACGCAACCGGCGACTGCTGCCGTGTGCGGGGGGTCAGAGAGCAGCCGCGCAACAATCCGCCTTAGAGCCTGTGGGTGTAGGAAGGTATCAGCATCGATACAAACAACAATATCGTTGTTGACCTGTTTGAGCCCTTCATTGAGGGCGCGCGCTTTTCCTCCGTGAACTGCCTGGATAATTCTCAGGTTAGAAAGGTCGAAGGATGAGAGAACCTCAACGGTGTCGTCGGTGGAGCCGTCATCGACGACGATGATTTCCAATTTTCCAGGGTAGTCCTCCCCTTTATCCCCCGGAAGGTTTCGGGCAGATTTGCTGCTTCGTTGTAGGCCGCGATAAGAAGGCTCACTGGAGGATAAGAAATATCAGTCCGAAAGGGAGGAGGAGAATCAAGGAGTACGCTCACAAGCACATGAGCGTTTAAAAACCCTGGGATCAAAGCGATAAATAAAATGATCAAAAGAGCAGGGATCTTGCCGACCACATCTGAAAGGTCCCCCAGCCAGGGTTGGGCTAGATATAGTGAAGCCAGAAACCATAGAATTGCCGCGGATGTGGATATAAGGAATTTAATCTTGACAGGAATGTAAAAAGCGCGTTTTTCCCAATATACAAAAGGCTTTGGCTCTACCAGCGCTTGGGTTTGGTTCTCCGCCTCGATACCAGTAGAATCCAGTACCCTAGATTGTTGAGCGCTTTGAACTCCATTAAGTCGTTGTGGCTTTATATCTGCTTTTTCCTTGCTGATCTCGGACATGCACCCTTGAAACCTTTGAGCCCAACATTAGTTTTCCTTGTGCTCGGGCATGAAGTGATAAAGCAATATGCATACCACCCCTTTTCCTTGGAAGAAGCATAAATATATTAGGGACTTATAGCCATTTTCTTTGCTAGGATCCTGCTGAAATCAGCCAAAAATGACAACAATTGGCCAAAAATTGTCCGTTTTGCTTTCGCACACCTCCTACAAGCTAATAGGCCTTAAATGCGGGCGAAACTTCCGTGAAGGAATGACGAACCTCTTAAGAGGCGCTAGCGTGGGTATTCTGAACACGATTAGTTGTTCTTTTCGCAATAGGAGAGCATGTCCTCTTCTATCGCTCTTTGGAGTACGATGTAATTGACCTCGTTGGAAACTGCGAGCTTCTAAGGTTTTCCCTATTGCAATTATCTTAGCATTTGTGGGAAAGAGGCTTGTAGAGCACGGCACACAAATGGAGGAAGAGCAATGGAGTACCGGACGCTAGGGACAACAGGTTTGCGTGTGAGCGCGATCGGGCTCGGGACCATGGTCCACGCGGGTCACTTCGGGCCGATGAACGACGCCGAGTCGCTGAGCGCCATCGACGCCGCGCTTGAGCTCGGGGTGAATTTCATCGACACCTCGGATGCCTACGGCGCCGGTTACTCCGAGACGCTTCTGGGCAAGGCGCTGAAGGGACGGCGTGATAAGGTAATCCTCGCCACGAAGGGCGGTAACATCATGGCCGGGCCGAACCGAGGGAAGACCGATTTTTCTTCCGTTTACATCGGTCGAGTGATGGACGAAAGCCTCAAGCGCCTCCAGACCGACTATGTGGACCTTTATCAGCTCCACAATCCCAACGTTGAGGTGATTGAGCGCGGGGAGGTCTGGGAGCTACTTGAACGCCGCAAGAAAGAGGGAAAGATCCGGCACTACGGCGTCTCCATCAACAAGATGGAGGAGGGCGTGGCCGCAGTGAAGGGCGGTCGCTCCGACACCATCCAGGTGGAGTACAACATGCTCGTTCAACAACCAGCCCAGGAACTCTTCCCGCTCGCCCAGAAAGCCAACGTCGGTGTGATTGCCCGAGCCCCGCTGCGCCGGAGCCTTCTTACCGGGAAGCTGACAGTGGCTGACCAGAAGCGGTTCCTGGGTGAGGATGTTCGGGCGCGCAATTTCCCCGGCGACCTTTTCGCAAAGGAGCTTGAGAAGGTGGAACTTTTCCGCTTCCTGGAGAGAGGTTCCGGGAGATCACTCGCGGGGGCAGCCATTGCTTTCTGCCTTGCCCATCCCGCCGTTAGCGTCGTCATTCCAGGTGCCCGTAATGCTCAGCAAATGCGTGAGAACGCCGCCGCGGCCGATCTCAGGCTCCCTTTGCAAGAGCTTCAAAGGGTCACGGAGCTATGGCGCAACGGCTTTCGCGCCTGAGGATAAGGTTCTTTCAAACTGTCTAAATACACACGCGGGGAGAAACCCCTGAAGGAGGTAAGGTGCAGAGAGACGGTCAGCGTTGGGCCGACAATGCAAGGATCGCCGTCTTAGTCACGGTCATGTTTGAGACTTGGTCTGAAGGGAAGGCACCGAGCTACTCCCCTATGACCACTTCACTTAGGGAAGGGACTGTTGATCGCCTGGGCATATCCTGGGCGGAGTACGGAGGGAGAACTGGGATATGGCGAATCATGAAGACTCTCGACGAATTCGGGGTTCGAGCCACCGTCTGTCTCAGCGGCAGGTCAGCAGAGCTATTTCCGGAAGCGGTCAGGGAACTGCACAAGAGAGGACATGAATTGGCCGCCCACTCCTACACTCAGGATCAGCTCCTCCCCTATCTCCCACCGGAGCAAGAGAGAGAGGTGATCCGCAAGTGCTGTAAGATCATCGAAGGAACTATAGGGCTTAGGCCTGCCGGTTGGTTCAGCCCGGTGGCTGCTCCCACAGAACATACGGCTGAATTTTTGGCCGAAGAGGGTTTCTTGTGGCACGGGGACTACAACGATACCGACCTGCCCTACACAATCAAGACAGCAAAGGGAACTATCGTTGCGATACCCCACAGCGACTTTACTGACAACAAAGTGCTTCGGGCGAGTCCCAGGGACTTCTATCAAGTTTATAAGGACACGTTCGATTACCTATACAGAACTGAGACAATGGGGATGATCAACCTCACGGTCCACGCCCACTTCGGCGGTCGCCCGCTCATGTCAGCCATGCTGACGGAGGTTCTCCAATATATGAAGGGTTTCCCTAGTGTTTGGTTTGCCCGGCATGACGAGATAGCGAGATGGATATTGAGGGAAGAGACGTAACCAGGCGGCGTCATGCCCAAGAGCATTTTTGATCGTGCAACTCTGCAGGAGGACGCATGGCTAGAATTAAAGGTGTAACGAAAGATAAGGCACCTGAAGAGGTGCGGGCTATTTTCCAGGAGCAGGAGGAGCGCTATGGGTCTGTGCTTAATACCGCGCCGGTGTACGCCCTAAGACCCACGATCCAAAAAGGAGTACAGTCATTGGCCGAGGGGATCCGGGCCTCAGGGCTCATTGAGCCTGAGCTACGCCACCTCGTATGTGTTAAGACAGCCAGCATCAATGGGTGCCCTTATTGAATCGACATCAATGCATCCAGTGCGATGCAACAAGGGGCTCCCGGAGAAAAGGTGGAAGCGCTGATGGGAAATTACAAGAAAAGCCCTGTTTTTTCCTTGCGGGAGCGCTTGGCCCTGGAACTGGCTGAGCGGATGACCTATACGGGAAAACGGGTTACGGACAAGTTCTTTAAGCGTCTCAAGCGCCACTTCACGGATGAAGAGTTGGTAGAATTAGCCGCGGTCATCGCCCTGGAAAACTTCCGCAGCAAGTTCAATCCGGTCTTTGGAGTAGAGTCTCAGGGCTTCTGCGCCCTGCCAGCCGTACAGGAGGCTGCTGCCGCCGCTACGGATCGTTTCCACAGATGATAGGAAAGAGGAAAATCCTATGGACCCAGTACCTAGTGAAATTATTGCCGCTGCCAATGCGAAGAGCCGAAGGCTGAAGGAGTTAGTCAGGGCGCCGGAGATCCTGGTGATGCCCGGGGCCTACGATGTTCTCAGTGCCCTGTTATTCGAACAGCTAGGGTTTCGAGCCATCCAGGGCACCAGTGGTGGCATTGCCGCGGTCCTAGGATATCCGGACGGTGAAGTGATCGGCCGCGACCGGACCGTCGAGGTGACAGGCCAGATTGCGAAAGCTGTCTCGGTCCCCGTGAATGCTGATGGTGAGAGAGGGTATGGAGATGCCAGTCAGGTCGGAGCGACAGTGAGGGCGCTGGTGGCGGTAGGGAGTGCAGGTATGAACCTGGAGGACTGTGCGGCGCACCAAAGGAATGAGCCCCATCGTTTGATCGAGACCGCAGAGCAGTTGGAGAAGATCGCAGCGGTCCTCGAGGCCAGGCGGACTTTGGGCAGCGAATTTTTCCTCAACGCACGGGTCGATGCCTTGATGGTCATGGTTGATGATCCAAAGCGGGCGCTGGAGGAGGCGATTCGCCGGGGGAATGCTTACGCCGAGGCCGGCGCCGATTGTGTCTTTTATATGAATGCCGTTACGCGCGACACCATCGCCCGGCTGGTGAAGGAGGTGCGGGCGCCGGTCAGCGTCTTGGCCCGCGCAGAGACTCCCGGCGTTGCAGAGCTCCAGGACCTGGGAGTGGCCCGGGTGAGCTACGGCGCCGCCTTTAGCAGAGCCGCCATCACGGCCGTCAGGCGTCTGGCCAGGGAGATTCGGGATTCAGGAACCATTACGACTCTTAAAGACGCCATGTCTTCCCAAGAGGTGACGGCACTAGTTGAACGGAAGAGGTAGTAACTTGAGGATGATTGTACCGGCAAACGCAGTCACTGACACAGTAGAGATCGCTCGCGAGGCAGGTACGAATCCGAGAACCTGGAAAAGAGCGGTTTTCTGAAAGAGATATGGGGTTACTAACCAAATACCTCTTTTAGAAGGTCGGTAACTCTCGCAGCCGGGTTCTTGCGAATTTTACGTTCCTCCTCGCCCACCATATAAAACAATCCATCGAGGGACTTGGTCACGACATATTGGTCGACATCAAACACCACGCTCTTAGCAAATGGGACGGCTTGATATCGCCCAACGAGCTCCTTGTATTGTCGAGTCACGTTGGACTCATTCATGGACTTCTCGACTACGGGGCGGAACGCGGCCACGAGCTTGTTGGTGCAACGCTTCTTTCAAGCCCGAGCCGATTTTTACGTCGCTAAGCCCGCGACCGCCTGAGCCCAGTCCCTTGAGGATCTGATCGAGCTGGGCCGAAACAGGTGTAGCAGTTAGCAAAACTGCCGCAAGAAATGGGATCGCTCTAAGTATCATGATATTCCTCCATCACAGCCGAGTTTTTTCTCTGGAAGTTTCTTCCATGTTTCCTGAGAGTACCATTATTGAAACGCCTCATTCAAAGCCTCCATCTGATTCGACGATAGCCTCCAGCCTGATGCCTGGCAGTTTTCGATTACACGTTCCATCCTATCAGATTTGGGAATGGCTATGACATTGGGTTTGGATATGCACCAATTCAGGGCTACCTGGGCCATGGTCTTGCCGGTCTCTTTTGCTATCCCCTGAAGGACACCCATCGCGCGTCTATTCCTCAGAAGAGGCTCTGAAGTTAGCCCGCCTTGGTCCA
>JAHFAO010000025.1:10524-16362 GCA_023250515.1 Deltaproteobacteria bacterium | reverse complement strand
TGTGGGAAAGGATAGGATAATCTAAATAAAGGAGGGGAAAATCATGATTATCGAGATGCGCACCTATCTGCTGAAGCCCGGGACCATTCCGGCCTTTGAAGAGCGCTTTGCCGAGGGACTTCAGACCCGGAGCAAGTTTTCGCCACTGGGAGCCTTTTGGCACTCTGAGGTTGGGACGTTGAACCAGGTCATCCATGTCTGGCCCTACGAAGATTTCAAAGAGCGGGAGAGAATTGGCGACGAGGCAAGAAAGACGGGCAAGTGGCCGCCAAATGTTCGGGAGTTTATTATCACCCAGGAGAATAAGATACTCCAGCCTGCGCCTTTTTCTCCGCCGCTTGGAGAAAGAAGGCTTGGAAATATTTACGAGATTCGTACATATACTTACCAACCAGGCACGATGCCGACAGTACTGGAACGGTGGGCCAAGCTGATAGACGGACGGGTGAAGTTTTCCCCATTAGCTGCATGCTGGTATACCTCCTTCGGGCCCCTTAACCAGTTTATCCATATTTGGCCTTATAGAGATGCAGGAGAGCGCGATCGCATCCGTGCTGAGGTCATGAAGAGTGGGCAGTGGCCCCCGCAGACCAGAGAGTTCCTTCTCAAGCAGGAGAACGCCCTTGTCGTCCCCGCGCCATTCTCCCCGCTTCATTAAGAGGCACGAGTCGACGAATAAGGCGGTAGGAAAGACTAACATGATGAAGCGAGTTATATTTAGTGCTATCAGCTTCATTTTTCTGTCAGTGTCTTCTTTGCTGGCCGCGGAAAAAATTAGGATCGGCTACAGCTCGATCAGCGGATCTTACATTGGGCTATGGGTGGCTCACGATGCTGGCCTGTTTGTCAAAGAGGGGCTGGAGGACCAGATTATCCTCATCCCGAGCGGCAGTCAGCTTGCCCAGGTTACGGTCGCCGGAGAGGTTGATATTGCTTCCTTTAATGGCAGTTCGGCCATGGCTGCGGCCCTCCAGGGAGCCGACATCAAGATCATTGGCAACACCACGAACAAAATGATTTTCTCTATCTATGTGAGACCCGAGATCAAAACCGTGGAAGGTCTCAAAGGGAAAAAGCTGGGAGTTACCCGCTTTGGGTCGAGCACCGACATCTCTGCCAGGTATGCCCTTAGAAGGCAGAACCTCGATCCGCAAAAGGACGTTACGATTCTTCAAATGGGCTCGATGAGCTCGATCCTAAGCGGCCTCCAAGGCGGTTCCATCGATGCGGGTGTCGTCTCTCCGCCCACACTCTTTGTGGTGGATAAGCTCGGCTTTAAGGAGCTACTGAACATCACGGACATGGACCTCGCCTTTCCCAACCCGTCCCTGATTGCCCAGGGTGGGGTGATTCGCAACAAGCCCGAAGTGATCAACAGGTTCATGCGTGCTTACGCCCGCGGCATCCACAGGGCAAGGACTGACAGGGAGCTCACATTCAAGTCGATCGCAAAATACACTAAGGTCGAGGATCCTTTCCTTCTGCAAAAGGCCTACGATCTGTACCTTGGGAAGGTGTTAGAGAGGGCGCCTTACATCAATATGGTGGGAATGCAGAATGCCCTCGATGACCTGGCAAGAACAGTGCCTGCTGCCAAGAACACCAAGCCAGAGCAGTTTATCGATCTACGTTTTCTCCAAAACTTGGAAAAGAGCGGTCTTCTGAAGGAGCTTTACCGCTAGGAATGCTTTACAAAAACTTTGTACGCCCAGTTCTTTTTTTAAAAGACCCGGAGAAAACTCATGAGCAGACTGTAGCCCTGCTTTCCAGCTTAAGCTTCCTAGAAGGAGCCCTTGAGCGGCTTTTTGTCGTAAGGGACAGACGCCTGCAAGTCAGCATTGGCCCCCTAAACTTTTCCAACCCAGTAGGGTTGGCCGCGGGCTTCGATAAGAACGGTACCGCGATAAAGATCTGGCCCGGATTTGGCTTCGGTTTCGTGGAGATCGGTGCCATCACGGCCCAACCGCAACCTGGCAATCCTCAGCCACGACTCTTTCGGTTGCCTAAAGACCAGGCCCTTATTAACCGGTTGGGATTCAACAACGAGGGGGCAGATGCCATTGCTACTAAACTGGAGGGACTGCAAAAAAACGGAGGCGCCCCAAGGATAAGCCTGGGGGTCAATATTGGCAGGAGCAAGGTGGTGGAGAATAAAGATGCCGCAGCAGATTATCTTTTTACCTTTGAGAGACTCTATCCCTATGGCGACTATTTCACGCTCAATGTCAGCTCACCCAACACTCCGTACCTGCGCGAGCTTCAAGAAAAAAACCAGCTTGTGGATCTGCTGGATATCATCCAGGCAAGAAACCGAGAGATGGCAAGGCAACTAAAAATCAATGAAAAACCGGTCCTGGTAAAAATTGCCCCGGACATGGAGTTCTCTCAGGTAGATGAAATCATCGAAGTACTTCAATCTCGCAAAGTGACCGGTATCGTCGCAACCAACGCCACAGCTTTCTTAAGAGAGAATCTTGTCACCCGAACTAATGAACCCGGTGGACTCAGCGGAAAACCGCTAAAGGCCAGGTCCACCTCATTTATTCGCCATATCTACGCAGTAACCCAAGGACAACTGCCCATCATCGGATCAGGAGGGATCTTCACCGCGGAAGATGCCTATGAAAAGATCAAGGCCGGAGCCACGGCGGTGCAGATCTACACCGGCTTTGTCTACGAAGGCCCGACCGCGGTGAAGCGGATCAACTGCGGGCTGCTAGGATTGATGGAAAAAGAGGGATTTAAGAGCCTCGCGGAGGTTGTAGGAAGCGAAGCTGGATGTAAAACTTCCTGTTAGCGATTCAATTTTTCGTAGTCTTGCCAGGTATCCAAGTCAAGAAATGAGTTTTCGTCGCCCCATTCGAGAAAAGCTACCTTCTCTTTGTATCTCTCGATCAAGCCCCTTCCTCCCCTGTCGCCCGTTAACTTGAGAAGCTCGGGGAATAACTCCCTGTGGAACAGGACAGGGTTTCGCGTCTGGCCCTGAAAAGTCGGCGCGACAATCAGGGCAGCGCTCTTGCTGAAGAGGTCCATAAGGTCGTTGATTAGATCTGCCTTAACCAGAGGCTGGTCACCCACAAGAAAAAGAGCCGCTTCACTCTGCGGGGAAATGGCCTTTAGGCCGGCGATGACCGAGGTGCTCTGCCCCTCATGGGCTCTTTCGTTGCAAATCCACCGGAGCTTATCATGCTTGAGAGAAACCTTTTGCTGTATCTCTTTCAACTCCCGCACCACACAAGTCACCTCGCCAAGTTCGGATGAGAGGGCAGCCTCCAAAGCCCACTGGAGGATAGGTTTTCCTTTAAAATCGAGACGGAGCTTCTGCTGCCCCATTCTCTGGGCCGCACCAGCGGCTAGGACAATCCCGGAAATCACCTCTCCACCACTTCCTTAACTGCATCCCTGTCGCGGTAGCTTGTAATGACCACTCGCTCTATGCCACATCGAATCAGCGCGTCGCCAACGGAGCTAGCTTGTTTCACCTCTTCAGGAGTGTCGGCCTGGTTGATGAGAGCGATCTTTCGGCTTTTGGGCGGGATGCCTTTCAGACATCCTTGGGGATGCTGCACCAGGCGAAAAATGAGCTCCTCTGTGACTGGACTTCCCGGTTGTACCCCCAATAGCGCAGCTCCCCTCTCCGCCCTATGGACCCAATCCGTCGTAAGTGGCTTGCCCAGGACCTTAATCCCCATCACCCAAACCGTGAGGGCACATCCTTCAGGCACGACTGGTTCATGTTCTGCAGGTACCTTGAGCGGGCGCGAGGCTGCCCCATCTGCCTCTATCAGAATCCAATCCATCCCGCCTCTTCTTCTCAAGCTGTCGAACCACTCTGGCGGTAGACCGATAAGCTTTCCTGTATCATCCAACCCATAGCCTACACCCACGATTAATGGCTCTTTTATTTTAGCAAGTTCATCAAGCAGAACCTCCAGATCCTGTGTCACATAAAGCTTCTGAACATGGGGTTTGGCGGGTTTGAAGATTTTGGTAGTGGTAGTAACCAGGACCTTGTGCTTTTCTTCCCATAGCTCGTGGGCCAGGCGGAACAAGGTGGTGGTCTTACCTCCTGCGCCGATCAGAGAGAGCATTTCCCCTTGCTTAAGGCCAAGAGCCTCCTTGAGGGTCATGCCTTTTGACCTAACCCTTCCTCCTATGAGTTGCAAGCTTGCGGCAAAAAAATAAGCGTCGGACGTCGGGGACCCCCTATCCCTTCGCTTCAGTATCTCGTCGGCGGGAAGTCTTAGCTGCTTGCTTCGGGCAGCATCGAAACTCGCCCGCCAAAGTACCCAGAGGCTCAAACATCGATGCTGCTGATCCTCAGCTGCGCAGAGACTTCCAGCCCCTCCGAGCCAATCTTCGCTCAGGAACAGGGGAGTCCCCTTCTCGATCTTCTGCTTGCAAGAATAGATTGATTTGGATAACGTCCGGTCATGCCTCGCCGTTTCAGTATCGAAGTAGAGAAGGATTACTTCAATTTTGCCTCGGCACACTTTCTCATCTTCGCCAATGGCAGGAGGGAGGCCCTGCACGGACACAACTATCAAGTCTCCGTTGCCGTCGAGGGCGAGCTGGATAGGGCAGGAGTGGTGCTCGACTTCATTTCATTCAAACCCCTGGTCAAAAAGGTCTGTGACGGGTTGGATCACCGCACCCTCATACAAAGTGATAGCCCTCTTCTTGAAATCCACCAGGGCCGCAAAGATGTTGAGGTTCTCTATAAAGGCCAACGCCTTATCCTACCGCGGAGGGACGTCGTCCTCCTACCCATCGCCAATACCAGCACGGAACTGCTAGCAGAATATATCGCGGGAGAGCTGCGTCGAAGAGTCAAGCAACAATTTTCCGGGGCGAAACTCCGCCTGATCGAGATCGGTGTTGAGGAAAGCCGGGGGCAGAGAGGGTTCTTTCGAGGGAATTTTTAGTGCCCACTGTATTTGTTTACGCCGACGGCTATTATGCGGATATCGGAGTCCATGTCTTTCCTGTTGGAAAATACCGGCTGGTCTACCAGCAGCTTCGTGCGCGCGGAATCATCGGAGAGAACCTGATTGAACCTCAGCCCGCATCTAAGGCGGATCTCCTTCTCGTCCATGATCAAGACTATGTGGAAGATCTGATCCGTGCCCGCTCGACCGAGCGCACCGCTTCGTCCGAACTTCCTATTTCTAAAGCGATCGTTCAGGCCTTTCTCCTTGCTGCTGGCGGTACCATACGAGCCTGCGAAGAGGCTCTAGAGAAAGACTGCGCCATCAACCTTACCGGCGGGTTTCACCACGCCTTTCCCGACCACGGCGAGGGATTCTGCTACGTTAACGATATGGCGGTTGCCGTACGCAGAGTCCAGAAGCAAAGAAAGGGGATCAGAGTTGCCATCATTGATTGCGATCTCCATCAGGGAAACGGCACCGCCTTTATATTTAAGGACGATGAAAGCGTCTACACCTTCTCCATCCACCAGCGCGACCTCTATCCGCCTAAACAGGATAGCAGTTGGGATATCCATTTAAAAAACGGCGTTGGAGACGAGGAGTACCTGGCTCATCTAGAAAAGGCGGTCCCGGCTATTATGGAAAAGTTCAAGCCTGATTTTGTTCTGTACCAGGCCGGGGCCGATCCCTATGAGGGAGACCAATTGGGCGATTTGCGCCTTAGCATAGAAGGCCTCAAAAAGCGCGACGATCTGGTCTTTTCGGAGTGCAAAAAACACCGCGTGCCCGTCGCGGCAGTGTTAGGTGGCGGCTATGCCCTGGACACCAATGATACCGTAACTATTCATGCCAATACCTGCCTCTCGGCAGTGGAGTGCTTTGGGGGCTAAGCGTCCGCGATTCCTGA
>JAHFAO010000025.1:0-10424 GCA_023250515.1 Deltaproteobacteria bacterium | reverse complement strand
CTGAGAGGTTCCAAGGAATCCACTTCTTAGAACGAACCTCAATGCTTTTAGCCGACCTCGATCTTCCCTTCTCCGCCGATGTCCTGTGCTACACGCCTGAGGAGTTTGCCCGAAAGAGGAGGGAACTTGGCATTGTGAGCCAAGCTCTTGAAGAAGGCCTGCGGCTTTAGCCAACCAGTCAAACATACTGATCGCTGTCTCGCGAAACTAAAGTGCCAGGGTAGATACGCACAAATGAGGTAGGCGCTCTGCCTATGGCAGATTAATATTTGGTCCTCTATGGGACAAGGCCTGACGCCCCAGGTTGTTTCAACCTCTTACCTGGTACTTGGCCCCGTGCTGTATCACCCTGGCACGTTCAAAACTATCATTTGATTACCAAAGGTCAACAACTTAAAGATAGCTTTAAAACCACTCTGACCCCTTATCGTTTGCACGCCTGCTATTTGCTTTGAATGTGGTTGGCGACCTCACTTACTCTAGGATAGTGTTAGCTGCTGAGAATTCATCCCCTTGACAGGCGGCTGGACCCTTAGTAGGGCAGATACAGATACAGGATCAACCACGGGCAAAACCACACGGAGGAATCGAATATGATGCGAAAAAAAATAAGAGGATCTTCTCTCATTCTGTTTCTTCTGGCCTTAGGGGGAACCGTCCTGTCTGGCTATGCTGCCGCCGGACCAGGTGGCCCTGCGATATCTTCGCCAGGGAGAGAACAAACTTTAGTAGCGCAAGGCGTGGGGGAGGAGAAAGCGAGCAAGCTTGAGAAAATCGTCGCTGCGATTCCAGTCAGGGCATTGCCCAACTTGCCTTTGCTGATTGGAGTCAAGAAGGGACTGTATAAACAAGAGGGTTTGGAAGTCCTCATCGTACAGATGGGGTCCACTCCGGCCATTAGCGGGATGATGACGGGCGATGTAACCGTTGATTTTCATACATCCGCCATTCGGGCACCGGTCGCTGGCAGACCTATCCGGATGATCGGTTATATGGTCGACAAGCTTAATTGGCATCTCTATGCAAAGCCTGAGATCAAACGTGTGGAGGAGTTGAAAGGTAAAGTGCTTGCGGTCACCGATGTTGGTGGTAATGTTACTTACATCTCGCAGCTGATTATTGAGAAACATGGACTACGCGGGTTTGGTAAAGACGCGGAGATGTTCCCTACGGGTAGCATGCAAAGTAGCACGTTAGCCCTAATGGCACGGCAGGTTGATGCCGCCCTGGTCGGCACCGAGATGGGCATAAAGGCGGAGGCGAAGGGATTCCATGCCATTGCGCGAGCCAGCGATTACGTGCCACTGGGGCTCGGGGGTATATCGACGAGCACCGACACACTGAAGAACCGCCCTGATACCATTAAACGATTCCTGCGCGGGACTATCAGGAGTCTGCAGTATATTAAGACTGAAAAGAACAAGTCAGAAGTGATAGACTTTTTTGCCGAGTTCCTGAACCTCTCGCGTGCGGATGCCGGGAAGATCTACCTGCAGTCGAAAGATTACTTCAGCCCCAATGGATCTATTGGCAGGGAAGGCCTGCAATTCGAAGTCAGCCTTCTTCTAAAACAGCTTGGTGTTAAGAAAGAGGTATCGGTGGATGACGTCGCAGATTTTCGACTCTTAAAAGAAGTGCAGGCGGAATTGGGATTATAGCACTCTTAACGCTGGCTATGGGCCGGTAGATTTTACCGGCCAAACGAGCGAATCTCTGGTAGGAGCCATTCGCCTCTCCTCTAATTGCACCAAAAAAGCGTCGTTGATGCGTTGGCGAACCTCATACATACTCAGGTCGGGCTCGAAGAGGTGTTCGTGCGTCCGGGCAGTTACGAGGTCACCCTGAGACTCAGCGATCACGGCATCCTCCCTGGAGATGCTCTGCAACCTGGGCTTGACTACTTCCTGGAAAAGCCTCTCCCACCGTTCGCGCGCCTCCGCTGTTGTTGCCCGTTGAACGGCAAAACGCTGAATGATGGTCTGTTTGTCATCCACCGGAAACTGCCAGAGACGTGAGACATAGGGCTCTACGCCGGGCACCGGACGAATGACGTTGGTCGAAATACAGGGCAGGATGAACCGGTCTCCTTTCACGGTCAATAAATGCCCGTGATGAATGGGCTTGCCTTCACGATCTGTGGCAATGCCGCGCACCCCATACGGGGTCTGAACGATTTTCACCCGCCGTTCCGCCAGCGGAGCCGACGCTGCTTGTGCCTTGCCACCCTCCCACGGCCGCTCCTCCACCGCCTGCGTTTCAGCGTGCAAGGTCACTGCATGAAACCCATCCCCCCCATCGATCGCTAGCAGCCAGTTACTATCCCACACCTCAGTCGGCATTCGGAACCACAGGAACTCATCCCCCCTGCTTAGCTCTTCTGGGACCTCATCTAGCAGAGGCGGCGGCGGAAACCGCGCCGGATCCCCAAGGTAGGCCCAGATATAGCTTCCCAACTCCTGGGCAGGGTATGAACGCGCACGCACTTCTTGCGCGCTGGCGCTGTCATCGGGTTCCCATGGGATCAACACGCATTGGCCAGTTTTGTCAAAGCGCAGCCCGTGGAACGCACACTGCAAGTTTCCCTCTAGGACCCGTCCCAGGGAGAGTTTAGCTGCACGGTGCGGGCACCGGTCGAACAGCACGCCCGGCAGACCGCGCCCATCGCGCCAGACAACGAGGTCCTCGCCCAGACACTTGATGGAGACAGGCTTGTTCTGGCTAAGATCCTCTGACTTCAAGATCGGGTACCAATAGTTGTGCAAGCCAGTTTCCAAACCTTTTGGCACCCCAGGAACCAATTCAGCAACTTCATTTGCCTTCATTTTGCACAAGCTCCTTTGGTCTCTATGTAACCTCTATCTCCTCTCCCACCAGCCCACGGCGAAGAAAAGAACAAATAAAAGAACGTAGCTTATAGCAAATTCCGGTGCCGCAAAAAGGCCGAAGCGGGTCGTTATGCCCCCGGGTGTCAGGTCGTAGGCATGAATGATTCCAGTGGTGGCAAAAAAAGCTGCGGCCAGCGACCAGAACGCCGCACGAAAAAATTGCCTCTCGATGAGAAAAACACCGATGGCTGCAAGAATCGTCGACGTAAAGATGAAACCTCGCTCCAGAGAGATCATCCCATGGATCGCCAGGCTTTGGGTAAAAGGCGCAAGCCCAACTTCAAAAAGAGACTTGCCTGCAGCCTTGAGCCCAGACTCCACCATCAACAGTCCCCAGGCAGCCAAGGCCGGGAAAAGCCCCAAGGCAACTGCCGGCGCGTGTTCTTTCGGCGTCTCCTGAAAGGACTGGGCAACAATAATGATTCCGATGTAGAGGAGAATTCCAATACCGGCCTCGAGCGGAATAAAATGGAGCACCGTTTGGATCGTCCCAGTAAGGCAAAGAAAAGTAATGAAGATCCCGTTAAGGGCAGAGTAGCCAGAGCGCGCGCCGAGCCTCTTCCAGCCTGGGTGGCCAATATAAATGGTTGTTGGAAAGGAGCTGCCAAAAAGAGAGGCTGCCACGGAACCGATCCCGTTGGCCATAAGCGAAGGGAAAGTCCGATAACGGTCTCCTGCGGCCTCGGCGCTCTCGATATTCTGGAGCGACCCGACCACGTTGAAAATTCCCATTGGAAGGATTACGGAAAGATAGTTCAAGAACGCTGGATGCCAGATCGCCTCCCACAGAGAATCTCCAGCCCACGCCGGTCTGGTCAGCACGAACCCCAGATTCCACGGTTTTCCCGCCATCGCCCCCAGGCCCCAGGCAAGCCCGGTCCCGATCAAAATCGCCACCAACCCTCCGGGGAGACCCAGGGGAAATCTCTGGTGGGAAAAATAAGACAGAAGAATAAGGATTAAAGGCAGCAGGGCGATCATTGGCTGCGCATAGATCCTGAAGGTAAAGTCCATCGATATAAAAGTAATCGCGATCCCTGCTAGGGCTGAGAGCAAGGCGGCCCGCGGGGTCATCCGACGGACTGTCTCTGCGATAAAAGCGCCGACGATCTCGATCGCACCATTAAGAAAACAGGCTACCAACCCCACCTTCCAGGCCCATATAGGGTCCTTGGTCTCCTGATAAATGGGCAGCATGATAAAGAAGACATAGGCAAAAAGGCTTACCGTGTTGATCCCGTAAGGAAGAGCGGTTACATCTTCCCTGCCGGTCTCGCGCGCCAATTGACGCGCCTGCCAGGAATAAAAGAAATTCCCGACCAGGATCGACATCGCGGCGCCGGGAAGAATACGCCCAAAGATATAAGGATCCGGGAGGTGGATAAGCTCTCGACAAAGACTGACGATAAGGATAAGCTGGATCATGTTATCGATCATCAGACCGAAAAATCCATCCAGATCCTTACGTACAAACCACGGATAAGTGAGCGATGTTTGCGACATAGAAGAGACAGGTAAGACCCAAACAGCCAAATGGAGAGCACTCTACCCGCCTGGAGTCTTTCCTGTCAATGTCCTCTTTTTGTTGGCAAAAAGCTTGAAAGTTCAGAAGAAGGGAGGTAATGAGTAAAAAATTGACGATTTTTCTGCACAGTCCTTTGTACATACGAGGGAGTGTGATAATCTATTCGTGTTTTTAAGAGGGTTTTAACCATGAGCAAAATTGATCTCGCAATCGGAATAGGCGGCGAGGCCGGACAGGGAATCGCCACTCCCGGTGATATCCTGGCGCGCATTTTCGTGCGCCGCGGACTTCACTTAAACGCCTACAACGCCTACCAGTCCATCATTCGTGGGGGGCACATCTTCCTGACACTTCGGACCAGCGACCGGCCGGTTCTGAGCCAAGGCGACAAGTTTGACATCCTCATCCCCTTAAACCAGGACACCATGAATCGGCATCTCAAACTAATGAAAGCGGGTTCCGCCGTCCTCTACAACAGCGACAAGATCAAGCCCGGCACAGCCGCCAAGGACGTCCAGCTTTGTCCCTTTTCGGTCAAAGAGCTAGCACCCACCATCAGGGGCGACCTAGTTCAAAACACCATTGCATTGGCCGCGGTCCTTCGTCTGATCGGCGTTGAATTTAAGATTCTCGAAGACATCCTGACTCTCCAGTTCAAAAGGAAAGGCGAGGCGGTGATAACTGAAAACGTCGGCGTCGCCCAGGCAGGCTACGAATATGCGGCCTCTCATTTCAAGCGGTTCCCCTTTTCTCTGCCCGATACCGGCAAGAAACTGGCGTTTTTTGAGGGAAACCAGGCCCTGGCGATGGGCGGCGCCGCTGCCGGCGTGCGCTTTTACTGCGCTTATCCGATGAGTCCCTCAACCGGCGTGCTTCACTGGATGGCCCGTCACGCCCACCAGCTAGGCATCATGGTCCGCCAGGTCGAGGACGAAATCGGTGTGATCAACATGGCTATCGGCGCAGCACACGCAGGCTGCCGCACCATGTGCGCCACCTCGGGAGGCGGCTTTGCCTTGATGAGCGAAGCCCTCGGTTCGGCGGCCATGATGGAAATCCCGGTCGTCTGCATCGATGTCCAGCGGGCCGGACCAGCCACGGGCGTCCCCACCAAGACCGAGCAGGGCGATCTCTGGCAGGTGATGGGAGCTGGCCAGGGAGATTATCCTCGAATCATCGTCGCGCCGACTAACATCTCTGACTGCTTCAAAACGGTGCCGCAGCTTTTCAATTTGGTGGACAAATTCCAGTGCCCGGGCATCATACTATCTGACCTGCTGCTTTCTGAAGGTCGGTCCAGCGTGGATCCCGCAGAGTTAGATTTCAATGTCCCCATTGACCGTGGCGACGTCATCGGACTTAACGGCGCTACGCCGCCCCTAAATGGTGAATATAAGCGTTTCCTGATCACCGAAAGCGGTATCTCACCACGCGCCCTGCCGGGCACGCCAGGATATGTGCACGTCGTTGCTACCGATGAACACGACGAGGACGGCGTGCTCATCAGCGATGAATTCACCAATCCCAACAAGCGCCAGGCCATCCATGAGAAACGCATGCGCAAGATGGAAGGGATCCTGCCCTTGCTGGAGCCGCCGAAACTGTTCGGGTCTGCGGATGCGAAGGTCACTTTGGTCGGCTGGGGTTCGACGGAAGGCGTCATTCACGAGGCGATTGAGCAACTCGCCGACCAGAGGATCGCCGCGAACAATCTGCAGATCAAGTGGATGGTTCCGCTCCATGCTGAAGCGATCAGTTCTACCCTTTCTAAAAGCAAGAAGACCATCATCGTGGAGAATAACTACAGCGGCCAGTTCGCTCGGTATCTACGGTCTGAGACGGGCATTGTAGCCGATGGCCATATCCGTAAATACGATGGAGAGCCGTTCATGCCGCATCATATCGTGGACGGCGTGAAAGCAATTTTGGCTGGCAAAACTAAAAAGTACGTGCCGGTCCACGAGGTTATGGTTTAAGGAGAAAAAAAATGAGCACCACAATGGTTGAAATAGAAAGCAGAACACGGGGTGCGGTCGAACGTGCCAAACTGACCGTCAAAGACTTGAAGGGCAAAGTGGACCCTGATTGGTGCCCCGGTTGCGGCGACTTCGGCGTGCTGACCGCGCTGAAGCAGGCTATCGTCGAGCTGGGCCTCTACCCACATGAGGTCATGACGATTAGCGGCATCGGCTGTTCTTCTAACCTGCCGGGGTATATTAATGCCTACGGCATGCACACGTTGCATGGCCGCGCGCTGGCGGTGGCTACCGGCGCCCAGCTCGCCAATCACGAACTGAAGATTATCGCCACCGGTGGCGACGGCGATGGCTTTGGCATCGGAGGAAACCATTTCCTCCACACCATGCGCCGCAACGTGGATCTCACTTATATCGTCATGGACAACCAGATCTATGGACTGACCACCGGCCAGATCTCCCCTACCAGTATCAAGGGGATGAAGACCAAAAGCACGCCTTATGGAAGCGTGGAGAATCCGATCAATCCCATCCCTCTTGCCATCGCGGCAGGGGCCACCTACGTTGCCCGAGGATACACCGGTCAGATAAAACATCTGGTCGAACTCATCAAGGGCGGCATCCAGCACAAAGGCTTTGCCCTCATTGATGCCTTTAGCCCGTGTGTGACTTATAACCACGACAACAGCCACGACTTTTTCAAACAGCGCTGTCAAAAGCTGGAAGACATAGGCCACGACCCGACCGACTTTAATGCGGCCATGGAGAAAGGCTACATGTGGGGCGAGGTCATCCCAATCGGCCTCTTCTGGAAGCGCGACGATCTGCCCTCGCTGGACCAGTTGGAACCGGTCCTGGACGAGGGCGGGCCTCTCGCCCACCGTCCTCTGGGCGTCTCCCCGGAAACCGCCAAAGCGCTGATCAGCGAGTTAATGTAAGTATCCCGCTAATCCTCACCCTTCTCCCTCTCCCTGGCACACAGGGAGAGGGTAGGGGAGAAGGTCCTGCGACATGCGAACCTTGCTTTTTAAAGATTTGGGCGAGATAGATTATCTCTCCGCCCTGACTCTTCAGCAGAGGCTTGTGGAAGAAAAGCAGGCAGGGAGACTCTGGGACATTCTGCTTTTGCTGGAGCATCCCCATGTTTTTACCATCGGCAGGAGTGGGAAGGAGTCCAACCTGCTGCGCCCGGGGGAAGTGCCTGTTTACTGGACCGGTCGCGGAGGAGATATCACCTATCATGGCCCCGGCCAGATGGTGGCGTATCCCCTGTTGGATCTTAGGTCCACGCTCAGGAAAGACGTCCATCTCTATTTACGTCAACTTGAGAAGATCTTGATCCAAACTTTAAAGGACTTTGGCATCTCGGCAGGCAGGAATCCGCCCTGGACCGGCGTGTGGATTGGACAGAAGAAAATTGCCTCTATTGGCATCGCCGTAAGAAGAGGTATCACCTGTCACGGCCTGGCGCTGAACCTGAACACCGATCTCACCTATTTCAAACGGATCATTCCGTGTGGCCTGACTTGGGCTGAGATCACCTCTATGGAACAAGAGCTGGGAAGTGCCGTTTCACCAAAACGGGTGAAAGAGGTGTTTATTCACCATTTTGTCAGGCAATTTGATTATGCTGAGCTGAACGAGTTATGCCGCGAAGACATCCAGATTGGATCAAAGTCAGGGCTCCAGGTAGCCCCAACTACCTCCGCCTCAAGCGGATACTGAGGGATCATAACCTTCACACCGTTTGCGAGGAGGCGCGCTGCCCGAACATCGGTGAGTGCTGGGGACACAACACCGCTACTTTCTTAATCCTCGGAGACATCTGCACTCGCGGCTGCCGCTTCTGCGCTATCAGTAAGGGCAAACCTAAACTTTTGGATCCGGAAGAGCCGCGGAATGTAGGATTAGTGGTGAAGGACTTAGGATTGGAGCACATTGTGGTCACCTCCGTGAACCGAGACGATCTTCCCGACGGCGGCTCAGCACATTTCGCCAAGACCGTCTTTTGGATCAAGGTCTTGAGCCCCGGCATCCGTGTCGAAGTCCTCATCCCAGATTTTAAAGGAGATCAGAAGGCCTTAGAGACCGTGGTGTGCTCGGGGATTAATGTCCTGAACCACAACATGGAAACGGTCCCGCGCCTTTACAAAAAGGTAAGGCCAGGCGCTGTTTACGAACGCTCGCTGGATATTCTAAAGGCCACCAAAGTGATACGGAAAGAGATCCTTACCAAATCAGGATTGATGCTTGGGGTAGGGGAAACCATGGATGAGGTTATGACTACTCTAAAAGATCTGCGGCAAATCAACTGCGATATCGTCACCTTGGGGCAATACCTCCAACCTTCAATGGATCAGCTTCCCGTCGAGCGCTATGTTACTCCAGGTGAATTCCAGGAGCTCAAAACCGAGGCGGAGAAACTCGGCTTTCGCCATGTGGAGTCTGGACCCCTGGTGCGCAGCTCCTACCACGCCTGGAATCATGTAAATTAATCAGCAACCTCTCCTCTAACTACACCCCACCACGACATCCCGCCCCGAAATCGCTTGGGTTTCAACTCGAGCGTTATTGAATTCAATTTGGTGGCAAAATATAATGCTGCCATCGTAACGGGTGTGAACAAGCCGATAGATCGGTCGTCTAAGATATTAAGTGGAGTATGACGCAATCTCTCCTTCGCGCCACTCTAGGTTTATTGCTGGCAGCAGGAGTAACAGCTTGCTCAGAGATAGCGGGGATCCACCCCACCTTGAATCCAGCTGAAGAGGCCTTATCGAGTCCAACCCTCAATATTTCTATATCCAAGTCGCGGCTCGGCGAAGAACAAAAAATTTTACACGTACTAAATCGCTTTGGTTATGGGCCCAGAGCTGGTGATGTTGAGCGGATAAAAAAGATGGGTCTTGTCTCTTATCTCAGGCAGCAGCTCTCTCCTGGGACAATCCCTGATCTCTATGTAGAGAGGCAGTTGAGGGACTTACCGACCTTGGCCATGACGACTTCTCAGCTCCTGCAGGATTACGAAAGTGGAAAGAGTCTCTTTAGAAAATCATTTCATTTCTATCACCCCGGCGCGTTCTTACCCGGTTTTTTTCCTTCCTCTGATTCGGTCTTGGTGGGGGTAGGCTCGCTCTTTTGGGTTTGGGGCCTAGCTGCGAGCAAAGCCGTTCAAACCGTTATCCCAAATGTGATCCGGTATCGTATCTCAGTTGTCTTGACTACAAGATCCAATCCGAAGTATTCTCGGCAGGTGATGTACTTCACGGTTGAATGCAAGTCACTAGAAAAAAGAGCAAATCAATACGTAGAGTAATCATGAAGCGCGCAGGCTGAACCCGAGTGGAGGAGACACTAACGATTCATTTCGGAGGGAAGAATGACGGTGTTATTGCTTGACTATCTGAAAACTTTTGGCTGGGGGGTAGTGGGTGCCATTACGATGGCTGTTTCCCTCTGGATCTTGTTGAGGGTCTTCACCTGGCTCACACCTGTGGACGAGTGGGAGGAGCTGAAAAAAGGAAACCTTGGGATTGCCCTCATCATGGCTGCTGTGATTGTTGGGTTTGCGATTGTGGTCGGGTCGATGGTAGCCCCTCCCCCCATTTCTCCCTAGCCTGGTAAGTATGAGTGAAATTCTAGGCGTTCGTGACTATTGCGTAAAACTATACAGGAGGGTATGAAACGGCTTACCTGTGCTGATTGTTTTTTTCTTAAAGCTTCATTTCGGGGAAGGAGGATGTTTCCATGAACAGTTCATTCTGTAGATCGCTCCGCATATTGCCGGTTTTATGCGCGACGGTCTGGTTAACACTGGTGCTACTGGAAGGTTACGCCGAGGCCCGTGCTGGCGGGGGCCGCTCAGGCGGCAGCCGTGGCTCTAGGAGCTACCAGGCCCCGGCCAGACCCTCACAGCCAGCCCAACCCATGCAACCAAGGAGAGAGTCAACTTCACCCGCACAGCAACCTGCCCCTGTAACCCCACAGCCCGGCGGTTTTATGCGTGGCTTGGCTGGAGGTCTCCTGGGGGGTTTGTTG
>JAHFAO010000024.1 GCA_023250515.1 Deltaproteobacteria bacterium | reverse complement strand
TAAAAAGCCGCCTCCAGGTCCTGCTCCCGGCAGGGAAAGGGAATTTCTAAGACGATTTCAATGGAGACTCAGGGTCGGACTCAGGGTCGGTGCATGACTTTTGACATTTAGAGTTGTCGGGTTTTAGCTTGGTTAATAAAGAGGGGTCTGCCACGCCGGTTTGGCCTTTTCTTGACTACGCCGTTTTGGCCAGAGGCCTTACAGACGGGATCTTGTCTGCTGTGAGGGGTTCTACGGCAGACTCTGGCACCATTACCACCGCGATGCTCTCACCAACCGCATTAAAGACTTCGAGAGCGTAACCGTCCTCGGTGTTCTTGCCGGGCAGGTGTTCAACTATTGTTGCTACGTCACCTTTGCGCAGTCCTTGGTCAGGGATGTCTATCTTTAGAGCTACTCGTTTGAACAGATCTATTTTCATCGTCCTGCCTCCTTATCCGGTACCAGAGTGACAAATCTGGTTTCTCCGGTGGCGTGAAGGCAGATCCAGACAGTGATCACGTCGAGGATCGTACCGTTCGGGCCTTTCAGTTGGCCTTTGATATGATACATCTCACCATAGTAATTGTAGTAATTGGGGTCGCATCTTGGACTATGATATTCACGCCAATCTCAGACGTCAGCCTCTCTTTTTCCTCGTCAGTCTTCTAACAAACGGTCGCGCGCCTCGCCGTGCGGGATGTCTGCCGGCGCGATTTCCTCGCGTTCCCAAAGGACGCTGGACCTTTCGTATTTGCGCAATTGCGCAAATACGAAACTAAGCAACACGCGGGGTAAGGCATGAGTATTGACTTATTTCCTCTAAAATCAAGGCGGATCGCATAACCTGCCGGAAGCGACCAAAGAAGCATTGAGCCGCAACTCTTGGGAGCGCTGGACGTAAATTTCAAAAGGCACGGGTCGTGATGGATCGGGCCTTTTTTCATCTACGCAGATGGCCTTTTTCAACGGTCTGGCTCGCCTTGACAACACTCTTCCCTAAGCCTATCTTCGCCTCATTCGAACCCAGCAAGTTTAAAGAGGAGGTACGAAGATGAGCGCGTCCGATTTCAATCCCGATGTTCCCCTGCATATTCGAGCGCTGAACCACACGACGATTCCGGTCCGGGACCGGTACGAAGCGGCCCGCTTCTATGTGGCGGTGCTTGGAGCTGAGGTGCACCACGAGTCAGCAGCAGATCGGGTGAAAAAAGGGCTGGCCCGCGCCCTCCAAGTTGGGGTAAGGCTGTGTAGCGGCCTGGAGATCGATCTCTTCGAGCAAGACTACGGTCAGCCTAAGTGGGACCAGTCTCATCCCCACCATGCCTTCGATGTGCCGGCAGAAGAGCTGGAAAAGTGGGCTGCCCATTTTAAGAAGTGGAAGGTTCCCTTCGTCGGCCCCATGACCAGAGGGGGAACAGGGAGCGCCGAGATCTACTTCAACGACCCGGATGGAAACCACTTGGAATTGCATTGTTCAAACTACCCCGGCTATGAGAAGCTTCCCTCTGGTCCCTATGACAAACAGCGAACCGTTCACAAGGATCCTTGGCCGGCGCCGGAGCTGGAGAAAGAGGCGAACCGCCTTCTGGAGGCTTCGCTGCAGCGGATGCGGCGCCTCAGAAAGTCTGCCTAGTTTGGTAATTCGATATTTCGATCAAATTGCCGTCAGGGGTCACGCCTTACCCCGCTGGCATTCGATTGCTTTCTTAGCCCACGCGGTGAGCTGGTCATGATCTTCGATGATGTCTACCGGAACCTCGTAATAGTTTCTGAGTGTTTGTTTGGCATTGGGTCGAAAAGGCTTCATACCCATCTTGAGGTAAACAGGACGGCTCGTTAAATCGTTTTTGAAGTAGAGCCGGCCTTTGAAAATGATGCTAAAGAAGACTTCACCTTGGTAAAGTCCAAAGCCACCGAACATAGGGCGGGCATCCACCTCGTCCAGATCGCTGAGTTGATCGAGAATAAATTCTTTGAAGGAATCGTCTTTCATGACACTTCGCTTGGGAGCGAGCCCTACTCTGTCCAATGTGGGTCGGGAGCTTTTTCCCTCTTATAGCCCTTGAGGCGATACATCAGTTCACCCCAGGTCGAATTGCAGCTGGCAAAGAAGCCGGTAATCGAGCGCCAGTCACCGTGAGTAAAGTGGAGAGTGGTCGCTCCTTCCTTTTGGGAAATGTCCCAAGTCAGCCGTGTGCCCGAATTTACTCTAAGCCACACCATGGTTTCCAGGGCTAGCCCACCGCCAGGGCCACGGCGCCAAGCACCATGGCGACCGCAGCGCCAAGACGGCGCAGTGCATCGCCTTCCGCAAGCAGACCTGTTCCCATAGCGGCACCGATAAGGATGCTAATTTCGCGCGCTGGCGCAACGTAGCTTACGGCGGTAAAGGTTAGAGCCGTTAGCACGAGAATGTATGAAAGAGGAGCAAGAACCGCAACTCCGATCGCTTCGAAACAGTGGCTTTGCCATTCTGAGCGAACTTTGTCCCAATGACGCAGTGCAAAAGGTGTAAGCAGGGCAGCGCGCCCCAGGTTGGCAGCCCAGTCCAATAGCAACGGCGAGATCAAAAAGGCACTTACGGCCTGCTTGTCCAGTAGGGTGTAGGCCGCAATAAAAATTCCTGTCAGGAGAGAATAAGCCACAGCTCTGGCAGCTCCTGACTCCCTGAGTTTATGTGGATTGCTTGTTAGAGCTATGACGCCCAAGGCGATAAGAACCGCCCCTCCGATGGCTATTGGACTTGGTCTCTCACCGAGAAAAAGAATGGCTGCGGCAGTGGAAAGCATGGGGCCTGTTCCGCGTGCCAGAGGGTAAACCAGGGAGAGGTCGCCTACACGATAACCTTGATTCAACAAGAGGAAGTAACCGGTGTGAAGAATGGCGCTTCCTGACATGAAGCCAAGTTCAACGGGGCCAATGCGCGGTTGCTGCAAGAGAATCACGCCGGCTGCAAGAGGCGCGTAGAGCGCAGCAGAGAGCGCAGCAAAGAGCCACGTAAAAGAAGCACCTCCGCTCGCACGCTTTGTTAGGAGATTCCAGGTCGCATGGATGAAAGCAGCAGCAAAAACAAGGGCAATCGCCAGGCCGGTCACAGAAGTCCTGCGAGCTTTACCTCTTGCCTTCCAACGGTAGGACAAGGTCTCCGCGCAGAACCGTAACCGCTTGTCCCCCAAGGTAAACTCGGCTCCCACTTACGCGCACCCGTACAACTCCACCGCGTGGCGAAGCTTGGTAGGCGACAAATTCATTTTTGCCCAAGCGCTTCTCCCAAAAAGGACCGAGGCAACAATGGGAAGAACCTGTGACGGGATCCTCATCGATCCCCGACCTGGGGGCGAAAAAGCGAGACACGAAATCATACTCCGGTGAACTCGGAAGACTCGTGACGATGACGCCTCGAGTCGGTAGTGTGCTTAGTAAAGTAAATTCGGGTTTCAGGTTTCGTAGGGTCTCCTCACAGTCGACTTCTACCAGATAGTCAAACCGGTTTCTGCCGATATACTTGGGCGTCACACCCAACGCCCTGGCAAGGTCTGGAGACGCGGTGGCTGGCTCTTCAGGAGTGACGGGAAAATCGAGTTCGATCCATTGACCCTTGCGATCAGCGGTCAGGAGCCCACTCCGTGTGTAAAAGCGGGCCTGCTCATTTGGCTGCAAATGTCCCGCTTCCCACAAGACATGCGCGCTAGCTAGGGTTGCATGACCGCACAGGTCAACTTCTACGGTCGGGGTGAACCAGCGCAGATTGAAGCCATCCGCTTGCCGATACAGGAAAGCTGTCTCGGCCAAATTGATCTCTTGTGCCACCTGCTGCATCCAGTGGTCATCGGATGGTGTCGGTAGGACGCATACCGCTGCTGGGTTGCCTGCAAAGGGTCTCTCTGTAAATGCGTCTACGTGAAAGATGGGGACTTGCATGCATTCTACCTCAAAGTCAGCTCCATAAACATCGTACACTCGATCGGGTTGTACCGATAGGGTTCGATGCTCTTGAAGCGTAGAGATTGGTAAAGGGCTATCGCTTCTTTCATCGAGGGGACGGTATCCAAGCGCATGCGTGAGTAACCGATCTTACGAGCCTCGTCGATAATGGCAACCGCGAGACCTCTGCCGATACCCTTCCCTCGAAACTCTGGCCGGACATACAGCCTTTTCATCTCACAGATGCCTCCGGTCAGCTTTCTCAGGGCCACGCATCCGGCTATATGCGTCTCGCATAAAGCTAAAAGTAACCGGCCATCTGGAGGAGCGTACTCTCCCGGTAGCTCTGCAAGCTCGTCTTCAAAATTCTGGAAACAAAGATCGAAATCCAGCGAAGCTGCGTATTCTGTAAAGAGCTGCCGAACCTGGCAAAGATCCTCGCCGAATTCGGCCTGAACAAATTTAACCATGTCTCAGTCACCTAACGAAATGCCGCCCTCAGATATCATCTAATGAGGCCGGTTTGACAAAGCGTGCTCAGTTGGGATTTTGCTAGGCTAGCTCTTGCACGGTATCCCCTACCCGGATGATACCATGAGTTAAAATATGCGCCCGCAGCCCGCCTCTGTGGATCAAGCCGCGCTGGACCCCTTTGGCGCTCAACTTCTCAAGATGAGAGCATGGGTCGCAAAGGCGAACGCCGCGCAGCGTGACCTCACCTACCTTAAACTCTTGACCCACTAGGTGATTCAGAGGAACCCCGCGCGTTGCGATATTACGGCGGCTGTCTTGTGGAGCTAGTTCGATCCCGTAGTCACGCTTTAAGGCTTCAATGGCCTCGATCTCAATCAACGTGACATCGCGGCCTAGCCCAGGGTTATTAGAGTAAGTCCCGACTCCTTTAAAATAGCGGTCTCCCTCTAATCCCTTGCCAATAACCGCGCGTGCTTCGTTGACCGACGCCATTGGGCCGCCACCTGTCTGGGCAATATTTATGGATACGACTGTGCCTTGCCACATAATCGTTTGGACACCTTTCTACCTGGTTGTTTGAGGCGCGTAGTGAACTACAGGCGCACTTTTAGGATCTTTTAGCACGGCGTCGGGCTAGTTCCAAACGTAACCTTCTTCGCCCTGCACCATCGCCCAGCGATGGTTGGCCGCAAAGATGGGCTTCATCAGGAAGGACAAATAACGCAGGAGAGGCTTATCGCGCGGATCTTCTAGTCATAATTGATGTTGACCCACGCCCAGTCCGGCTCAAAAGTCCAGATTCCCCTCCCAACGAAATCGCCCCACGCCTCGATGGTGAATCCGTGAGGATAGCGTGATTCTATGACTCGATATTGCTAACGCAAGGTATAAGGCAGCCTGCCTTTCGTAAGAGAGGCGCACCACCTGGCCTACGCCGCGGTCATCCCGTGGCTTAATGACTTGGACGTCGACGAACACATCGGACCACCAGCGCACCCGATCACGGGCGTTGGGTCAGGATCTCAAAAACCTCTTTGATTGTGTCTTCGACACGCCACCGGCTAATGAAGTGATAGTCGTTTGTGGCCATGTTATCGATCCGCGCTGCCGTGCCAGTTGGCCATGTGCCCCCGCTGGGTTTCGCTCAGCGCTTCAGGACGGTAGAAGCGGTCGTAGAATTCAAGATCGAGGTGGCATGCTTGAAAGCCGGTGACTGTCCGAAAGGGAGGCATATAGGCCGGGAACCGACCGTAGCGATCGTAGATATACCGACAATAGGCGATGGTCGCCTCAATCGCGGGCTCACTGATCCCTGGGATCTCTTTTGAGACAGAGATTGGATCGCGCCAGGCATTTTGGTTTATGCTCCCTCGGAAAACACCCATGGGGCCAAACTTGGTGTCAATGACGGCCCGCACAGCCTTTTCCATCGAAGGGTAATGAGGTGGGCAATAGGGTTTGAGCAAGGTATTCCCGTCACAGTCCAGACCAATCGGATATGGAACCAGAACGTCACGACCGAGAAGATGCATCATGATCGCAACGAGGCGGTTAGTGCCTAGGTAGCGGCTGGCGCGCATTTCCTCCATGCGGAAACCTAGGGCTTCGAACCAGCCCGATTCGTGTTCGGCAAAATTTGGGAACCCGCCAAGTCCCATTGCCTGCGTCATGAGGCCCAAGTTCTGGAGGATCATCCCCTGCTCGATGGTTACCACTTCTGACACCATGAGCTCCAAACGTTGGACGGTTACAACGCGGCCACCTTTTGGATCATCCACCAAGTGTCCGCCTTTGCTGCGGGCAAAGCGTGCAATGCCAGCCGGCCGAAAGTTTGCCCGCTCGTCTATAATAAACGCACCGGTCGTTTCGTTGAAAACTTCCAGGAGCCCGTTGATGTACATGAAGGTCAGCTCGTTGATGGGCAAGAAATAGGTGCTTCCGGGGGCATAGAGAGACCATCGATTGACGTTAATGTTGAACATCGGAGCAAGGGGAGGTGCGGATCGTCCATTTTTAATCTTGCTTCGGCTGCCGCGGTAGAGTTTTGTTAAGTCACCTTTTTCGGCTAATTGAACCAATTCGGGAATCTCGGCTGGTCTGAAGTCCTGGGGTCGTTTAATCAAGTAGGTTGCCTCATCATTAGTGACAACAAGGGCAACGGTTTGGATGGCATCGCCGCTGGCCGCTGTTCGGCCTAGCAACCCGGCCATGATGGTACCGCCTTCTCCCTCAGCATAGGGTAAATCGCCAAGAGCGTAACCCGTGATGCCACAAGCAGCGAAGGCCAGAACCGCTTCTTCCTCTTCTGTTAATGGGAAAGGCGCATGGCGGCTGACGTAAGCCAGAGGTCCCTTATCCATCTTCATCCCCAGGCCAAATCGCCGTGACCGCCGTTTCTTGAGCGCGTCAAGTAGAGGGGAGCTGGCTAATAACCCTTGCCACGCCATAGGACAAACCAAGCGAGAGATACCAAAGTCCATGCATTGCTGGGCCCCCAAGAAGCGAATTGGCTTCTTTAACGACCCATCCCGTGAAATATGGCCTCGCTCTTAGACCAGATAGTTACAACCAGACGTAGTAAGTTGCAATGCCGAGAAGGATTACTACCCACCAGAGCACAAGCTCGGTCCGCATCCAAAGCTTGTAGTTCTGAAAGCACAAGGCCCTGGGCAACAAGTTGGTGCCTGCTCGAAGGACGATGTACAGTCCGAGCAACTGAGCCATACCTCCCAGCGTGGCGTGTAACGTAGGGACGAAGTAATATGAATTACCGAGCCGGCACGGCAGTCCAGGGACAACCTCGCGCCAGAATGAGGGAAGCATAATCGAAGCAATCACCAGCAGATTAAGCGGTTTGGATTGCCCTTTTCCCAGGTCGGCCGACTTTCTGGAACGAGCGGCCATCCTTCACATCCAGAAGCAATCTGTGTTTTCAGAGTGGTATCGGGAGGATCCCTGGGGTCACGAGAGCCTGGACCACAATTCCCACACCAAATAGGGTAATTAAGGCCGCTGAGGTAAGGGGGGCCAGCGAGTTATCAACGCGCCGTCTCCTTGGAGCCTGGATATGAAACGTCCACCTCGGATTCTTGCTTCTTTCCGTTCAGATCAATTCTGTGGCGGTTAAGCCGCAAGACCTGGGCCGCATAGGGAAACTCCGGGTACTCGACAAGCTCGGTGCTGGTCCAGATCATGCGGGTTTCGATGCGACCGTGACCCTTGGTGATGTCAGTGTGCTGAGGGGGGAAAAGCCTTAAGACCGAGGTCTTGAATGTCTTGCTTGAGTGTGGATTGGTTGTCCTTGACACAACAGCTCATCATTGGATACGCTCCGGCTCAAAAAGGGAGGAGCCGGGCCGTTTCATTCTGTCTGGATACCGCTGTGCATACTTGGAAAGAGGGATGTAAAGCGATTGGCCAGATCAGCTAGGCGCTATGGGAAAGAGTCTTAGTCTGCTTCTAATTTTAGTTGTGCTGGGCGCGGGTGCAGCTATAGCCGAGGCGCAGAAACCGGCGAAAGTCCCGCGGATAGGTTTTCTATCAGGCGGTGCGCGAGAATCCGCCCATGAGGCATTCCGGCAAGGGCTGCGCGAGCTCGGATACGTGGAGGGGCAAAACATCGTCGTTGAGTACCGATTTGCCCAGGGGGAGGGGGATCGGCTGCCCGACCTTGCGGTCGAGCTGGTCCGGCTCAAAGTTGACGTCATTGTTGCGGCGAGTACGCTGGATGCCCTTGCTGCCCAGCGAGCAGCCAGAACGACCCCCGTCGTCATGGCCCTGAGTAGCGATCCAGTGGAGACACGGCTCGTGGCCAGCCTCGCGCGGCCGGGAGGGAACATCACTGGGTTGACCACCCTTTCGCCCGAGCTAAGCGGGAAACGGCTCGAGCTGCTCAAGGAAGCCGTTCCCAGGCTCTCCCGCGTGGCTGTCCTCTGGAATGCGGCCAATCCAGATAAGGCCCTCGAGTTTGAAAAGACTCAAATCGCGGCTCGGTCCTTGGGCGTGCGGCTTCAATCTCTGGAGGTGCGGGGTCCAAACGATTTCGAGAGCGCATTCCGAGCCGCAACCAGGGCGCGTGCGGGCGCTCTCCTCACGCTGCCAGACACACTGACTATTAGTCACCTATCTAGGATCGCGGACCTCGCAGCAAAGAGCCGCCTGCCGACGATACACGAACAGAGGGAGTTTGCGGAGGCTGGTGGCCTCATGGCTTATGGGCCGAACCATTCCGACTTGTTTCGGCGCGCCGCATCCTACGTGGACAAGATCCTGAAAGGCTCCAAACCGGGCGACCTGCCGGTAGAGCAGCCTACGAAGTTTGAGTTCGTCATCAACCTGAAAGCCGCTAAGCAGATCGGCCTGACGATTCCGCCTAACGTACTCGTGCGGGCAGATAAAGTGATAAAGTAATAGCGTGCCTGCATCTGGGACTTTAAAATAGAAGAGGTATTGTTTCTCGGTCTTGAGTCCGCTAGAGTAAAATGGCTTTAGAAAGGAGAACCCATGAAAAGAAAAGGGTCTATCCTGGTAATGTTCTTGTTGGTCCTGCTTTTCCTGTCGCCGACGCTGCTTGTCGCGGTGGAGGTGGGAGAAAAGGCCCCAGACTTTGAGCTAGAGAGCACCAAAGGGGGAAAGCTTAAGCTCAGCAGCCTTCGGGGGAAGAATGTTCTCATCAATTTCTATCTCCTGGACTTTAGCCCCGCCTGAATTACACAACTGCAAGCGTCCGGTTCGGACTACTACGGAAAATTCCAAGCAGAAAATACAGAAATTTTGGGCATCAGTGCCAACGCAACCTTCTCTCAGAAGGCCTTTGCCGATTTTTTCAAGCTCGACTATCCCCTTCTCAGCGATCGGGAGCTCAACGTGATGAAGGCTTTTGGGGTACTGGATGAAGCAAGACGCATCGCCAAACGTTCTTACATTATTATCGACAAGGAAGGGGTCGTTCGCTATAAGAATACCCGGCCCAGCAATCGGAAAGAAGACGTTCTCCCCGGCGAGGAGCTCCTAAAAGAGGTCAAGAAAATCAATTGAGATTAGACATGACTCGCTGTGGTTTCAAAGGATGGCTTTTCTTCTTGCTCCTCGCCCTCTGGCTTTGGAGCGGTCAGGGATGGGCTCAGCCTGCCCAGGGTCAGGTCAACTACAAGCTTGTCCCCAATCTCGAGCCGATGAGGGACAACTCCCCGACGCCGGATTTTACGCTTCCAGATCCCGCGGGGAAAAAGATCTCTCTGAAAGATTTCAGAGGGAAGCTTGTGTTTCTCAATTTTTGGGCCAGTTGGTGTCTCCCTTGTCGGGAAGAGATGCCGGCAATGGAGCGTCTCTACAAGGAATTTAAAGATAAGAATTTTGTGATTCTTGCGGTCAACGTGAAGGATAAGCGGAAAGATGCCTTAGCATTTATCCAAGAGCTTAAGCTGACCTATCCCGTGGTCTTTGATCCCGATGGGCAGGTAGGTCTTCTTTACGGTGCCTGGGGAGTGCCGACCACTTATCTGATCGGACCCAAAGGAGAAGGTCTGGCCAGGGTCTGGGGCCCTGCTGAGTGGTATAGCCCTGGGGCGAGGGAGCTTATTAAAGCACTGTTGGATAAAAAAAAGAAATGACCGACCTTAATTTCTTTGTTGCCTTTTCAGCGGGGATCTTCTCCTTTCTCTCCCCATGTGTGCTACCCCTGATCCCTTCCTATCTCTCTTTTGTCTCGGGCGTCTCCTTGGAGGAGATGCGCGCTCCCCATGTCGAGAGTCGCGTGCGCTGGCGAGTGGCATTGAACTCACTCGCCTTTATCTTCGGCTTCTCTCTGGTTTTTGTCTCCCTCGGTGCCTCGGCTAGCTTTTTAGGCAGCCTTTTCTTAGGTTACCGTAGTTTCATCCGTATCTTCGGTGGAATCCTCATCATCCTTGTAGGGGTTTATCTTATGGGGCTTTTTAAAATCCCCCTTTTGGATCGTTACCTTCAGTTCCAGTTGAACCACCTGAAGGATAAGCCTGCCGGCTATCTCGGATCGGTCCTGATAGGGATTACCTTTGCGGTGGCGTGGACCCCCTGTGTGGGGCCAATCTTGGGGGCGATTCTCACCTTGGCAGGGACATCGGCGGAGATTGAAAGAGGCATCTTCCTTCTCGCCACCTATGCCACAGGCCTAGCCTTTCCTTTTTTCCTTAGTGCGGTTGCGTTAAACTCATTTTTCCAGTTTTTTACCGCCTTTCGGAGCTATGTTCATACAGTCCATACGGGCGCCGGTATCCTTCTGGTAATCGTTGGTATCCTTCTCATAACTGACTATATGACCCTCCTAAATATCTACGTCATCCGCTTCACACCCGAATGGTTGTTTAAAAGGCTCTAGCCTGACTGATCCAAAACAAGACCGTTTAAGTCGTTTAAATCGTTCAAATGGTTTTAACGGAACAGCTTGAACGTTTTGAACAGCCAAGGCGCGATTTGACCTCACTCCAGGTAAGTGGTAATTTTTTTTGGAGGACACGATGTCGAGATCGAGATTTCAACAAGGTGTCGAAGACTCAGTCGCTAGTGGAGACAAGATGGAAGAACATATCCGCTCTATCCTGAAATTCATAGGGGAGAACCCTGACCGAGAGGGCCTCCAAAAAACCCCTTCTAGGGTCAAAGAGGCATTGACCTTTCTTACCCGGGGATACCGAATGGATCCGGATAAGGTTATCAATGATGCCGTGTTTACCGAGGACTATGAAGAGATGATCGTGCAGAAGGACATCGACTTCTTTTCTCTATGCGAACACCACTTACTCCCCTTCTTCGGCAAAGCCCATGTAGCCTATATCCCCCACCACAAGATCGTAGGCGTGTCAAAGCTGGCCCGACTCGTTGATGTCTATGCGCGCAGGCTCCAAGTCCAGGAGCGCCTCACCAACCAAATCGCCAACACGATCATGGAGAAGCTCAAACCCCTGGGGGTAGCGGTGGTGATTGAGGCTGAACATCTCTGTATGAGGATGCGGGGTGTGGAGAAGCAGAATTCTCTCATTATTACCAGCACGCTTCTTGGGGCCTTCAGGAATCGGCAAGAGACCCGGAACGAATTCATGAACCTCATCCGGCAAAAGAGTTAACCCCGATCCAAGAAAAGATGAAGCCAAGTGGTTATGAACTGGGCACTTTAACAGTTGCTGGAGATTGACCGGAGGTCAGAAACCAAATTAAAGTTGAATACTGATTAATGTTGGATCGGGCTAAAAAGAGGGATCCATGGAAGTCAAATTCAAAGATCTGAGTCCAGAAAGAGTAAAAACCGATATCTTGATACTTCCTGTGAAAGAGAAGGGAACAGAGGAACCAATGATCCGAAGGCTGGATCGGCGCCTTAAGGGAATGCTCTCCGAGCGCATTAAGAAAAGCAAGTTCACGGGGGCTGAAGGGACCACATTGCTCCACCCGACCGCAGGGATGCTTCCCGCCTCGCATCTCCTACTCTTAGGGATGGGGAAGGAGAACGAAATAGAGAACGACTCTTGGAGAAAAGCTGCAGCGCGGGCGAAAAGAGAGACTACGGGGATAGGGGCAGAAGAGTTCGCGTTTTTCCTCTCCCCTGTGAAAGAGCTGGAGACCATAGTGGGGGCGATCGTGGAGGGGGCCATGCTTGCCTCTTACCAGTTCAACAAGTATCAATCCGACCATAAACCCCCCTCCAGCCTCCGCGCTATCACCATACTCCGACCCGGTTTAAAGGGAAGCGCGGCGCTCGATCGCTCTGCGCGCCTGGCCCTGGACCTCACCCCTGGGGTTTTCCTTGCCCGTGACCTTGTCAACGAGCCTCCCTCCATCACGACGGCCCGCTTCCTTGGAGGACAGGCTCAGCGCCACTGCCGGGGTCGGGGGCTGAGCGTTGAGGTGTGGGGTAAGAAAAAGATTCAAGCGATGAACTTGGCGGGCCTCTTGGCGGTAAACCGGGGCAGCGTGGAGGAGCCACGGTTTATCATCATTCATTACAAGCCCGCTGGAAAAGCTAAAAAGAAGGTCGCCCTCATCGGAAAGGGGATCACGTTTGATTCCGGTGGGCTTTCCTTGAAGACAGCAAAGTCTATGGAGACCATGAAGCTCGACATGGCAGGAGGAGCTGCAATCATTGGCGCCATGAGCAGGTTGCCTGACCTCCGCCCTGAGATTGAGGTCACGGGCTATATCCCCACCACGGATAACGTGCCCAGTGGGAGCGCTCAAAAACCCGGTGACATTATTCGTTATCTAAACGGCAAGACAATTGAGGTCTTGAACACCGATGCCGAAGGGAGACTGATCTTAGCCGATGGCCTGGCCTTGGCTGCCAAGGAAAAACCCGATTGCATGATCAACCTGGCGACTCTAACAGGCGCGTGTATGGTCGCTTTAGGAACTGAGGTGGCGGGCATCTTTGGAAACCATCAACCCCTTGTAGACAACCTTATCCGCTGTGGTCGAGAGGCGGGGGAGAAACTCTGGCAGCTCCCTCTAGTAAAAGAATACCGGGAGGAGATCAAAAGCAACGTCGCGGACATGAAAAATATTGGTGGCTCGTATGGAGGGGCCATAACCGCCGCCCTCATTCTTCAGGAGTTCGTGGGCAATATCCCCTGGGCCCATCTGGATATCGCTGGCCCTGCCTTTGCGGAGAAGGAAATGCTTACGTGCCCTAAGGGCGGTACAGGGTTTGGAGTGCGAACTCTGCTCAGATTTCTCTCAACTTTTTGAAGAGAGGGGCCTAGCTGATTTCCCTCGACCTGAGGGCTACTCGAGGAGACTAGGAAGGAATCATGGCAAAGATCACGCAGGTAAGCGACGATAACTTTGAGGCGGAGGTGATTCGCTCGGACCTCCCTGTCCTTATTGATTTCTGGGCTCCCTGGTGCGGACCATGTAAATCCATTGCGCCCGTCATCGAGGAATTGGCCAGGGATTACGAGGGCAAGCTTAAAGTGACCAAGCTTAACGTGGATGACAACCCGATTACACCCTCCCGCTATGGGGTGCGTGGGATCCCCAATCTGATCATCCTTAAGGGGGGTACCGTTAAAGAGCAGATCGTGGGTGCGGTCCCAAAATCACGGTTAGTCGATGCGATCGAGAAGGTCCTGGCTTAAAAAGTAAAGCGACGCATGCTCACGTTAATCAGCAGGCCGACTGCCGCCATCATCGAGACGAGAGAAGAACCACCATAACTGAGCAGAGGAAGCGGGATCCCCACTACAGGTAAGAGGCCAGCCACCATGGCCACATTGACCACGACCTGCCAAAAGAAAATGGTGACCACCCCAAAAACCAAGAGCGCGCCAAAGCGATCTTTGGCGCGCGCCACCACCTGCAGAGAAAAAAGGATGAACGTAAGGTAAAGCCCCAGCAAGATCAAGCATCCCAGAAATCCCCATTCTTCGGCAAAGACGGAAAAAACAAAATCTGTATGCTGTGCCGGTAAAAAGTCAAGCTGATTCTGCGTTCCCTTGAGATAGCCTTTCCCGAATAGTTTTCCGGAGCCAATCGCGATCATCGATTGAATGACGTGGTATCCCGCGCCCAGAGGGTCGAGATCGGGATTGAGAAAAGTCCAGATGCGGTTTCGCTGGTAGGGTTTCAAGAAATGCCAGGCGATGGGCAAGAGAGTTAATCCGGTGGCAACCAGGTAGAGTAAAGAGCGCAGGCGCAGCCCTCCCATAAGGATCACGCTTATAAAAATAAGGAAGAGGACGACTGCAGTGCCCAGATCAGGCTGCACTAGGGTGAGGAGAGTCAGAGGTGCCACAAAAACAAAAAGCGCCCGTAGGTCACGCAGACTATAGCCATAAGCGGGCTCATCGTACTGCAGATACTTAGCCAAAACCAAAACGATCGCCAGCTTGGCTAGCTCCGAGGGCTGGACGGTAAAGAAGCCGAGATTAATCCAGCGCTGAGAGCCCCCACCCACAGATCCTATAAAGAGTACTAGAAAAAGAAGTAAGAGGACAGCCGCATAAAAGGGATAGGCGAGACGATCCACATGGTGATAGTCCACGGTCAAGGCAGCCAACATGGCAACCATGCCGATAAAAAACCAGTAGAGTTGCTTTGAGGCAAAACCGCTTGCCTGCTGCTCGGTGATGCTATAGGTAGCACTGTAGATTGTGAGGATCCCCATCATGGTTATTCCGATTGTGACCCCAAAAACGGTCCAGTCGAAATGGGAAATGAGTCTGCGGTCAATCTGCACGAATTTCTCCCTTCCTGCTGGCGTGTCTGTCATCGGACGAATCTCTCTGCAAGGAAAAATACTTCTCGATAACCATCTTCGCCAGCGGGGCGGCCGCAGAAGCCCCATGGCCGCCGTGCTCCACCAATGTCGCCACTGCGATCTCCGGTTTATCAGCAGGTGCGTAGGCGACGAACCAGGCATGGTCTCGAATGAAATATGAGAGCTGCTCGCTTTTGACGAAAGCTCCGCGCATCTCTGCGACCTGAGCGGTCCCCGTCTTGCCCGAGATCTCGACCATACTAGATCGTGCCCTTCCTCCGGTCCCTGCTCCGCTGTTGACCACAGCGCTGAGGGCGTTGCGGACATGCTTTAGGGTGCTTTCCTTTATCGGTATCGAGTGGATTTTTTCCGGGCCGTACTCGCGAATCAATTTTCCATCCAAGGACTCCACTTTGCGCACAAACCAGGGACGGTAGAGTGTCCCCCCGTTGGCCACAGCGGCCATCACGTTCGCCATCTGAAGCGGGGTAACATTGACATACCCTTGACCAATCGCCACTGAGGGCGTTTCCCCGGGAAACCACGGTTGGCCAAAGCGCTTCTTCTTCCAGGCAGTGTCCGGAATCAGGCCTCCCTTTTCATCATCCAGTGCAATACCGGTTTTTTCCCCCAGCCCTAACGCCCGCGCATACTGGGCGATTCGGTCAATACCGACCCTCTGACCGAGCTGATAGAAATAGACATCGCAGGACTGGACTAAACCTTTGTGGAGATCTACAACTCCGTGCCCCTCCTTTTTCCAGTCGCGAAAGACTCGATTGCCGAAGGGCATTGAGCCATTGCATATAAGTGGAGTCTCAGGTTGAATCAAGCCTTCCTCGAGCGCGGCTATGGCTAGGACGATCTTGAAAGTAGAACCCGGAGGATATTGCCCCTGGATGGCCCTGTTATTGAGAGGGTATAACCGATCCCCCCCCAAGGCACGCCACTCTTCCGAAGTGATCCCCCGGGCGAAGACATTAGGGTCAAAGGCTGGGGTACTTACGAGGGCCAAGATTGCCCCGCTGTTGACCTCCAAGGCCACGATGGCTCCTGCCTTTCCCTGAAGCGCCTCATAAGCGGTTTCCTGGAGATCCCGATCCAGAGTTAGAAAAACACTGTGCCCTGGAACATCCTCCACTTCATGAAGGACCCTGACTCGTCGTCCCAAGGCATCCACTTCCACCTGTTGTCCTCCACTCCGACCTCGCAGAAATTCCTCCCACCTTCTCTCCAAACCAAATTGGCCGAGTTCATCCCCCATGCCGTATCCGCTTTCCCTCCGAGCTTTTAGCTGCCTGGGACTTATCTCGCCCAGGTAGCCAAGGACATGGGCCGCCATACCGTTATTCAGATAGCTCCGTCTGGGGCGAATCCGCAGCGTCACACCGGGCAGATCGAGCTGATGAGTTTCCACGGCCACGACAGAGCGCCAGTCTACGTCCCTGCCCAGAACGATCTCCTCGAACGGAGGCCGTTTTTTATTCTCATCGAGCAGCTTGAGAAGCTCGTCTTCCTCCCGCCCAAGAAAACCGGCCAACTGGCGTAGCGTCACCTCTGGTTCCGTCGCGTCCTCACGAACAAAGAGAAGGTCAAAAGAGGGCCGACTATCGACTAGGAGCTGCCCCTTTCGGTCAAAGACCATCCCCCTAGTACCGGCAATCTTTCTGAGTCGGATGCGGTTGTTTTCAGAAAGGTAGGTGAAACGCTCTCCTTGAAGAAGTTGGAGAAACACAAGGCGGCCTATTAGGAAAAGAAAAACGATCGAGACTACGGTCATCAGAAGTTGCGTGCGCTGGCGAAACTCCGGCGCAAGTTCTTTTCGAATAAAGGGCAACATCACGTCGCTAGAGGGCCATCCGTACTTCCTGCAGATAACTCTGGCCACGCCTTAGAAGAAAAAAGAGCCCCGGTGCGAGAAGGGCCGCCAACAAGGCCTCCAAGAAGATATATTTAAGCACTCCCACCCAAAAACCGTCCATGGCGAAAAAGAGGGTCCAAGCCATGATTAGAGCCGCAACTTTAACCCATGCAGCAAAGAAAACTACTGCGGCACTTAAAAATAGGTTATGAATCCAAATGCGGCGAGAGCTCAGATAAACGGCAAGAAACACCATGGACATAGCGAAGGCATTAAGGCCCAGAACGGGGCTAGAGAAAACATCCACGGAGTAGCCCAGGATAAAAGAGCCTAAAACAGCTCCAACGGTAGGATGGTTCAATCCCCAATACACACAAAGTACGAGGATCAGATCCGGGACAATGGGCCCTAAAGGAAGAAGATGAAGAACGGTCGTCTGCAAGAGAACAAAAAGAAACCCGACCAGCAAAAAGAGTAGAGACAACTTCATCTTGGATCCATCGGAAGGCCCAAATAAACAACAATCCCAGCCTTTCAGCCACCCTCCTCAGCAGAGACTACGAGAACCTCCTCGACCCTTGATGGGTCAGCAGCCAAAGCAACCCCTATGTACTGGAATAGGCCGTGACTTTTTTTACGAACCTTGACAACAGTGCCGACCAACAGACCTTTGGGGAAGACACCGTCTAGCCCCGACGTTATCAACCGGTCTCCTTCCTGGACATCTTCGCTCCTCTTCACATACTTCATGCCCGGCCCATTATCCAGAGAACCGGAAACAATTCCCCTCGCCCGACTCCTCTGAACGACAACATCCACTCCGCTATGATGGTCTGTGATGAGTAGCACCTTGGAGCTTCTCGGCGTGACAGCCACAACCTGACCCACGACGCCAACAGGGGAGACCACAGCCATTCCCTTCACCACGCCATCTGCGCTCCCCTTATTGAGGATGAAGCTGTGAAACCATGTGCTCCCGCTGTTTCCTATTACCGCCGCGGTCACGGAACCCGAAGGCAACTGAGAGCGGAATTCCAACAATTCACGCAACCGTTGGTTGGTGGCCTCAGCCTCTAGGAGCTTATTCCTTTCCGCTTCCAGCTCCAGGACCCGGCGCCTTAGGTTCTCGTTTTCCCACCTAAGTCCCCAGAAGGCCGTATATCGCTGCTGGAGTTCCCTTAACTTAACAACCACGGCCTGGGCGCCTATCTGCAAGGGGCGCGTCAATCCCAACAGAAGCGGACCGATAGGGTCCGCCCGCAAGTGACCCCTGGAAGCCGCAGCAAGGATAGAGAGAGAAAATAGAACACAGAGGAAGGAGCTGAGTAAGACTTGATTTCTACGAAAAAAATCGAGCATGGAAGGCTCTAGCGACAAAGGTGGGATAAGCGAGCATATATTAAATGTCTAGTGAACGGCTACCTCCCTGAGCAAGGAAATTTCATCCAAGGCCTTTCCTGCACCCATGACAACCGCAGTTAAGGGATCATCGGCAAGCATGATGGGTAAACCAGTCTCTTCCTTCAACAACACATCCAGATTCCTAAGCAGGGCACCACCCCCCGCAAGGATGATCCCCCGGTCAACAATGTCTGAGGCTAATTCCGGCGGGGTCCGTTCCAGGGAAATGCGTACTGCCTCGACAATCTGATTGACCGGCTCAAGTAGGGAATCACGAATCTCCTCGTCGGTGATGACCACGGTCTTGGGGACACCGGCCACGAGATCCCGGCCCTTGATCTCCATGGTCTGGATCTCATCTCCCGGATAGGCCGAGCCAATCGTGATCTTGATTAGCTCTGCCGTTCTCTCCCCAACCAACAGGTTGTACTTTCTTTTAATGAACTGGGCTATGGCCTCGTCCATTTTATCCCCACCGACACGGACCGAGCGAGAAAATACAATACCGGAAAGGGAAATGACCGCGACCTCGGTTGTTCCCCCCCCGATATCGACAATCATGTTCCCTGTTGGCTCTGTGATCGGAAGTCCGGCCCCGATCGCGGCTGCCATGGGCTCCTCAATCAGATAGACCTCCCTTGCCCCAGCCGATTCCGCCGATTCCCGTACCGCCCTCTTCTCCACTTCTGTAATCCCGAAAGGGACCCCAATAATGATCCGTGGACGGACCAGGGTACGTCGATTGTGAACCTTCTGGATAAAATAGCGGAGCATCGCCTCCGTGATTTCAAAGTCCGCGATCACTCCGTCTTTCAGGGGCCGTATGGCTACAATACTACCGGGCGTCCTCCCCAGCATCTTTTTGGCTTCCGCGCCCACGGCCAGGACTCTCTTTCCTCCGCGCTCATTTTTTTGTTGCACGGCGACAACCGAGGGCTCATTACAGACAATCCCCTCATTCTTGACATAGATCAACGTATTTGCAGTACCAAGATCAATGGCGAGATCATTGGAAAAAAAGCCGAACAGGGCATCCAGCATCTAAAAACTCCTTCTCAACTTTCAATAAGAAATTCCCGCATCCTAAAAAATACCAGATTTGATGTTGCCAAGCAAGGTAAAGGGAGTGGGCAGAATTGCGCGATACGTGATCTTGATTCCCCCTTACTTATCCGATATAAAAATAGGATTACTTTGGCAAGCCCTGTTTCAGGAGGTGTATTGAATGGCAGCGAAGGATTTTCTCTTTACCTCAGAATCCGTTTCTGAGGGGCATCCGGACAAGATGTGCGATCAGATCTCTGATGCCATCCTCGATGCCCACTTAAGCGGAGATCCGGACAGTCGAGTAGCCTGCGAGACCCTAACGAAGACAGGGATGATCGTAATCGCTGGGGAGATCACGAGCAAGACAAAGGTAAGCTATAACGAAATAGCCCGTGAGGTCGTGCGCGATATCGGTTACACCGATTCCGCGATGGGATTCGACGGCAACACATGCGCCATCATCACCGCTGTGGAGCGCCAGTCGCCTGACATTTCTCAGGGGGTGACTGAGGGAGAGGGGCTGCATCAAGAGCAAGGGGCCGGGGATCAGGGAATGATGTTCGGTTACGCCTGCGATGAAACCCCGGAGCTTATGCCCTTTCCCATTCAGATGTCCCACAGCCTGGTCAAGTATTTAGCCAAGATTCGCAAGGGCGGCGAGGCCCCTTTTGTCAGGCCTGACAGCAAATCTCAGGTAACGGTGGAATACCGCAATGGACGACCCGTTCGGGTCAACAACGTGGTCATATCGACCCAGCATACTCCCGACGTAGAGTATGGCAAACTTAAAGAGACCGTTATTGATGGCGTTATTAAGGCAGTCATTCCCGCAGAATATCTCGACAAGGATACGGTTTATCATGTCAACCCCACGGGTCGCTTTGTGGTGGGGGGGCCGCAGGGGGACTGTGGGCTTACCGGCCGCAAGATCATCGTTGACACATACGGTGGCATGGGGCGTCATGGAGGGGGTGCCTTCTCAGGAAAAGACCCCTCGAAGGTGGATCGTAGCGCTGCGTATATGGCCCGGTATGTCGCCAAAAACATTGTGGCCGCTAAGTTGGCCCAGAGATGCGAGGTCCAGGTGGCCTATGTTATCGGTGTTGCCCAACCGGTTTCGATAGCGGTTGATACCTTCAATACTGGGTCGATCCCAGACGCGGAATTAGCTCGGATTGTTCGTCAGCTTTTCGACTTAAGGCCCAAGAGTATCATCGAAACCTTGGACTTAAAGAGGCCAATTTATCGGCCCACGGCATCCTACGGCCACTTTGGGCGCGCCTCTCGGGACGGCTACTTTACTTGGGAGAAGACCGATCGGGTCGCGGACTTAAAGAAGGTTGCGGGGAAAGTCTAGGGAAGTTCCCGGTGGTGAGGAGGTTGGTGCATGGCTGAGAAAAAATACGATATCCGGGACTTCTCATTAGCCCCTCAGGGAAGAAAGCGCATCCTCTGGGCAGATCAAGACATGCCGGTTTTAAGGAGGGTGCGAAGCCGCTTCCAAAAGGAAAAACCACTACAAGGACTCCGTTTCTCTGCCTGTCTCCATGTGACGGCAGAGACCGCCAATCTGGTCCAGACCCTTAAGGCTGGGGGCGCTCAAGTCGTCCTCTGTGCTTCTAATCCTCTCTCCACCCAAGATGATGTGGCCGCCGCCCTGGTGAAGTATGACCGCATACCGACCCTTGCTATCAAGGGGGAAGATCACAAGACCTACTACCGCCACCTCCGCGCCGCTCTGAATCATGAGCCGGTCATCACCATGGATGACGGTGCGGATCTGGTATCCATGCTTCACAAAGAATATTCCCGTCTCGCAGACAAAATGATCGCCAGCATGGAGGAGACGACGACGGGAGTCATTCGGCTACGCGCCTTGGCCGCGGAGGGGGCCCTGAAGATCCCAGTGATTGCGGTGAATGACGCCAGCACCAAGCATCTCTTTGATAACCGCTACGGCACAGGACAATCGACTATCGATGGCGTTATCCGCGCGACAGATATTTTGCTGGCCGGGAAAAAAGTCGTGGTGGCAGGTTACGGATGGTGCGGTAAAGGGGTAGCCTCTCGTGCCCGAGGGATGGGGTCGAAGGTGATCGTTACCGAAGTGGACCCCATCCGCGCCCTTGAAGCAGCGATGGATGGATTTGAGGTGATGACCATGAAAGAGGCAGCCAGGGTGGGTGACCTCTTCATCACCTTGACCGGAGACATGCATGTGATCGGCAAAGAGCACCTGAGGCTCCTGAAGAACGGGGCCGTCATCTGCAACTCAGGCCACTTTGATATCGAGATCGACCTCAAAGCGCTGAAGGGGATGGCAATCAAGGAGGAAAAGAACGTGCGCAACTACGTTGACGCCTATACCATGCCCGGAGGGAAGAGGATCTATCTCCTGGGCCAAGGGAGACTCGTCAACCTTGCCGCCGCGGAGGGACACCCGGCCTCAGTCATGGACATGAGCTTTGCCACTCAGGCCTTAGCCTCCGAATGGGCGGTGAAGAATCAGAAAAAGCTTAACCCTCAGGTCTACGATGTCCCCAAGGCAGTCGAGGATTGGGTGGCGCGGTTGAAACTTGTCAGTATGGGGATCCAGATCGACAAACTCACCAAAGAGCAGGAGGCCTACCTCTCTTCCTGGAACATCGGGACTTAACCGCGTGCCCTTATAAGGGGTCTGGCAAATTCTGCTTCTGCCTTGGTCATTGAATTCAGTTAGGCTTTAGGCTGCATACTCCTACAGCCTGGGCCCACCTTACCGTCTGGGTTCCTCAGCCCTTCAGCCCCCCTTCGCCTCGGAGCTTAGCTGCGAACGCCGATGATAAGAGGGGGTTCTGCAGAGCCGTTAGCGCCTTGACGTGAGGCCATAGATCGGAATAATAATAAACTGGTTTCTAACGTAGAACCGGACATAGAATAGGAGGCCAAGATGGTTTCTCAAACCGAATCTGCGGTTCGGCGATTTATCACCTTTACCCGTAACCTGCACTTCGAGGAAAAAGACATGGAACGTCGCTGGGAGAAGCTCAAACCATTCTTGCGTGAGCTGCTGGCCGACCCAGAGATAAGGGCACGCTCGAACGATTGGCCAGAGTGCGTTCAAAAGGATCGTGCAGAAAACCTCCTTTTTTATGAAGACCCTGACTTCGGTTTTGTCATCAACGGGCTGATTAAAGCTCCCAACACCCGCACACAAATTCACGACCACGCGCACAATTGGACGCTCTACGGCGTTCTGGACGGCAGCGAGACGATCGAGCGGTACGAGCGCCTTGACGACGGTTCCAAGCCCGATTACGCCGATGTGCGCCAGACTGATAAATTTGACGTCGGCCCTGGGGTAGTAGACCTAGTCCGTCCCTGGCAGATTCACGCTGAGCAGAGCGGGCGGGAACGGACCGTGGCAATCATCGTGCGCAGCGAGAAGGCTGGAGGCTTTCTCCAGGGTAGGTACGATCCTGTCAACAAGAAATACTGGCAGGGCTACGGGCCGCGACAGGTTCCGTATAAACTGGATTAAATGCGATGCCCCTAATCAGGAGGAAGGCATGATGAACGGCACACGGGACTTCGCCGACGAAGATGTTGGCAACATCGTATTGATGGAGCACATCAATGTGCAAATCGCCGATCAAGCGACAGCAACGCTCTTCTATGTAGTCGGGCTCGGGTTTACGCGTGACCCCTACCTAACAGTGGGCCTGGAGAATATGTGGATCAACGTGGGCGAGCAGCAATTTCACCTGCCCACTCGAAACGCCCAGGTGATCCCCGGCCATATCGGAGTTGTGGTCCCGGATCTGGACCGGTTGCAGGGGCAACTAAAGGCAGTACAAGACCGCCTGGCAGCCACCCGCTTCGCCTGGTCGGTCAAAGACGACCATGTGGCGGTTACATGCCCGTGGGGCAACCATTTCCGTTGTTACCATCCCGGTCCAAGGTTCGGCGATATGACTCTCGGCATTCCATACGTCGAGTTCTTGGCAAAACCGCGCGCGGCCGGAGGGATTGCGCGTTTCTACGAAGAGGTCATGCGCGCTCCCGCTGTAGTTGATTCAGAGAGCGGCGTCCCGGTGGCGCGATTGGGGATCGGGCGCAACCAGTGGCTGCTTTTTCGGGAAACCGATGAGGAGGTTCAGCCGTACGATGGTCACCACATCGCGGTCTACGTGGCAAATTTTTCTGGCCCGTATGGGTTTCTAAAGAACCGAAACCTGATTATGGAAGATGTCAGAAACCACCAATTCCGCTTCAAGGAACTGGTGGATCCGGAAAGCGGGAATAAATTATTTGAGCTCGAGCACGAGGTCCGTAGTCTGCGCCATCCGATGTACCATCGGCTGCTCGTCAACCGAGAGCCGACGCAGACCCAGAGGAGCTATAAACGCGGCCGCGACGCCATAACCCCTTTTGGAGTCTACTAAGCTGGCGCGTTCGTGCCGGGCTGGGCCGTCTCGGGACTGTAAAGCCAAGGAAATACAATGGCGGATAGACAACCTCCTTCAAAGCCAAAGATCGCGATCTTCTCCGGGCCGACGGCCACGATCCAAAATACTGAGCCGCTCGTTACCAGCAACAAGGCGCGCGAGAAGTACGGTTTGCCGCTGCGCAGGAACTCCGACGGCAGCGCAATGCGTTTCGACGCCCTAAGGCTACAGCGCCTCGCGGCACCGGTGACGGTCTATATCGAACAGTTCAGTGCCCATCCTCTGGAGCGTGACGCAGCCGAGTTGTACGCTCCACCTGACGGGTATCTTGACTCGTCTGGCGTCTTCCATAAGGAACGCCAGGGCCCAAAAGACATCCCTGTCTACGAGGTCACCCTTCGGCCGGAGGACGGTCTCTACCCGCTCCCTTACATGGCGCGCCAGGCCGACGGACAGCCGTGGGAGACCGACGGAATCAAGCCCTCCGCGCCTCCAGAGCTGTGCCGTCAACCCTTCTTTCCAAACGCTTCCCGCCTCCTTGAGGAGATCGATCGACTAGGGATTGGCGACGACGGTGTGCCTAACCTCCTCTCCTCCAAGGCCACCTTTGACTTCTATCGCGCCGCCCCATCGGGAGGCTACAGGAGGGGGTTGCCCGAGGCCGAGCGGACGGACGTGGGCGAGGGCGATATTCCGCCTGAGACTCTGGGCGAGGATTTCTTTCCCTATCGCCCTGGCCACCTAAGGCGCGAGCCGTCAATGGCCATTTTGGCCCGCCTAACCAATGTAGTACAGCGAGCGCTAGTCAGCGGCCAATATGCTGGCGCGATCTGGTTGGAGGGAAGCCCCTTCGTTGAGGAGACGAGCTACTGGCTTAACCTGCTAATCGATACTACGCTACCGATTGTCGGCAACGCCTCGCAACGGGCGCACGGAGCTCTTAGCAACGATGGCGACCGAAACATCGTCGATTCGGTCGACTACATCATCTCTCGCATCTGGGCGGATGAGAATGGACGAGATTGTATCGGCGCGGTTGTTATCCAGGATGAACAGATCTTCACGGCGCGAGAAGTCCAGAAGGGTGACGCCCGGCCCGGCGGCTATGTGGCGACCGGGGGCCATGGCGGCATCGTCGGAACTATGGGTCAGCCCGGTCCGCCGGCGCTGACCTTCAAGACGGTCAAGCGGTATACCTACACCTCGGCCGTCAACTTAAGCCGGCTTCCTCAATCGGTAGAGGGAACACGATGCGATGGGGCGAGAATCATGAGAGTCTCAGTCCGAATAAAAGACGAGCGTGGCCATCTGCTTCCACCGGCGATCCCAAAGGTCACGATTGTGAAGCACGCTCGCTATCTGCCTGAGGACGGCTCGGGCGACCCGGCTGCCGAGGTGGATATCCTGGCCCGGATCGAGAAGAACCTCCGTGAGGCTCCACTGTCGGGCTTTGTGGCCGAGGGGTCGGCGCCATTCGGCTCGATGAGCAACTCGGTGGACGCGGCGCTCAAGCGGGCGACTTTGAGCGGCATACCGATAGTCAGGGTAGGTCGTGGGAACGCGGAGGGGCCGATGGACCCCAAACGCAACCCTCTTTCCATCGCGGGCAGCAATCTGACCGCCACGAAGGCGCGCCTACTGCTGATGGCCTGCCTGATGAAGTTTGGCAGCCTGCCAGCAGCTTCTGACCCTAAGAAGCCCACTCCGGCAGAGCTACAAGCCGTCGAATCCAAGCTGGCCGAGTACCAGGCAGTGTTCGATACGCACTAGCGTAGAGCAAACAGTTTCTCCTTTCCATTGTTACTTACCTCGTCCCAGACAGATAGTGTGAAACCCAGTAGAGTGTGCCGCTGCGGATGGATTGGAGTTGACACTAGAGACGTACCTAATTAATCTAGGAGACTGATGGGACTTATCGTTAAAGACGTAGAAATTGCCGGTGACAAGGGGACTAAGAAGCTAAAGGCCCTTTTTGGTTCCGGGGCCTCGCTTTCTCTAGTTCGCCGGACAGTTGTGCAAGGCGTGGCCACAGAAGTGAAAATGCCGAGGCAAGTCTCTTTTCAGCTCGGGGATGGTGAAGGTCGACTTACAACGGAAAGGTGGGTTCCCCTCGTCATTACCGTCAAGGGGGTAGAGATCTCTGATAACGTAGTTGTGGTTGAGAAGCTAGCTGAGGATCTCATTATCGGCGCCGGAACCCTACAAAAGTGGCGCATTAAACTCGATCTAGAAAACGACGATGTTCTGATCGATCCCCGTGTCACAGAACTGAAGCTGATCTAACTTTCTCCAACTAGACGAAGTTAACGAAGATGGAGTTTGCCACTAGGAGGCCACGGCGGGTGAGGCAGAGTCGAGCGTCACGTAGTTCCATCAGCCCTTCCTCTAGCCAATCGCCGATCTGGGGGTAGAATGCGTCAGGGGTTTTTCCGAAACGACAGGAAAACTCATCGACCGAAATCCCCTGAATCATCCTCAAGCCGAGAAACATAAATTCAGATGCCGCCTTTGTGAGATCGCTTTGCTCCATCTCAACGAGGGCCTTCCCTTCCTGGTTGATCCTTTCCATGTAGCGGCCAGGATTTTTCTCATTGTGCCATCTGCAGCCCCCAACATGATCCTGACTTCGCTTGTAGGAGTGTGCGCCAGCCCCGATCCCCAGGTAATCTCCTCCCTGCCAGTAATTGAGGTTATGGCGCGACTGGTATCCTGGCTTGGCATAGTTAGAGATTTCGTAGCGTTCCAGCCCCTCTCTTGAAAGGGTCTCTTCGATCAACTCCGCCATGGAGATCTCTTCCTCCTCGGGCAAAGGCCGAATTCTTCCGGCGCGAAATTCTCTGTGAAAGGGAGTTCCCTCTTCAATTGTCAGGTTATAGGCAGAGAGGTGAGGAGGGTTAAAGCCCAATGCCTCATCAAGATCGGCCTTTAGGTCTGCCAGAGACTGACCTGGACTTGCATAGATTAGGTCGAGATTAAAATTCTCAAAGCCAGCCTGATGGATGATCTTTAAAGCCTCCCGGGTTTCATCGGCCGTATGGAGACGACCGAGGAAGCTTAACAGGCGGGGTTGAAAGGACTGTGCGCCGATACTTATTCGATTAACCCCACAGGAGCGGTAGCCAGGAAAATTTTTGCTATCGTCAGTCCCAGGATTGGCCTCTAGGGTAATCTCGATATCCTTTTCAAAAGGAAATAAAAACTCCGCCTTATCCAGGATTGTGCCGATGCTCACCGGCTCGAAGGTGGAGGGAGTGCCCCCGCCAAAGTAGATGGTTTTCAAGTTTCTTCGATGCCAATGTTCCGATTGGGCATAGGAATCCAACTCTCTCAGCAGTGTCTCGCCGTATTCCATTTCAGGAATCTTGGACACGACATGGACATTAAAATCGCAATAAGGACACTTGCTGATGCAGTAGGGAATGTGGATATAAAGGGAAAAAGGCTCTTTGTCTGAAGACATGATCCGCTCTTATAATATTTTCCTTGGCTCTTACCTGCAATAGCTCCGCTTCCACTGTGAGAACCAGCCATGTGTACTATTGAGACTCGTATAAATAATGGATATCCATTCAATAATCCGCTATGCTATAGGGCATGCGACCCCATGGAACCCCTCAACAGC
>JAHFAO010000286.1 GCA_023250515.1 Deltaproteobacteria bacterium | reverse complement strand
ATCGGCCCTTTTCTTCCAAGCCATTACGGGGCGCTTTTCGATAGCCTCGGCGCCAGCAATGAGATCTCAGCATCGGTTCTTGGAGCTGCGCTTCTCGCCGCAACCCTTTCCTCAACGATCGGGAGCGCCTATGGCCTGTGGCAGGTCATCAGGCTCTCTCCTTTGGAGGCGATAAGGCATGAGTGAGACAAAGGTATTAATCGAGCTTAGAGACGTGGCCAAGCACTACCAGAAAGGGAGCGAGGTTGTGAAGGCCATCGACAGGATCAACCTGGAGGTGCAAGAGAGGGGGATGGCCGCGATCGTCGGCCCGAGCGGGAGCGGCAAATCCACTCTGCTGCACTTGATTGGGGCAATGGACCGGCCAACGCGAGGAGAAGTCATTGTGGCAGGGAAGACCTTGAACGGCATTGCGGGAAAGGATCTCACGCGCTTTCGGTGCCGGACCGTGGGCTTTGTCTTTCAGACTTTCAACCTCATCCCTAACCTCACTGCTCTCGAGAACGTCATGCTGCCGATGGAATTTAACGGCGTACCCAAGGTGGAAAGGCTGCGGCGGGGGAAGGCACTGCTTGGGCAGGTAGGATTGGGACACCGACTCCGCCATCGGCCCAACGAGTTGAGCGGCGGCGAGATGCAGCGGGTGGCCATCGCAAGGGCCCTGGCCAATAATCCTCCGTTGATTCTTGCCGATGAACCCACCGGCAACTTGGACTCGCAAGCTGGACAGATGATTTATGAGTTACTGAAAGAGATCTCTAGAGAACGAACCGTTCTGGTCGTAACGCATGCCGAAGCGTTGGCGCAGATGGCAGATAGGGTACTGCATATTGGGGATGGCAGATTAAAAGATAACGCGTAAAGGGAAAGGAGATATCAAAATGTTCAAACTCAAGGTTATCGCTTGCCACATTGTCTGGGGAACGGTCTTAGCGATGTTTCCCCTTCTTGGCTTAGGACAGGAGAAGATTGAGGGAACGGTAATCTCAACGAACCTCACCTCCTGCAGTGTGGTGCCTGGAAAAGTAGGAACCTGCGAGGGGACTTTAGTCCTGGAGAGCAGCAAGGCTGATGGAAAACCTCGTCAGATGACGGTGAAGATTACCAGGTAGAGTAGAGGACAGGCTCAACCATCCTTAGGTCAATCCTTGGCTGTATCCGCCGTTTCCGGCTTCGTGCCCGTTTAGGGTTGTCCGTAGATAGAAGTCCAGTCCTCCCTCATCAAACCGTACGTGCCCAACTAAGGCATACGGCTTTCCGATCATCTTCACCTCAAGGCATTCGAGTGCGCCGATACGGAGCATGGACCGGGATGGCACACAAACCAAACTCTCTATAGAGTCGGCTCGTCGACCACCGCTTCATCCCAAACCCCTTTCTCTGCCGCCGCTTCTGCAAGTACTTGCGTATCCGTTGTTCCAAGAAAAAGCGCTGCCGTCGAAAGGCTTGTGTCGAGTTGTACAGGTGAAAGTAATTCACCCATCCCCTCACGTAGCGGTTGACCCGACCGAGCACTTCCTCCTCGGCTAGACAGTGGCTCCACCGTCCCGTCAGATGCCGCATTTCTTCTCGAAAATGCAGTTGGGATTTGCGCGATGGCTCCACTAAGGTAATATCCTTCCCCGTCTGTCGATTTCTCTTGCGGCAAAAGGTAAAACCCAAAAAGTTGAAGCCTCCTTCCCGCGCATCCACCACCCGACTCTTCTCCTCGTTCAACGTTAGCTCCATCCGTTCCAATATCTGCTTGACCTTCAGTAGCGTTTCGTTTACCCCTGCCCGCATCAGGATGACAAAGTCATCCGCATAGCGCACCAGATGCGCTGCCAGTCCTGCGGCCTGACAGTAGGTAAGCAACGCTCGGTCAAAAAGATGCAAATAGATATTGGCAAGCAACGGAGAGATCACTCCCCCTTGTGGCGTTCCCCGTTTGGCCTTCCCAGTTCGCCGCTTCCCCTCTTCATCCTCTTCCACCGCTACAGCCGTGAGCCACTGCTTGATCCATCCTAAGATGTGCCGGTCGCTGATGCGACGGGCCACCAAGGTCAGTAGCTTACTATGCACAATGGTGTCGAAGTACTGATTTAAGTCCGCGTCAAACACATAGGGATGGCCACTGTATAACGCTTGCCGAATAACCCCCACCGCTTGATGAGCGTCTCTCTTGGGGCGAAATCCAAAACTACAGTCCTCAAAATCCGCCTCAAAGATCGGCTCGATCACCAGCTTCACTGCCATCTGAGCTACTCGGTCCCGAATGGATGGAATCCCCAACGGCCTCTGCTTCCCGTCGGCCTTGGGTATGTAGACCCGCCGAACCGCTTGTGCCCGGTAGGTCTTCTCCTTAAGTTCCTGCTGAAGCTTTGAAAGAAACTTAGCCTCGCCCTCTCCACTCTCTATCGACTGGAAAGTCTCCCCGTCGATGCCCGGGGCTCCACCGTTTGCACGAACTAATCGATAAGCGTGCTGGAGTATATCCCCACGCCATACCTTGTCCTGCAACAGATAGAAGCGAAACTTCGGCTCCCTCTTGGCCTTGAGATATAGTCCCCGCTGGAGGTCTCGAATCTTGTTAGGTGTTTCAAGCCTCACGGCAATCACCTCTCCTTTCCTCTTTAGGGAACTTGATGAAAGTAGGGTGCCTTCCCTCCTCCGGCATTACCCGGTCTCCTTGGTACTTCGCACCCCTCCGACTTCTCGCCCGCCTGGCGCAGATTTCAGTCACCCTTATACTGTGCCAGCGCGGCCATCACCCGCGACGAACGAGATCTCCCGCGTTACCCGATGCAGCTTCCCCCACATGCCACCCCGACGACCCCGGAGAGTCCATCTGCTCCTGTATCGGTTATTGCGTACAGATGGCGCCGGCCTTCCCCATATGTCCACAGGGTCGGCACTCTCGATCTTAGTATTCACGAGGCTCTATGGGTTCCCTGTTGGTACGGCCTGTGGGTTTGCGATCCTCCCTTTATAAAGAGTTTTCTCGATCCACTTAGTCCCGAGAGTCACCTCTCAAAACCGGATCTTCGCTAGCGGGGTGTACCGATAATTCCCCGCACCGGACTTTAACCGGTTAG
>JAHFAO010000141.1 GCA_023250515.1 Deltaproteobacteria bacterium | reverse complement strand
AGCTTCAGCCACCCTTCGATCCCGTGAGTGGCAACGATCTCCCCTAAAGGGACAAGCCGCCGCGACACTTTCTTTGCGGGAATAGTCTGGTTATTTATCTTCTATAATCTCGAGGACAACCTTTCGGTTTGCCCTTGAGGCGGCGGCGTTCAGAATCGTGCGAATCGATTTCGCCGTTCTTCCTTGCTTCCCAATAATTCGCCCGAGGTCTTCTTTCGCTACTTTAAGCTCCAAGATCGAGGCGGTCTCCCCTTGGGTCTCTTTGACCTCGACGGCATCGGGATTGTTGACCAAGGATCTTGCCAGGTATTGAACCAGCTCCTTCATGAAGGAGGTCACCTCCTATCCATGGATTTAGATGCTGCTTTTCTCTTTCCTGAGTAACTCTGAAACGGTTTGGCTCGGCTGGGCCCCCCGTTTAAGCCATTTTTCTACCTTCTCTCTATCAATTCTGACGCCGCCAGAAACGAATTTGGGGTCATAGGTCCCGACCTGCTCAATGAATTTTCCGTCCCGGGGTGAGCGGGAATGGCTCACGACGATGCGGTAAAATGGCTTCTTTTTGGCCCCGTGTCTGCTTAGACGTATCTTTACGCTCATGCTCTTTTTGTCCTTTTCTAGTGGAAAGGAGTCGGTATCCGGTTGAAGAGGGCTCGGGCGCCCAGTTTATGGAACCTTTGCATCATCTTTTTCATCTCTAGGAACTGCTTGATCAGGCGATTGACTTCCGTGACGGTGGTGCCACTTCCTTGCGCGATTCTGCGGCGCCGGCTCCCGTTTAAGATGGCCGGATTGCGCCGCTCTTCGATTGTCATGGAGTTGATGATGGCGTCCACTCGCTTTAGTTCTTTCTCCGCTTGGCCGAGGTCTACCTTTGGGGCTAGCTTCCTCGCCCCGGGTACAAGATCAAGCAGATCCCCAATGGAGCCCATTCTCTTAATCTGCTTAAGTTGCGTCTGAAAGTCCTCTAGGGAGAACTGATTTTTCTGCACCAGTTTTTCTAGCCGTTCGACCTCTTTTTGCTCATAAGTCTGCTCCGCCTTTTCGATAAGCGATAGGACATCTCCCATACCCAAGATTCGCGAAGCTAGCCGGTCCGGGTAAAAAGGCTCCAGGGCATCCAGTTTTTCTCCTACTCCAGAAAATAAGATAGGCTTTCCTACGATCTCGCGCATAGATAAGGCAGCGCCGCCGCGCGCATCCCCATCCATTTTGGAAAGGATAATACCTGTCACGTCGAGCCAACTGTTGAATCCATGTGCCTGGTTCACGGCATCCTGTCCTGTCATGGCATCCGCAACCAACAGGATGTGATGGGGCCGCAGGGCCTCCTTTATCGACTTGAGTTCTTGCATCAGCTCTTCATCTATATGGAGTCTTCCCGCTGTATCGATGAGGAGAAGGTCATAAAAGTGTCTTCTGGCTTCCTCTAGGGACTCTTGGCAGATGACCAAAGGTGACGTTCCGGGCTGAGAATCATGGACCGGGATACTTAGCTCCTGACCGAGTATCTTGAGTTGCTCTATCGCCGCCGGTCTATAGATGTCCGCAGAGACTAAATATGGGTTTCTTTTGTTTTCTCTTTTTAGACGTAGAGCTAGCTTGGCTAGCGTAGTGGTCTTGCCCGAGCCCTGCAAACCGACAAGCATGAGAACAAGTGGTGGCGCTCCCTTCAGCTCCAAGTCCTGGTGCTCCCCGCCCAAAAGCGAGGTGAGCTCTTCTCTGACGATTTTAATGAAGTGTTGTTCCGGGGTTAGGCTTTGGAGGACTTCTTGACCGAGGGCCCTCGTTTTGACCGATTCAAGAAAGCTCTTAACTACTTTGAGATGGACATCGGCCTCGAGGAGGGCTAGGCGGACTTCGCGTAAGGCCTCTTCGATATTGTTTTCGCTAATCTTTCCCTGACCCCTAAGCCTTTTAAAGGTCAGTTCCAGCTTATCAGTTAAGGTCTCGAACATGTCCAGGAGTAGGTCTAAGCTATTATATTTTCAGGGAAAAATTTGCTTAAAACGATTATACGAAATTACTGTGTTTGTCAAGGAGAACCCGGCCCGCCAAGTTTCGTGTTCGTGAGTAGCTCGTTATACGGACCCCGATCACGAACCACGATCACGAGAAAAGCGGGCCGGGGATGTGAGGTGAGAAATTTACATCATGCCGCCCATGCCGCCACCTGGTGGCATTGGTGGCATAGCTGATTTCTCCTCTGGTTTCTCCGCCACCATCGCTTCAGTGGTAAGCATAAGCCCTGCGATGGATGCGGCATTTTGAAGGGCAGTGCGCACCACCTTCGTGGGGTCAACGATGCCAGCCTTCATCAGGTCCTCGTACTCCTCAGTGGCGGCGTTGAAGCCGAAGGCCCCCTTACCCTCTTTGACTTTTTGCAAGGCAATAGCGCCTTCCACACCCGCGTTGATGGCAATTCTTCTCAAAGGCTCCTCCAGCACGCGCCGCACAATATTGACCCCCGATCGCTCCTCCTCGGGAACCTTAAGCTTTTCGAGCACGGTGGAAGCCCGGAGCAGGGCCACTCCTCCACCCGGAACAATCCCTTCCTCAACCGCTGCCCGGGTGGCATGAAGGGCGTCCTCGACACGCGCCTTCTTCTCTTTCATCTCCACCTCGGTGGCCGCGCCCACATTAATGACGGCAACGCCCCCAATAAGCTTGGCCAGCCGCTCTTGGAGTTTTTCACGGTCATAATCCGAGGTGGTCTCTTCGATCTGGGCGCGGATCTGCTTGATCCGACCTTCAAGATCAGCCTTTTTCCCGGCCCCGTCAACGACGGTGGTGTTGTCCTTGTCCACCACGAGCCTCTTGGCCCGCCCCAGGTCTTGCAGCGAGACATTCTCAAGCTTTATGCCCAGTTCCTCGGCGATGACCTTGCCCCCGGTGAGGATGCCAATATCTTCCAACATAGCCTTTCTCCGGTCGCCGAAGCCCGGTGCCTTTACCGCAGCGCACTGGAGTGTGCCACGGATCTTGTTGACGACGAGGGTAGCTAACGCTTCTCCCTCCACATCCTCGGCAATGAGGAGGAAGGGTCTTCCAGTCTTCGCGATTTGCTCTAGAATCGGAAGGAGATCTTTCATGGTGCTGATCTTTTTCTCATTGAGTAGGACGTAGGCGTCTTGAAGGACGCACTCCATCCTTTCCGGATCGGTGACGAAGTAGGGGGAGAGATAACCTCGGTCAAACTGCATTCCCTCTACCACCTCCAGAGTTGTCTCCAAGCCCTTTGCCTCTTCTACGGTGATGACTCCTTCCTTCCCGACCTTATTCATCGCCTCTGCAATGACGTCGCCTATAGTGGAGTCGTTGTTCGCCGCAATCGTACCCACCTGAGCGATTTCCTTGGGATCTTTAGTCGGTTTGGACAAACTCTTGAGTTCCTCAACTATGGCCACGACTGCCTTGTCAATCCCTCGCTTTAGGGACATCGGGTCATGGCCAGCCGCTACCATTTTGACACCCTCGGAGAAGATTTGGCGGGCTAAAACCGTGGCCGTTGTGGTCCCATCTCCGGCGACGTCTGAAGTCTTGCTCGCAACCTCCTTGACCATCTGGGCTCCCATGTTCTCGAACTTGTCCTCGAGTTCGATCTCCTTGGCTACAGTCACTCCGTCTTTAGTCACATTCGGTGCTCCAAAAGACTTATCCAGGACCACATTGCGCCCCTTGGGTCCCAAGGTGACAGTGACCGCATCTGCCAGGAGATTAACCCCCTTGAGGATTGCGTCTCGTGCCTCTCTATCAAATTTTACTATCTTAGCTCCCATTGTGTTCCTCCTAACCTTTCCTTATGGTTATTTTTCGATAACTCCGAGAATGTCCTCCTCGCGCATGATCAGGTGCTCTTCTCCGTCAATGTTAATCTCTGAGCCTGAATACTTGCCGAAGAGCACGCGATCGTTAACTTTGACTTCCAGGGGGGTTATTTTACCGTCATCGTTGACCTTTCCCTTACCAACAGCGACCACCCGCCCCTCTTGGGGTTTTTCCTTGGCCGTATCCGGGATGATGATTCCTCCCTTGGTTTTTTCCTCTTCCTCGATCCTTTTGAGTATAATCCGATCCTGCAAAGGCCTGATCTTCACTTTCCTCCTCCTTTCAGATTTGTATGTTTAAGTCCTTGAATTTAACGATAAATCTTTTGATAAGCAAAAAACTGGTATGAGCAGTGTATTATCTAAGCACGAAATCCTTCCTGTCAAGAGGCGATTAGCACTCTAAGACACGTTGAACGCACGAATTAACATCTACTATTACACGCTAAGGGGAAAGGCAAGGGCTAGCTCCTTTGTTTTTTGATCTCTTCCTCGAGATATTTCCGATAGAGGATATCCCACTCTCGGCTTCCAGGGGGTATGGGACGCGAGAGGGAATGGATTTTTTGGCGCACGACTTCGTCCAGGTGAGCTTCGCGGTTGAAGAATTCTCTAAGGACACTTTTGGTCTCTCCCAGGGCTCGGGCCTCGTTGGGGAAATCTGCCAGATTGTCTCTCCAGAGACCATCTATGATGAGATGGGCAATATGGGAAATCCGGCTGTCCGAGAGTCGGCTCACAGGATAAATCCCTTCCTTTTAGCCAGTTCCTGCTTGATGAGGACGAACATCCTGTACTGATCCATCTCTTTGACCTGCCCGGCGTGGGAGGCAAGCATCTTGCGCGCATCCTCTTCTATGGCTTCCTCCTCGGAAAAATTCTTCGCTATGATATCTTTTATCTTGGCTCGTATATCGGTCTCCTTTGTTCTCAGGACAATGAGATCCTTGGAAAGGTAATTCTTCAGCAGGTGATCCGCCAATCTATCGATCTGCGCTGCTTTTATTTTCATTGGCTGTGGAAAACCTGTGGATATTTTGGGGAGACCCTGTGAAAATGATCGGTAGAAGATGTGAGGGTCTCTCCCTTTCTTACCGGTCTTGACTTCCGAAGTCAACTGTGAAAAGGCCAATGGAAAAGTGATTTTTGGGTTGATAGACGGTCTTGTCCACAGGTCTAGGATTTTGGCTTATATTTCATCTGCTTTAGAGTCTGGGGAAAACTGTTGGCACCGCTCAAACCGCCTTGCCTGAAAAAAGGGGCAAAGATCGGCGTTTTGGCTCCTGCAGGGTCTGTCCAGGATGGACAGCTCAACGCCGGGGTTAATGCCCTTTTGCGCGCGGGATTTGATATTGAACTGGCTCAAGGAATCCGGGAGCGCAAGGGATACCTAGCAGGAGACAAAGAGAAGAGGGCCAGTGCCTTGTTGGACTTTTTCCAGCGTGACGATGTTAAGGCTATCTTCTGCGCCCGTGGGGGGTTTGGTTCTATCCAGCTTCTTCCTCTTTTAGACGCCAAGGTGATTCGTTCTCGTCCAAAGATTTTTGTCGGGTACAGTGATGTGAGCGTTCTTTTAAATTGGCTCCTTCATAAGTGCGGTTTGGTGGTCTTTCATGGCCCCATGGTGGCCATGGAGATCGCCCGAGGGTTGGAGGGGCGCAGCGAAGATTTTTTTTGGGGGACCCTTTTGGGAGAAAAGAGGCAGTGGAAGGTCAAGGTAGCCGAAACGGTCCGCCCAGGTGTAGTGGAGGCGGAGATGTTGGGGGGCTGTCTCTCCACTATCGTGACGACCCTTGGAACTCCATATGAGATCAAAACCACGGGAAAGATCCTTTTTCTTGAAGATGTCGGTGAGAGACCTTATCGGATTGAACGAATGCTCACCCACCTTCAGATGGCGGGGAAATTGGAAGGGATTGCAGGTCTTGTCTTTGGAAGCTTCACTGATTGCGAGGGAGAGGGGGAGCGAGAGCGAGAGGTTAAGGAGATTATCCAAGAGCTTTTCCATGATGTTTCCTATCCCGTGGTGGCAGGTCTTGCTGCAGGTCATGGAGAGGAAAATCTGCTGCTCCCCTTTGGGGTTAAGATGAGATTAGATGGAAAGGCCAGGGCTCTTTACTTGTTAGAGTCTCCCGTGGTGTAGTTGTCTTTCAGGGAGAAGATCATGACCTTTGCGGCTGTGAATGATGCCTTCAAAGAAGCTGTTGCCCAGGGCGTCTTCCCTGGGGCGGTAATAGTAGTCAGCAAAGGAGAGGAGGTGGTCTTCGAGCGCGCATTTGGTTTCCGTTCCCTGGTACCTGAGAAGACCCCCATGCAGTTGGATACCATTTTTGATCTGGCCTCTCTTACCAAACCCGTGGCCACCACTACGGCTATTATGCTAATGGTGCGGGAAAAGAAGATCCACGTCGACGATCGAGTGACCCGTTTTTTTCCCACTTTCGGTGTCTTTGGCAAGACCCATGTGACCTTTCGGCATCTCTTGGCTCACTGCTCCGGGCTCCCGGCCTGGAAACCCTATTATGAAGATATTGTCAAAGGGGAGAAAGAGGGGAAGATAAACTTTGTTGTCAGCCGGGCAGCTAAGAGCTATGTCTTCCAACAAATCCATCGGGAAAGGCCAACGGCCTCTCCTGGTGCACAAAGCACCTATAGCGATCTGGGGTTCATGCTTCTGGGCGAAGTTATAGAGGAGATCAGCGGTCAGACCTTGGATCGGTACTGCCAAGATAGGATCATGAAGCCGTTGGGTCTCCGTTCTACTTCCTTTGTGGACTTGACGCAACTTCGGATGCGCCGTCTCGAGCCGATCCAAGAGAAGATTGCCCCAACAGAGGAATGCCCGTGGCGTAAAAGGATTCTTTGTGGCGAGGTGCACGACGACAATGCTTATGCCATGGGCGGAGTGGCTGGGCATGCGGGGCTATTCTCTTCCGCTCAGGATATTCATCTTTTCCTAATCACTCTAAGACGCTGTTGCCGGGGCGAGAACCCGTTCTTGCCGGCGCCTCTGGTGCAGCGGTTTCTGACCCGGGACGACACCGTTAAAGGGTCAAGTTATGCTTTGGGCTGGGATACCCCTTCAGGGAACAATTCCTCTAGCGGAAGCTATTTTTCACCTCGTTCCGTAGGTCATTTGGGATTTACCGGGACTTCAGTTTGGTGGGATTTGGAGAGGGATTGCCACGTCATTCTTCTAACCAACCGGGTCCATCCTTCACGCAGTAACGACAAGATAAGGGACTTTCGTCCCCATATCCACGATCTCATCATGAAGGCACTCGTTTAATGAACGACCTCCCGGCACAAGGCCACGTTCATCTCATTGCGATCTGTGGGGTAGGAATGGCGGCACTGGCCGGCCTGCTCCAGTCTCAAGGGTATCGCGTCACAGGCTCGGATCAAAATGTCTATCCTCCTATGAGTACCTATCTCACAGAGTTAGGGATTCAGGTGCTATCGGGTTACAGAGAGGAACACCTTAAAGAGCGTCCTGAGCTTGTCGTGGTCGGCAATGCGGTTTCACGGAACAATCCCGAGGTCCAGGCAGTGCTCCGTCTTGGAGTTCCGTACATTTCTTTTCCCCACGCGATAGGAAGATTTCTGATCGTTTCGAAGAGATCTATTGTTACCGTCGGGACACATGGCAAAACTACGACGACCGCTCTCTTGGCCTGGGTGTTGGCTAAGGCTGGGTGGGATCCGAGTTTTTTTATCGGCGGCATTCCCGTCGACTTCGATAGCGGATTCAAGCAGGGGGGAGGAACTTGGGTCGTGCTTGAAGGAGATGAGTATGACAGCGCCTTTTTTGATAAGGGTCCGAAGTTTCTCCACTACAGGCCTGAGAAGGTTATTTTGACCAGCTTAGAGTTCGACCATGCAGACATTTACCCCGACTTGGATCACCTGAAAGGCGCTTTTCTACGTCTCATGGAGATTATTCCCCCTTCAGGGACGCTCTTGGTTTGCAACGAATATGGAGCGGCCAAGGATGTTGCGGCTGCTGCCCGTTGTCCGGTGATGTTCTATGGGGATGGGGAACCGAGGGACTGGCAGGCGAGGAATGTTCGTGTGCATGAAGGCAGGAGCTTATTTGAGCCGTTCTATAGGAGCAGGTCCGAAGGTGTTGTGAGTATCGGGCTGATCGGACGGTATAACATTAGCAATGCCCTGGCAGCTTATGCGATAGGCAGGGAACTCGGATTAGAGCGGGGTGTTCTGGTGGAAGGGTTAGTAACCTTTTCGGGCGTAAAGAGACGCCAGGAAGTTAAGGGTGAAGCAGGGGGAATAATGGTCATCGATGACTTTGCTCATCATCCCACGGCAGTTCAGGAGACAATCGAGGGGGTCAGGGCGGCCTATCCGGGACGCAGGATCTGGGCCATCTTCGAGCCCAGAAGCAACACCAGCAGGAGGCGGATTTTTGAAAACGAGTTCTCTCAAACCCTCGGGCGCGCGGATCGGATTGTCGTGGCCGGACTCTATCAGCCCGAGAAGATTCCTGAGGGGGATCGGCTTTCGCCCGCAAAGGTAGTCCAAGAGATCAACCGCCTCTACGGGGATAGTCGCGCCGTATTTGTCGAGAAGGCAGATGAGATTTCGCCCTATGTGATTGAGGAGGCCAAATCGGGCGATGTCATTGTGGTCATGTCTAATGGCGGCTTTGGCGGGGTGCAGGAAAAGATTTTACGGGCATTGGAGACCAAGATGGCTTGACTTGATGAGTAACACCGTTGTCTAGGCGTATGGCATGAGACCTTGCGACTTTAAAAACTCAACCACGAGCGCATCAAAACCTGCGGGATCCTCGATGCAGCAGGCATGGCCGGTGTTCGGAAGTATTTTATGAATCGCTCCGGGTATGAGCGCGGCTGTCCTCTGCCCGGCAGGCAAAGAATTATCGTATTCTCCGTTGATGACCAAGGTAGGGATCGCTAATGATGCAAGGCGCGGTGTCAGGTCATTTCCACCGCGTGCTCGGAATATTTGCGCGA
>JAHFAO010000140.1:7500-8843 GCA_023250515.1 Deltaproteobacteria bacterium | reverse complement strand
GGAAGTCGGTGCGCTAACCCGCAAGGGGGGCAGCCGCCTATGGTATGACTGGTGACTGGGGTGAAGTCGTAACAAGGTAGCCGTAGGGGAACCTGCGGCTGGATCACCTCCTTTCTAAGGAGATCTCGCTCCATACGGATGCGAGAGATCCAGGTCAATCCTTGCCGCTTATTGAGCGGCGAGGCATCCTGCCTGGATAGCGAGGCAGTCGGAGTCCTAAACCGCTACTATTTAGTTTTGAGAGACCGGGAGATTTGAAGTTGAGCGAGTGGCTAATGGCCCACTCATCCGCCGGAGTTAAGGTGGATTCGCTTTTTGGCATATAGCGAGGAACTATAGGCTGTTAGCTGGGAATAAGATCGGGCCTATAGCTCAGTTGGCTAGAGCGCACCCCTGATAAGGGTGAGGTCGGTAGTTCGACTCTACCTAGGCCCACCAAACATAGAGGGGAATCTGCTAGGGGTAAGCTGAAAGAGGAGGTGTTTTGGAGCAATCCTTCATTTAGCCCTTCCTTATCCATCCTTCACAGCAGCGGTGACCGGGAGATGGGGTCAGGAGGGGCTAGTGGTTGATCGGTCATCGGCTACCAGCTCAAAGCTGGAAAAAATTTCCGGCGAAAAATAGTCAGTCGGGGCTGTAGCTCAGTTGGGAGAGCGCCGGTTTTGCAAGCCGGAGGTCGTCGGTTCGATCCCGATCAGCTCCACCATTGTAAGAACTAGCGATTAGTGGATAGTGATTAGGAAAAAACCTGATAGCTATTCACTAGTCACTAATGACTAGTCACTCGCGAACGCTAGTTCGCGTAGCGTTTGTTCTTTGACAACTGAATACGGGTAACAAGCTGCAATTTGCGCTTAGGTAGCAGTGGCGAATATGGTCAAGCTACTAAGGGCATATGGTGGATGCCTTGGCACGAGTAGGCGATGAAGGACGCGGCTAGCTGCGATAAGCTTCGGGGAGCCGTTAAGCAGGCTTTGATCCGGAGATCTCCGAATGGGGCAACCCGATCCCGGTAATTCGGGATCATCGCACGCTGAATTCATAGGCGTGTGAGGCGAACGGGGGGAAGTGAAACATCTCAGTACCCCCAGGAACAGAAATCAAATAGAGATTCCCTCAGTAGTGGCGAGCGAACGGGGAAGAGCCCAAACCGCTGGAAGCGATTCCATCGGGGTTGTGGGGCTGCTTTAGGGTGTAGCCCGGGAAGTTACCAAGCCAGGTCATAACTGAAGGCTCCTGGAAAGGACAACCGTAGAGGGTGATAGTCCCGTAAGTTAAATGACTCTGGCCTTCCTGAAGGCAGTTCCCGAGTACCGCGGGACACGGGAAATCCCGCGTGAATC
>JAHFAO010000140.1:0-2500 GCA_023250515.1 Deltaproteobacteria bacterium | reverse complement strand
GGGCGCGAGATCTCCGTAGCAGCTGACCGGTATGTGACGCTCAGGGAGAGCGGCGTCAAGTGTAGCGTAGACGAGCACGTTGTGGACATTAAGATCGAAAGGCCCGGCAGCAAAATCAGAAAACCTCCATATGGAGGCTTTCCCTGGGAGTTGAGTAAGGAAAAGTTGAAGCACTTTCCTGTGATTTTTCGTTTTGATGACAACTACAGATTCCTCGGCCTGACCATCATCCGGCCGGTAAAAAATAAAAGCGGTGGAAAAGTTTAACGAGTCTGGTTTTGGCAACTCTCATTCCGTCGACCCCGCTCACGTCTTGACCTCAAAGGTAACGAATGATGAACATCGGCATTGACGCAATATCTCTTTCGGTTGCCACGCAAGTCATCGGTCTCGATGCGAAGTGGCTTCAGCCCTTTGATGTCGAAGATCCGTTCAATGACAATTTGCGACTGCGTGGTTTTCTGTGCAAAAAGCCGGATCACCGCTACGGGGCGTTGGTGATCACGCACGTGGGTGAGGAGGAAATACCGCAACTCGTTCTCGCCACTCCGAAATTGCATTACCCGTTTGGCAAAGACGGCTCCTTTCATTTTCCACCGATTAAAAGGATTCATCTGTACGAAAAGCTGGATGGCACGAACGTGTTGGCTTATCGTTATCGGGACGTTGAGGGCCGATGGCATCAAACCTATAAGCTGCGTTTGGCTCCGACACTGCGCAACAGCCGGTGGGGCGCATTTCTCGACATGTGGCAAGAGATGTTGCGAACCCACCCAACGATTCCGCAACTCGTCGAAGCTAATGACTGCCACATCAGTTTTGAAATTTACGGCGCGCGCAATACGCATTTGGTCGTTTACGAGCGGGACCTTGCGGTTGCAGTTTTATTTGGCGTAAGCCGCGACGACGCACGCATCATCCCCCTTCACAAGCTTAATTTGTTGGACGTACCCGGTGCATCAGTGTTTGGCGAGATGGTCGCCGCTGAAAACCCGGTCGCGAAATATGCCGAGATCCGCGCGCAGATGGAGCAACGAAATCATCCTACTGAAGACGATAAGTTGACCGGCATTGAGGGAACTGTCTGGTACGTCGAAGAACCTAATGGCCGGATCACGTTATGGAAGTGTAAGCCCGAATCCGTGGAAGCGATCCACTGGGCCCTCGGTCTCAACAAAAAGGCCGTCATTGCCACTTGTTGGAATTTTCTCGAGACCAGCGACGATCTGCGTTACGAAACGCTCCTGCCCTTGTTGATGGAAGACTATGAGCCTAGAGAAATAGAAGTTTTCCGACCGCACATCGAGGAATGCATCAGCCACGTCAAGCACGAATATGAATTCAAGGAGCGCGTCATGGAGGAATATGACAGGCTCGGTATGTCGATCCATAGTGACAAGGCCATCGTGATGCGGACTCTCGCACAGCATTTTCCCCGCAACGAAATGAAGAAGGTTTACGCCCTCATCGTCGGGAACCGGTAAAGACAAAAGCATGCGCGTCAGGTCTCACGTTTTAGTGTCAATAACCATCAGCCGAACTCGGCCGTTAAGCCCTCCAGCGCCGATGGACCTATGCGGTCGCCGTATGGGAGAGTAGGCCGCCGCCGGATTTAAAATTGTAGAGGCCCGTGGGTCTAGCGCCCCCGGGCCTTTTGAATTGAATTAAGGTTGGTTCTGCTCAAGGTTAGAGAGAGGCAAGGAACCAAAAAATTTCCGACCCTACCAGATGGCGCAACCTACGTTTACGGCGATGACAATCTCTGCGCCCTCTTTCGCGAAGAGGTCGGAAATGGCCCTGCCAATCCCGCCTGCACCGCCAGTAACAATTGCCACTTTAGCTTCTAAAAAAGGCAATTCAGAACCTCCCGCCTTTGAATTCGGGCCATAGAGACTGTATTCTCCGCCACATGGTGTCGGCCTCAGTTTTTCGTTAGGGGAAGAATTCCCTCCGCCTCCAGCTCTTGCAAAATAGAGGCGTCGATCAAAGATTCCGGCTTGATACCAAGCGCTTTCGGCTCGGTGGCGGAGACTTGGTCGAGAATGAGTTTGACGCCGGCCGTCGTGGGTCTGGGAATCGGCTGGATGTGCCGCACAAAGTCTAGATAGGTTACCTCGACGACCTCTGGGTCCGTCACCCTAGTGTATTTCGAGATGACCCTGCCGGCGAAAGCTTTGTCCATCAGGGCTTTCTGTGTGCCTTCCGTGAAAGCCTTCAGAAACGACTTGACGGTCGACCTATTTTCCCGCAAGAATTTCTTCGTGGTGACGACACAGGAGCCAGGATAGTCAATCCCGAGCGTTCCCATATCCACGAGCTCTCTCATCCCGGCCTTCTTGGCGCGAAGCGTCGATGGCGAAGAAAGCACGCCGGCGTCGACCGACCCCGCCTGCATAGCTCCCAAGATTTCCGGAACGCCTCCGATCTGGAGTATCGTGAGGTCACGCCCCGCTTCCATGCCCCACCGTTTGAGGGTATAGCGCAGGGCGAAATCAGTGGC
>JAHFAO010000285.1 GCA_023250515.1 Deltaproteobacteria bacterium | reverse complement strand
AGGGAAACCACCTTTTGGCTATAAGGTTACCCGTGTGGAGGTTAGTCCAGAGACTATCAGGGTTGTGGGGCCGGCGCAGGAGGTGAATCGCATGGCTTCAGTGGAGACCGAGCTGCTTGAACTCGACGGTTCTCGGGAGCTAAAAAGCCGAGTGGTGCGTCTCGCCCCCGCTGGAAAGCTCCTTACCCTTATTCCCGACCGGGTTACAGTTTTAGTGGCGTTGGAAGAGGAGTGGATGACAAGGGAATTTAGGGGCGTTGAGGTGAAGGCGAAGGACTTTGCGGGAGAGTACAGTGTGAGCCCACGTCGAGTCACCCTTCGCTTATCAGGTCCCAAACGCATCCTCGGTCGACTCCAAGTGGGAGCAGAGCAGGTTTATCTTGATCTCCAGGGGCTGGGACCGGGCAACCACGCGCTGGCCTTGACTCTAAAACTCCCGCCAGAGATTAAAGTGTTAGAGCAGAGGCCAGACCGTTTTAAGATTCGGATTCCGAGTCCAAAGACATAAGTCATTTGAAAGAGGAGCTAGAAGAGATGTCACCAGCGCAGCCGCGAAAGAAAAACCGCAAACGCCACCTCTTTGGTACCGATGGGGTCCGGGGCGTCGCAAACCTGGAGCCCATGACGTCCGAGATGGCGTTGAAGCTGGGTCGAGCAATTGCCCGTGTTCTTCATAATCCTGTCCCCAAGCCTGCAAGCGGCTCAGGCAAAAATGGGTCCTCTTTCCCTTCCAAATTGCCGAAGACTAGCGCTAGGCATCGTTATAAGATCCTCATTGGTAAGGACACGCGTCTTTCAGGGTATATGCTTGAAACGGCGCTGGCCTCTGGGATTTGCTCCGTGGGAGTAGATGTCCTTCTCGTTGGTCCCTTGCCCACTCCGGGCGTGGCCTTCCTGACGCGGAGTATGAGAGCCGATGCCGGTGTCGTGATCTCCGCCTCCCACAACCCATTCGAAGATAACGGGATAAAATTTTTCTCTTACGAGGGGTTCAAGCTCCCAGATGAAGTCGAGGCACGGGTGGAGGAGATGATTTTTAAAGGTGAGACTGACCGATACAGACCAACGGCCTCGGAGATTGGCAAGGCGTTCCGTATCTCCGATGCCGTGGGAAGGTACATTGTCTTTCTCAAGAACACCTTTCCCCGTCATTTGACCCTGGAGGGGTTAAGGATCGTGGTCGACTGCTCTCACGGGGCGGCTTATCGGGTGGCGCCTGAGGTCTTGTCCGAATTGGGGGCAGAAGTCATCCCCATTGGGGTTCATCCGGACGGAGAAAACATAAACCGGGATTGCGGTTCTCTCTATCCGGAAACGGCACGGCAGGCCCTGTTAGAGCATCATGCGGATCTCGCCGTATCCTTAGACGGGGACGGCGATCGGGCGATATTCATCGATGAACAAGGAGAGGTGGTGGATGGGGATTATGTCCTTGCCATCTGCGCCAAGGAGATGCAGGAGAAAGGAGTCCTGAAGAGCAATACCGTGGTGGCTACAGTGATGAGCAATCTAGGGTTGGATCTTGCGCTTCAGGGCATGGGGCTCAAGGTAGTGCGGACTGCTGTGGGGGACCGCTACGTGGTCGAAGAGATGTTGCACGGAGGATACAATTTGGGTGGAGAACAATCAGGCCATCTCCTTTTTCTCGACCACAATACAACCGGGGATGGCTGTCTCACCTGTTTGCAGCTCCTTGCTATCATGGTTGAGAAGGGGCAGCGGCTTGGAGAGTTAAGGAAGGTGATGACGAGGCTTCCTCAGGTACTGCTCAATGTGGGAGTGAAGGAGAAAAAGGATATTTCCCGGTTGCCAAGGGTGCGCCACAAAATCGCCGCGGCGGAGAAAGAGTTGGGGAAACGCGGCAGGATCTTGGTCCGCTATTCGGGGACCGAGCCTCTGGCCCGAGTGATGTTGGAAGGGGAAGACGAGGAGAGGATTCGGCAGATGGCGCATGAGATCGCAGAGGAAATCCGCCTGGAGATGGGCAGCGAAAAATAATTCGTTACTGATAACGACTATACGAGTACACGATTAACGATGATCCGTCTCGGTGTCAATGTCGATCATGTAGCTACCGTGCGCCAAGCTAGGGGAATTGATGCCCCAGACCCGGTAGAGGCTGCGTTCCTGGCGGAGAGGGGGGGAGCGGATGGGATCACCGTTCACTTACGAGAGGATCGCCGCCATATCCAGGAGCGGGATGTTGAGCTATTACGTCAGAGAGTGAAGACCAAACTCAATTTGGAAATGGCAGTGACCCCGGAGATGGTGGGTCTGGCCGAGAAGCTTCGTCCGGATGATGCCTGTTTCGTTCCCGAGAGGCGGGAGGAACTGACCACAGAGGGCGGGCTCGACGTGCTCACTCATAGGGCCAAGGTCCAGGAAGCGGTGAAGCGGCTCCAGGGCCGGGGAATCCGTGTCAGCCTCTTTGTCGATCCGCAAGAAAACCAGATTGAGGCGAGCCGAGAAGTAGGGGCCCACGGTGTGGAGATTCATACCGGCCGCTATTGCAACGCCGTTGGGGACCAGACAAAGGAATGCCAAGAAGTTGCCTCCGCGGCCTCTTTTGCCCACCGCTTGGGGCTGGAGGTGCATGGAGGCCATGGGCTCAATTACAGAAACGTTCTTCCGATTGCGCGCATCCCTGAAATCGTCGAACTCAACATTGGGCACAGCATCATCGCTCGGGCCGTCATGGTTGGCATGGAGCAGGCAGTCAGAGAAATGAAAGATCTGCTAGTTCGGGCAAGAGGGTAGCTAGTGTAGTGTCTCATAAAAAGCTTTACTCACCGTTCGTGGTGATATCCCTCGACAAGCTCGGGACTAAAGGCGCAGTCGAGGGAGCCTGTCCTGAGCAAAGCCGAAGGGTCGAACCACGAAGGAAAAGACGTTGAAAAGATTCACCCTTCGACTTGCTCAGGGCGAACGGAAAAGGTAAATCGTTGTAAAGGTATTTTAGAGACATACCATTAGTTCAAGACGTTCAAATGGTTCAATTCGTTCAACGGCTTGAACGGCTTAAACGTTTTAAACGTCTTGAACTATGATTATTGTGACTTCCCTAGAGATGCGCGAGCTGGATCGCTTGAC
>JAHFAO010000139.1 GCA_023250515.1 Deltaproteobacteria bacterium | reverse complement strand
TAGTTCAAGACGTTCAAATGGTTCAATTCGTTCAACGGCTTGAACGGCTTAAACGTTTTAAACGTCTTGAACTATGATTATTGTGACTTCCCTAGAGATGCGCGAGCTGGATCGCTTGACGATCCAAAAGTATGGTATTCCCAGTCTAGTCTTAATGGAGCGCGCAGGGAAGGGGGTGGCTAGAGCTTTGTTGGATCGCTTCGGGAAGATCGCCAAGGGTGGGGTCCTAGTCGTTGCCGGGAAAGGTAACAACGGTGGCGACGGGTTGGTTGTTGCGCGCCAGCTCAAAAAAAAAAAGATGCCGTGCGAGGTCATTCTCTTGGCCCGGAAAGAGGAACTCTCTCACGATGCGGCTGAAAATCTACGGGCTTACCTTAAAGAGAGAGGAAAGGTCTTTGAGGTAAGGCAGGAATCCCTCGCGCTGCTCAGTCAACGGTTGAAAGGAAAAAAGCTGTTGGTGGACGCTATCTTGGGAACCGGGCTTAAAGAGGAGGTGCGCGGTCTGTACGCCGAGGCCATCACGATCATGAATGCCTCTGGTCTTCCTGTTGTAGCTGTAGATCTCCCTTCGGGGTTGGACTCGGACCGGGGAAAGCCTCTCGGCACAGCGATCAAGGCAGAGATGACCGTGGCCTTGGGCTACCCCAAATTAGGACAGGTCATCTATCCAGGGCTCTCTTATGTTGGCGAATTGGCAGTGGCAGAGATCGGTATCCACCCAAAGGCAGTCGAGGAGGTATGCCCCCAGACAGAGCTTCTGGAGAGCAAGGATATCCGGTGGCTTATCCCCTTGAGAGAGCCAGACACGCATAAGGGGACGTACGGCCATCTATTGGTGATGGCAGGCTCCAGGGGGAAGACAGGAGCAGCCATCTTGGCCTGCAGGGCTGCCATGCGAGTGGGGTCGGGGCTGGTGACCTTGGCCTCTCCTCGTTCTCTCAATGATATTTTTGCCAGCTCTCTGGTGGAGGTTATGACCGAGCCTTTGAAGGATAATTCAGAGGAAGAGCTGGAACCGCTGAACGACCAGGACTGGCACCGTCTGCTGGACAAAAAGAGTGCCTTACTTTTCGGTCCCGGGATAGGAGTCAAGGATTCAGTCCGGAGCACGCTCAGGTGGCTCCTTAGAAACCTGGAGATCCCTTGGGTGATCGATGCTGATGGACTCAACAATTTGGCGCAAGAGGTGGAGCGACTCCGCAGTGTGAGAAGTCCTCCGGTACTTACCCCCCATCCTGGAGAGATGGCGCGGCTCATAGGATCGGATACTAGCAAAGTCAACCATGACAGGGTTGGCGTTGCCCGCTCCTTTGCCCGAGAACATCGCTGCTATGTCGTGCTCAAAGGGGCGAGGACCGTGATTGCTACTCCGGAGGGACAGGTATTCATCAATCCCACCGGGAATCCGGGGATGGCTAGCGGGGGAATGGGGGATGCGCTTGCAGGGATTTTGGCCGGGCTCTTAGCCCAAGGTTTTTTGGTGGAGGAGGCCCTCAAGCTCGGCGTTTTTCTTCACGGGTTTGTCGCTGACCAAGTGGCCAGAGCTAGAGGGGAAATCGGGCTGATCGCCTCGGATGTGGTGGAGGGGCTTCCCCTGGGGCTACGCCAGCTATCAGAAGGCAGAAGGCAACAGGCGCAAGGCAAAATGTAAAATGCAAATTTCAAAGTGCAAAATGAAGAAGGGGCCCGGAAATTTTGACTTTTGCATTTTGCAATTTTCATTTTGCAATGAGGTCCTTTAGTGCTATCTCCCGCTCTTCCCTTGAGACGCGGGGATGGGGAAAAAAGCTGGGTAGGCTGCTACTCAAGGGAGGAGAGATTATTGGGCTGACCGGTGAGTTGGGGAGCGGGAAGACCTGTTTTGTGCGGGGGCTGGCCGAAGGGTTAGAAGTCGGTGAAGAGGCGTGGATTCGCAGCCCCTCTTTTACTCTGATCAACGAATACGACGGGCGGCTGCCGATCTATCATATCGACCTCTACAGGGTGAGCAGTCAGAGAGAGATGGAAGAACTGAATCTCCGAGAGTATCTCTTTTCCGAGGGCGTGAGCGTGGTCGAATGGTTCGACCATCTTCCCCTGAAAGAGGTTGAAGAGTACCTGCATGTTGCCTTTGCTTACGCCAATGGCAACAAGCGAAAACTGACCTTCACTGCCTATGGCAATCTCTATGAAGAGATCATCACGGGATTAAGGGATGACAAACGATCAAGAATTAAAGGGTTTAAGGGATAAAGGACACAAAGATTCTTACACTGCGAAAGTGAGAATTTATCTCTAACATTTTGTGCTTCGACAAGCTCAGCATGAACGGATAATTGTCAATGATTTTAAGCTTCTTTCCGTTCGCCCTGAGCGCGTCGAAGGGTGAACGGAGGTTTTTCAACAGGCCCAGCAAAATTTCAAATATCTTTGGCTAGATTTTGGATTGTGGATTTTGGATTGAATCGTTCGACTGAGCTCACGACGAAGTCTAAAATCGGCAATCTAAAATCCAAAATGGAGCAGAGATGGCATTAGTCGTGCAGAAATATGGCGGGACCTCTGTGGCAACGGTGGAGCGGATCAAGGATATCGCCAGGAAGGTTGTGGCTGCGAAGGAGTCAGGGCATGAGATCATCGTGGTCGTTTCGGCAATGGCTGGGGAGACCAACAGACTTCTTACCTTGGCCCACCAGGTCTCCGAGGCGCCGGATGAGAGGGAGCGCGATGTCCTGTTGGCTTCGGGGGAGCAGGTATCTACGTCCCTTTTGACCTTAGCGATCAGAGATTTAGGACATCCCGCGCGCTCTTTTTTGGGGCATCAGATACGCATTGAGACCGATAACGCCTATGGCAAGGCGAGAATTAAGAGTGTTGATTCAACCCGGATCATTCAGGCGTTGAAAGATGGGGAGATTGTGGTTGTGGCGGGTTTCCAAGGGGTGGACGAAGAGGATAACATTACGACCCTGGGTCGGGGCGGGTCCGACACCAGCGCTGTGGCTGTGGCGGCAGCCCTCAACGCCAAGGTTTGTGAGATCTATACGGATGTGGAGGGGGTGTTCACCACGGATCCGGACATTTGCCCCACGGCCAAGAAGTTAGATCGGATTTCCCACGAGGAGATGATTGAGATGGCAAGCACCGGTGCCAAGGTCCTCCAGATCCGTTCCATAGAGCTTGCCAAAAAATTTGCTGTTCCTGTCCATGTCCGCTCAAGTTTCACGGACGTTCAAGGGACATGGTTGGTAGAGGAGGATGAAAGTATGGATTCGGTTTTGGTTTCCGGAGTCACCTATGACAAGGATGAGGCCAAGATCACGATCTTGCGAGTGCCGGACCGCCCGGGACTAGCGTCTCAGATCTTTACCCCGATTGCGGAAGCTAACATTATCGTGGACATGATCATTCAGAATGCCAGCGAGGATGGGACGACTGATTTGACTTTTACCGTCCCCAAGGCGGATTATAAGAAGGCGATTTCCCTGGTTGAAAAAACCGCGTCCGTTATTCAGGCCAAGGGCGTCACGGTCGATCCTCATATTGCAAAGGTCTCCATCGTCGGAGTAGGGATGCGGACCCACGCGGGAGTGGCGGCGAAGATGTTTCAGGTCCTCGCACGCGAAGGGATCAACATAGAGATGATCTCCACATCTGAAATTAAGATATCTGTGGTGATTGATGAGAAGTATACAGAGCTTGCGATTCGCGTACTGCATGCCGCGTTTATCGAAAAGCAGGGGAATTTATGAAGGACGTTTTGATCTATGACACAACCTTGAGGGATGGCTGTCAGGCGGAAGACATTTCCTTCACTCTCGAGGACAAGCTGCGGATTACGGAGAAGCTTGCGGAGCTTGGCATTGACTACATTGAAGGTGGTTTTCCTGGCTCAAATCCCCGGGATACGGATTTTTTTAAGGAGGTTAAGAGGTTCAAGCTCAGGAAGACCAAGATTGCAACTTTCGGTATGACCCGAAAACCTAGCGCCAGGCCGTCTCATGATCTCAACCTCAAAGCCCTTTTAGATGCCGATACACCGGTGGTTACTCTTGTGGGGAAGACTTGGGATCTTCATGTGCGCGATGACCTGAGGATCAGCAAGAAGGCGAACCTGGAGATCATTGCAGATTCTATCGCCTTCATGAAGGAGCGGGTGGATGAGGTGATTTTTGACGCGGAGCATTTCTTTGACGGTTACGGCTCCAGCCCTGAGTATGCCTTGGAGTGCCTAAAGGCGGCTGTGGAGGGGGGAGCGGACTGGATCGTTCTCTGTGACACCAATGGCGGTCGTCTCCCAAGCGATATCCGCGTAGCCCTTGCGGAGGTTCAAAAGAAAGTCTCCACTCCACTGGGGATTCATTGTCATAACGACGGAGAGCTGGCTGTTGCCAACACCATGGCTGCGGTGGAGATGGGAGTGCGTCAGGTGCAGGGTACCATCAACGGATTTGGCGAACGGTGCGGCAACCTCAACCTCTGTTCTTTGATCCCCAACCTGCAACTTAAGATGGGAAAGAGATGCATCGAGCCCGAACAGCTAAAGAAGCTGCGCGAGGTCTCCCACTTTTTTTATGAGCTTGCCAACATCATTCCCAACAAGCATCAGCCGTATGTGGGGGATAGCGCCTTCGCGCATAAAGGTGGGATGCATGTGGCGGGGATTCTCAAAAATCGGGAGACCTACGAGCATATCGATCCCGAGCTTGTGGGTAATCGCCAGAGAGTTTTGGTCTCGGATCTGGCCGGTCGGAGCAATATCGTCTACAAGGCCAAGGAATACGGCATCGGTCTCAAGAGCGAAGATCATGCCGTGCAGGAGATCCTGCGCCGGATCAAGGATCTGGAGAGCCAAGGCTACGAGTTTGAGGCGGCCGAGGCATCCTTTGAGCTCCTCATCCAGGAGGCATTGGGAAGAAAGAAAAAGAATTTCCGTCTGGTTGGGTTTCGCGTCATCGATGAAAAAAGAAATGAAAGTGAGCCTCCGATCTCCGAGGCCACGATCATGGTGGAGGTGGATGGGACTATGGAACATGCGGCGGCGATGGGCAATGGTCCTGTTAACGCTTTGGACCAGGCGTTGCGAAGGGCACTGACCAAATTCTATCCCTCTCTCAGGGAGGTGGAGCTGCTGGATTATAAGGTCCGGGTCCTCTCTTCCGGTGAAGGAACGGGTGCATCGGTCCGCGTTTTGATCGAGTCAGGAGACAAAAAAGATCAGTGGGGCACCGTAGGGGTTTCCCATAATGTTATTGAGGCGAGTTGGCAGGCCGTAGTGGATAGCATCGATTACAAGCTCTATAAAGACTCAAAGAAGTGAAAGGCAGTGAGTTAGTGAGCTAGTGTGTCAGTGAGCTAGTTTCGCATCCTCACCCGTCCCAATTTCTAAGTCACTAATTCACTAAATCACTCATTCATGTGGGATACCCTTAGAGAAGATATCCGGGTCGTTTTTGAGCGCGACCCTGCCGCACGTAATGTCTGGGAGATCCTATTTACCTACCCTGGGTTTCACGCGCTTTTCTTTTATCGGTTAGCTCACTTTCTCTGGGGAAAAGGGCTTAAGGGGTTAAGCCGTTTTCTCAGCAGCCTCGCCCGCTTTTTTACTGGAATCGAAATCCATCCAGGGGCAAAAATCGGGCGGCGCTTTTTTATCGATCACGGTATGGGGGTAGTGATCGGGGAAACCGCTGAGATCGCCGATGACGTGACCATCTATCAGGGCGTGACCTTGGGAGGGACCAGCCTGAAAAAAGAAAAGAGACACCCAACGGTGGAAGACTGTGTGATCATCGGTGCCGGGGCAACGGTCCTCGGCCCGGTGATCGTCGGTCGCAACAGTAAGATAGGTTCGGGTTCGGTTGTGGTTAACAGCGTTCCGCCCAACTCCACAGTCGTGGGGATACCCGGAAGGGTGGTTGAGGGAGAAGGAGTGCATCGGGACCCAGTGGCGCACATGATCGATCTGGATCACCATCGTTTGCCTGACCCAGTCGCCAAGGCGATTGGGAATCTGGCTGAATATGTCCAGAAGCTGGAGCAGCAGATCAATGAGTTGAGCACCCGGCAAGGGGGTTTGGAAGAACGGCAGGCCGAGGATAACGAAGCCCTGCGAAGGGTCAAGGAGTTGCTGAGAGAGGCAAATACTAAGAGCTAGCTGTTTTTCAATGAGTATTAAAAACAAAAAGAAAGTCGTCGTAGCCATGAGCGGCGGAGTGGATAGCTCTGTCACCGCCGGCCTTCTCTTAGAGGAAGGATATGAAGTGGCAGGGGTTTCCCTGCGTTTATGGGAGGGCGGACGTAAAGGACCACGGAATTGCTCCGATCATGTGGGGGCCAAGGAAGTAGCAGACATACTCGGCATACCTCACACCCTCCTGGACATGCGTTCTGAGTTTCATGAGACAGTCGTTAAGCCTTTCGCTCAGAGCTATCTTCAGGGCCGCACGCCCAATCCTTGTGTAGCGTGCAATCGCGATTTTAAGCTCGGCAGTCTGCTCAAGTGGGCGAAGAAACAGGGGGCGGATTACGTCGCCACGGGACACTACGCCCGCATTGTTCACGAGCCCTTCACTGGCCGTTCATCTCTTTTGCGCGGCACCGATCGAGGCAAAGACCAGTCTTACTTTCTTTTCTCCCTTTCTCAGGAGCAGTTGGCCCATACCCTTTTCCCTGTAGGTCATTTGGCTAAGGATGAGGTGCGCCTGAGGGCAAATCGTCTTGGGTTGAGTGTTGCGGATCGACCCGAGAGCCAGGACATCTGTTTCGGTGACTATAAAGCCTTGGTCGAGTCCTTCGCTGAAGGGGACGATCTCTGTGGTGGGGAGATTGTTGATCGATCAGGAAAGGTGTTGGGCTATCATGAAGGTATCCACCGCCTGACTATCGGACAGAGAAAGGGCTTAGGACTCTTCGCTGCTCATCCCCTCTATGTCTTGGAGATCGATGAGGATCAAAGGCGGGTCGTGGTAGGGAAGAGAGAGGAGCTCGGTTGTAAAGGCTTGGCGGTCCATTCCGTTAACTGGATTGAGCCTCCGGAAAAAGAGGAGATTTCAGCCGAGGTCCAGCTCCGCTACCGCTCGCCGTCGGTGCCATGTCTGGTCCACCCCAACGGGAAGGGGAGATGTGAGATCCTCTTCCAAGAAGTTTCTCCTTCAGTCACTCCTGGCCAAGCAGCGGTCCTCTACCGGGGAGATCAGGTCTTGGGCGGTGGGTGGATACAGAGAGCAATCCATTAGAAAGATATAGGGAAGGGATAAATTTTGGATTTTGGATTAATCTAAAATCTAAAATCCAAAATCTAAAATCGAAAATAATAAAAGATGCGCATTGCCATAACCACGCTCGGCTGCAAGATCAATCAGTATGATTCTGCGGTTATTCAAGAGCGTCTGGGTAGCGAGCAACACTCCTTTGTGCCTTTTGATGAGAGGGCTGATTTTTACATCATCAATACCTGCACTGTGACGGACCGTGCGGATTGGGAAGCGCGCCAACTCGTAAGGCGCGCCAAGCGGCTAAGCCCCGAGGCGAGGGTGCTGGTTACGGGTTGCTACGCTCAGGTCAGCCCTGAGGAGGTGGCCCGATTGCCGGGGGTGGATTTTGTCGTAGGGCTGAACCGTTTGGATGATTTGCTCCGCTTTGTTGATCAGCCCGGTCTCCCGGAGGAGGAAAGAATATCTGTCGGGAATGTGAAGATGGAGCGGGGAGTTTCAGTGTTGGGCGCAAAGGAGCTCCCCGGTCGCACGCGGGCCTTCTTGAAGATTCAGGAAGGCTGTAACTATTCCTGTACCTACTGCATTATCCCGACCGCACGAGGGCGCAGTCGCAGCGTCCCTCCCGAAGAGGTCCTGAATCAGCTCCGCTCCCTTGCAGAAGAGGGCTTTGTTGAGATTGTCGTGACCGGCATTCACCTCGGCGGCTACGGGCACGACCTTAAACCCAAAACAGACTTGACCTCTCTACTGGAAAAGATTGTCGAGAGCCGGTTGATCCCGCGCTTGCGTTTAAGCTCACTCGATCCGCGTGAAGTCCCGGATCGCTTGCTGAAACTCCTGGCTCAGTCCGATGTGCTCTGCCCTCACCTCCATGTTTGCGCGCAGGCAGGAGAAGATAGGATCCTTAAACAGATGCGTCGCAACTATGACACCGCCTATTATCGGGACATCATAACCAGGGCGAGGGAGGTGCTTCCGGATGCGGCATTGGGCAGCGATATCATCGTGGGATTTCCCGGGGAGAGCGAGGATGATTTCTACCGCTCCATGGAATTCTTCGATTCTCTTCCCCTGACCTATTTTCATGTCTTTCCCTACTCGGTTCGCACTGGAACTGTGGCGGCCACCCTTCCCGATCACGTGCCCCTGGGGATTAAGAAAGAGCGGGCCAAGAAGATGCGGGAACTGGGGGCGAGAAAGAAGCGAGAGTTTTACCGTCGTTTTATTGGACAATGCGTTTCTGTCCTGGTGGAACACGCGATAGATAAAGGGAGTGGTGCCTATAAAGGTTATAGCAGGAACTACCTGCCGGTTTTGGTTCAGGCCGCAGAGAGTCAGATCAACCACGAGGTCGAGGTTGTCATCGAAGGATTAGAGAATGGATGGTTGAAGGGGAAGATGGTAGGGAGGGAAGAAGGGATCAAGGGACTGAAGATTTTAGATTCTTACGCTCCGAATGTGAGAATTTATCTCTAACATTTTGTGCTTCGACGAGCTCAGCATGAACGGATAATTGTCAATGATTTCAAGCTCCTTTCCGTTCGCCCTGAGCGCGTCGAAGGGTGAACGGAGGTTTTTCAACAGGCCCAGCAAAATTTCAAATATCTTTGGCTAGATTTTGGATTTTAGATTGCTGCCGGAGAGAGAGCCGATCCAAAATGTTTTATCCATTGTTCTTCTCCTTAATCTAAAATCTAAAATCGGCAATCG